>DGYJ01000100.1:36484-64487 GCA_002396665.1 Bdellovibrionaceae bacterium UBA5009
CAAAGTTGATCAAACACAATTGGGTCATGTTCTTAAAGCTCCGAAAATTGAACTGCAACTGGAAGGTCTGTTGATTAAAAAATATGAAATTAAAAAATATTTGGATCTATCCACTTGGAAACAATAAAGGGGGCCTGCTTGTCAGCTTTTCAGTGCTTTTGCTGTTTTGCATGGGTCTGATTTATTTTTATTCCTACTTAGGCTCTTGGATTCGCCTAGAACAGAATTTGTTTAAAACTTGTTATGCCATTGAAACAAAAACATTTTCACAAAATAAAAAGCGCCTTCAAAATCTTTTAAAGCTCAATCCAACTGCTCGGACACTTCGATTGGAAAAAATAAAAATCGAGGCAGAAATGGCCGTCGCAGCAGCCCAACAAAATTTAATTCTTTTAGCCAAACTGCAAATCCAATATCAAAACAACTTCAAAAAAAGAAAAAAACTGGATCAAATTCAAAAAAATACAATTCAGTTGGCAAATACAGAATTTCAGCGCTCGCATCTACGTCTAATTAAAAATTTAAATTCGATTTTTAAATCGGAAAAACGTCTGCATAATTTAATTCAAGAAACTTCAAGCGCTTCAACCTCCTTAGGGCCAAGTCTTGCCATCCAGCCGGACAGCCCGGATATTGCTCCGGCGTATGAACTTCAGAGTCATTTCGAAAAGAAACAGGCCTGGTCCATTTCTTGGAATATGGGTTTTATCAGCTCAAGCCAACTGGCTTCAAATTTACTTGATTGGAAAGTGAAAAGAATATGTTCAACCACTTTATCACAAAATGCCGTGGGAAATTTCGAAATCATTCCAGCGGACAGATTTTTATCGAATTCATTGTCGTCCTGGCCTTGATGGTCTGCTTGATTCTTGAAGTCCATTGGATGATTAAAAAAAGTCGTAAAGAAATAAAAAAAACAGAGGTGACCAATGAAAGACGAAAAAAAGATAATTGATTATATTAAAAAGCAAAAAATGATTTTGCTGCCATTTTTAGCCCTGGGAATTATTTCATTTTTTGTGTTTCTAAAAAACACAAAAACAAACCCCGCACCTGGCGTTGATGGACAACTTGAACAGCACGAGCCCGAATCCGTCGACACCTATATCCCTAAGGGCTATGTCCTAGTTCCTTTAGATCTTATAAACATTGAAAGTATTGGTCCTTTTGTTGGGGATAAAGGCGTCGTTGATCTTTACCTGACAGCAAATGGACAAAAAAGTAAAAAGGTAGCTGAAAGAATAAAAATCATTCGTGCCCCCTTGAATCCTGATGTCTATGCCGCCCTGGTTTCAGAAAAAAACAGTCGAAGCCTTATGGTCAGCGACAATCCCTACTTTGCTGTCGTCCAAAATGAGTCTGAAACCAAAAGCGAATTTGCTGAAAAGCCCGCAGCTAAAAGCTCTTACACAATAATTTACGACCAAGGACAAACGCGATGAAAAAGTCTTTTTGTTTTATCATCACAATTGTATTTCTTCTGGTTGCCACTTCATATGCAGATGATGTGGCAACAGATTCCACAGAATCCGACGCCCAGGCCTACTTCGAAACTTCCCATGAAGATTCTATGCTGAATCAAAGCGACATCCTGACGTCTTTCAGTGAGCGCTTTCTGCGTTCTGAAATCGGCGTTGACGAATTTTTGCAACAAATTAACGAATTACAAAAAAAATACTTTTTTGACTCTGACACCCAGATGTTCTTTCTTTCTGTTATTATCAAAAAATTTCCAGATGGAAAGTGGCCCCAACAAATAAATAAATTTCTTTGCCATTTGCGTGCCCTACAAAATTATGAAGAATACAAAAAATTAAACGTCAGCTGCAAAATTCTGACTTGGAATTTAAAAGATATTGGTATCGAGATAGAATCATCTGAAATATTATATCTGGATGGCCAAATGTACAATTTTAGAAATGGAGAATACCCAATCCATTCCCCATCTGGAAACACCCAAATTTATATAGTCTCTGATACCCATTCTCGGTTTATAGACAGCTTTGATCTACAAGACCTGCAGAATATACATTTGGTTCGTCAAAGAAAAATTTTAAGTCCTAAAGGTGACATTAAAAAATGGCCTGCAGTTCCTGTGCTCGATCAGTCGACTGCGACATCCCAGGGAAGCTTTCAAAGTAAGCGCAATTGGGTTGTCTTGGGGCTTGTCGCCCTTGGTAGTTTTTTTATTTTAAAGGATAAGGAGATCATTATAGAAAAATAATTTTTTTCACAGATTCATTTTCAAAATGAGTTTCTGTTTCAAATGAATCCCGATGTGGATAAACATGTGGGGATGTCAGATCCTGCAACTTTAAACTTGGAATTCCAGATTTCGAACTTAATTGAAGGGCTTGTAAATTCGAAAACAAAGAAGCTGGTTCAATCGGTGAATCACTGCCAAAACTAAATGGAATTTGGGCCCGGCGTAGGGCTTCCCATGGAAAGCTATACTCATAAAGTGTCCCTAGCTTTTCTTTGAGCCAGGCACGATCGCTTAGCCAATGACAAGGTTGAAGATGGCAGTGAACATGAAGTGACTTCATCATTAAAATTGTTTCGGGCCTTAAAACTTGTACATGCTCTAAATGAATTCGGCCCAACAATCCCTTGGCTGATACTTCACGGGCTAAATGAACAATTCGGTGGGCTGCTTCGTCACCAATAATATGGACACTGACATCAAGACCTGCTTTCCAGCTTTCGGTGATGATTTCACGAACTTGTTGATCTGAAAATCCAAGAATTCCTGACTTGCCACTGGGATAGGGTCTAGAGAGCAAAGCCGTTTCTGACCCCAAAGATCCATCATAGAAAAATTTGATTCCTCGGGATTTTAAAAATTTTGTGTCCATTTGTTTTTGTTTCACAACTTCACGGACTAATTTCGATAGATCCATTTCATTTTCAAAGACGAAATTATGTTCAATATGCATTTGCAATTGCTGACTCTGCTCAAGCTCACGGGCCAAGGCCAATTGCTCAAAGCTTGAGGTCATATCACGTAGATGTGTAAATCCGGCTTCACGAAAGACTTGAAGCCCCTCTAAAAGAAAATCCTTAGTTTGTGCTGCTTCTGAAGCAGGCAACTTCGTATACACAAACATATGGGCTGCTTCTTTAAGAACTCCTGTCGTAAGGCCATCATTTCCCAAAGGAATATAATCTTTGTAGGATTTAAAAATTTCAGAATTGGCATCCATGAAGCCAACTCTTTTTAAGGCTTCGGTGTTAAGCCATGAACTATGTCCATCGGCCCTAACCCAAAATACAGGGCGATCCGGATAATGTTGATCTAATGTTGTTCGATGAAGATTGATATTTTGAAATTTATTTTCATCCCAGCCAAAGCCATAGAGCCAATCACCACGATAGGAAAATGAATTTAATTTCAAATTTTTAAAATCTTCTGGACGACAAAAAGAAGAAAGGGACAAACCCAATCGAGTTTGTCCCGTCATTAATAAATGAACGTGACTGTCGTAAAGTTTACGAACGATCAACGATTGCTGCCCGTCCCACCTGAATTCACTGGTGCTCCGCCAGGGGCCCCAATCGGTGATCCAATATAGCTTCCGCCAAATCCAGCACCTGCTCCGAAGCCAACACCAAGTTGTCCACCGGCGCCAAAGTATCCACCACCCATCAAAGGATTATAACCTGTGTAGCCGCCAACTCCCGCTCCACCAAGCATGCTTCCAGAGCCGCTGCCCACGATCGAGTTGTAGCGTTTATAAAATCCTTCAAGCTCTTGTTGCATTGCTAGTAAGGCTTGCTGTTTTTGCGCCTCAACTTGCAGAGCTTGCTGTTGTTGCTGAATGTACTGATTGTACATTTGCAAATTTTGCTGTTGTTGCTGGATATATTGGTTGTACTGAGAAATTTGATTTTGGAACAATTGTGGATTTGGTACGCCATTCATTCCATTGAAGCCTGTTGCTCCTGGATAATAAGAACCATTACCGGCCACTCCACCAAATGGATTGTTCATTCCGAACTGTCCGCCAGCTCCAGTGTTGAATGGGTTTGCTGTTCCGAACGGATTTGCTCCGCCGAAAACTGATCCACCGAGAGCTCCACCTGCTCCAGGGAAACCACCCGCGCCACCAAATCCTGCGCCAGCACCTGCACCGAACGGAGAAGATCCTGGGAAGTAGCCATTAATTCCAGAACCTGGAATTCCTGCAGCAACTCCTCCGCCATAACTAGAATTACAAATTGGACCAGCGAAACCGTTGATGCAACCTGCTCCACCAATTGAAGGATTTGAAAATCCAAATTGACCACCAAAATTTCCGCCAACTTGTGGGAAGACTCCAACTCCATTATTGTTCAAACCCCAAGGACCATTTTGTCCCCATGGAGTATATCCCGGAGTGAAAATTCCGCCACCCAAAGCACCAGCTGCACCGGCATTCGCCCAAGCAGGTTGTCCCCACATAGAGTTTCCAGCGTAGGGACCCATCATGCTTCCGTTACCACTCATGCCAAGCATTCCCATTGGACCATTGAAATTACCACCACCAGACATTGTGGATGCGCAACCGAAAGAACCTTGTCCACCACCAGAACCAAGGGCCCCGGAAAGTCCAGCATATAGAAATGGAAACCCGTAGGAAATCGGAGATGGAGACCATTCTGAAGCCGCACCGATGGATGCATTATAATCTTGTCTGCTTTTTTCAATTTTGTAGGCAGAAGCTGTTGCAAATAATCCCGTCAAAACATTTGCGGCGACACCACCCCAATCTTTTTTAGGAGTAGCTTCTGCGCTGTCGTATCCAGAACTGTTCAACATACAATCGATACAAACGCCACCTTCAGTTTGTGAAGTTTGCTGATTGTTAATCTCTTCAGTGAAAGCCATTTTGACTTCATTAATTTGTTGCGAGTAAGTCGCCAATAACTCCTGTTGAGATTCGATGTACTTTGTTAATGCTTGAGTATCTGCATATTTTTTCCCATATCCAGAAACCGCGTTTGAACATTCTGCTTTATTGACCTTAGCAACACCCATTAAAAAGCGATCATCAGAACAAACTGCACTGCCATTCAATTCACGACGGCCCGGAGGGCACAATCTTGAAAACTCATTCACAGATAGTCCAAATGGAATTTCATATTTTTCAGGCTCAGAAGAACCATCCGATGCATCAGCTGCCTCAGAACTTGGTCCACGCTCAACCACACTTTGTGGAGTCCGCTGTTGCATACGGCGTCTAACACCCGTCATTTCGGAATTAGAATTTTCAGATGTTCCAGTTGAATTACCTGATCTGCGCACCTCAGTGCCTCCAGAAGAAGAGTCTGCACGGCGAACTTGGGTCTCGCCTGAAGCTGGAACCAGTTCACCAGAACGCCCACCCGTTGTAGCACTACCAGAATTAGAATTCACAGTTGTTGAGCGACGAACTCCAGTGTTCCCACTGTTGGCACTTGCTCCAGAATTAGTTGTCGACTGAGTTCGGCCAGATGATGGCCTCATAGCTGTAACAACCCTTGAATCATCAGTGCTTGAACTATTTGAAGACGTCGTCGTTGTCGAACGACGAACGCCTGTGCCACTTCCATCACCGCTAGATGATCCAGAATTTGAAACTGTTCCAGTGTTTGAATTATAACCTTGCTCGTAAACCACATCGGATTCACGTTGTGCAGTTCTTGGAGCGCGTACAATTCCCTTTGGCATTCCTTCGTAATCAGAGCAACGTCTTTGTTCTTCAGAATGTGTTGTGACGAAATCCAAGGCGTCAGCGTTCAATGTTCTTTGCATTGCAAACTTCATTCTTCGCACATCAACTTCGGCCGTACGCAATTCGCGTTTTTTCGAATTGATCTCGGCTTGAATCGTTTTTACTTGGGATTGTAGTTCTCGATATTCATCAAGATAACTTTGCGCCCCAGCGCCGATTTTAAATTGCGTGTTGCACTTTTGTGATCCACCGTACAATCCATAACCCCATTGGGCCTCAGACACACTGTGCAGTGAATAACTTAATGTTAAAACCGTGTAAAACATCTTATGTCGTAGCGAAGACATAGTTTCTCCTCATCATCGAGAATTTTTTTCCATATTCGCTTGATCGTCATTTTTTGACACAGACTTGACCTAAAATGATCAGCTTCTCAAATTGAGACAGCATTCTAGACCAAGATCCAAGGAACCCTTGGACTTTTGTTCGTACTTTCCACGTTTTAAAAGAACGTCTCCCAGATCTAAGGACTTTGCCTTAAACTGACTGCAGATGAAACCAAACATTTTATGTGTGGACGACGAAAAAGATAATGTAGAGGCTCTTGAAAGACTTTTCCGCAAAAAGTACAACGTCCTCAAGGCTACATCTGGGGCCGAGGCCCTTGATATCCTTAAAAAGAATAGCGATATCGCCGTCATATTAACTGACCAGCGAATGCCCGCCATGACTGGTGTTGAATTTTTATCAAAAACCATTGAAAGCCATCCCGACACCGTTCGATTGCTACTGACCGGATACACTGACATTGAGTCTGTAATTTTAGCTGTAAACAGCGGGCAAATTTACCGCTATTTAACAAAACCCTGGGATCCCGTAGATTTGGCCCACACGATTGATTTGGCCTATGAACGTCATCAGCTTGGCGTTGAACTTAAAAAGAAAAATAAAGAACTCAGCACTGCATTGGCGGAACTTAAAACTTTAGACTCTGCAAAAAGTAATTTTATGATTTTAATCAATCATGAATTGAAAACGCCGCTAACCTCGATTCTGAATTTTTCATCTTTATTAAATGAATCCAAGTTGGATGAAGAGCAAAACCTATACAATCAACGGATCACGGCTTCAGCGCAAAAATTAAAAGACCTCATCGACGACGTCCTGATGATTATCAAGTCTGAAACTCAGCAACTTAAATTAGACTTTCAAGCTATGTTTTGGACATCGACCGAAGGAATAGTTAATCCTGCGATTCAAAAACTAATTCAATCTAAGAATTTAAAACTAACTTCAAAGTTAGAAAATTTAGAATTTAAATCCGATCGCAGACTGTTTTACCAAATCATCCAACGCCTCGTTCACAATGCTTGTAAGTTTTGTGATGCCAACAGTGAAATCCAAATTCAGTCTGCAAAAAGCGGCAATAAAATTCGCTTTACAATTCACAACAAGGGTCCACAAATCGCGGCCGATGCCGTCGAGAAAATTTTTAAACCTTTTTACATCGATGAAAACGTCATGAACCATAGCACAGGATTTGGACTGGGACTGACTGTGTGTGAGTCGATTTTAAAACTGCACAAATCTTCCTTGCATGTTCAAAATCTTGAAGACGGAGTCAGCCTTTACTTTGAACTTGATCTTTTTACGGTGGATTAGTTTAACGACAAATAAGTCCGAAACAACCGTCCGAAAAATGAACATTTATTTTTAAAAGATGAACTACGGGCCTTTGGAATAAGCTCCGACTTTGCACTCCTGATTGTCATGATGCGATTAGGGATATTATTTTCACTTCTGCTTCTTTCATTTTTTGCGCGGGCCTCGGAATATATCCTAAGCCCAGGACAAAAATTAAGTTTAATAGGCCAAAGTGAAGCCCTATGGGTCAAAGATTCGGATTTATTGCACATCGAGCGCCGTGGGAAAATCTGGATTTTTGTAGCTTCAAAAAAAGGAAGTACAACTTTTAAGATCGACAAACAAATTCATGAACTGCATGTTCTTAGCCCCCTTGCTGTAGAACTCTATCAGAAAATAAAATCTGATCTGAATTTTAAAGCCAATTTGGATGTCAAAATTCGCAAGGGACAAATTATAGTCCAAGGCAGAATTTTTCGTTTCGAAGATTGGTTGGATCTTCAATCACAGCTCGAATTTTCAAACGAAGAATACTTTATGCATGCTGAAATGAACGATAAAATTCAAAAAAGAGCAAATCAATATTTTCAAAAACTAATGCAAAAGTCCGGACTTCTTCCATTGCCGATTTTCTTTTCCCCTTGGCCTGAGCTGCGACTTTCAAAAAACGACCGCCATATCGAAAAGTACAAAGAAAAATTAAAACCCTTCGGAGTTCAATTTGTCATAGATGAAAAGGCTATCGACCTTGAACCAGTGGTTAAAATTGAAATGACAGTCCTCGAGGTCAATAAGAACCAACAGCAAATTTTAGGGCTTAAGTGGCCCGATCAAGCCCAAGCTGAAATTAGTCCAACTCTGAGTTGGGATAAATTAAATCTAACACTGAATGCCCTTGAAAAAGACGGTAACGCTCAAATTTTGGCAAGCCCCAATGTTCTTTGCCGTAGCGGGAAAGAGTGTCAATTCTTTGTGGGCGGCGAATTCCCAATTCAAATCATTACAGGCAAAACAAGGGATGTTCTTTGGAAAAATTATGGAATTTTATTAAAGTTCAATCCACTGGCAGACTCATCTGGACGAATGAGTTTAGCCTTACAATCTGAAGTTTCTTACTTAGACCCATCACTTCGTGTTGATGATATTCCGGCCTTGAAAGTCAATCGGTTATCAAGCCAATTTGATCTTGAAAAATCAAAGGTCGTAATTTTATCAGGACTTTTAAAAGAACAACTGGGTTCGGCCAAGGAACAACTTCCTTTCTTATCTAAAATTCCAATTCTTGGAAAGCTTTTTCAAAGTGAAAACTTTCAAAATGAAAAATCTGAACTTGTCATCCTTGTGAAGCCGACCCTAACCAACTTCGAAAATGATAACCACCCCCATCACTTGGCGAGTCCCAAAAAATGAAACCCATTGATTCCTTAATTGAAAACTCCAAAATTACTGAAATAATCATCCATGGTCCCGATCAAATATGGTTTGAAGACAATGGTGTACTTCAAAAATCGGAAATTGAATTTTTAAATACCCAAGAATATCAAAATTTTAAAGAGGAATTATTATTTAAAACCATGGGCTCTTTAAATATTGAAAATCCATTTCATGAAGCTAAATATAAAAACTTTAGAATCACAATGATTGATGAATCCATTACAAAGGATCAATTTCAAGTTTTATTCAGAAGAAACAGCAGATTGAATACTTCCCTTGATGAGCTCAATGAAAAAAAATTTGTAACGGATGAGCAAAAAATTATTCTGCAAAAGATTATAGATCATAAAATGAATTTTTTGATCATCGGTAGTACAGGCTATGGAAAAACAACTTTAACCCAAGCTTTACTTAACCAGGTCGATCCCAATGAACGAATTGTTCTGATCGAAGACACCCAAGAAATTTCCTTACCAAACAAAATTTCAAGTCGGCTGATGACAAGGCCGCAGTCCCTTGGAGGTCTTTCTGCCCTTGACCAAGACCATCTTTTGAAGCGAGCACTTCGCATGCGGCCAGATCGCCTCGTGGTTGGCGAAATGAGATCCGCTGAAGCAAAGGATTTCTTAATGGCACTATCCACTGGGCATCGGGGAAGTCTTGGGACCTTACATGCCAGCAACCCTCACCAAGCCTTACTTAGATTGGAAATGTTAGTTCAGATGGGTGCTCCCCAATGGGGTTTAATGGCCATCAGACAACTGATCAGGCTCAGTTTAGATGTGATTGTTTGCATAGAAAAAAAGGCGTCGGGTGAACGACGCCTTCAGGGAATTTATAAAATTTCGTCTCTGGAAGAGACTGGCTTCTTGATCGAAAATATAGTCACTGCCAGCGAACTGAAAGAATAACAGTGCAGTTCATAGCATGCCTAAGACCAAGAATGATTCTTAGGACTCTACACCAAGCTCTGTCTGAAGTTCTGTTGGTGGTCCGGCTTTTTCCATGATTGGCTCAAGCTGTGGCTTTGCAACTGCCATTGACGATTTGGGTGCTGATCCAAAAAATTTCTTAGACAGATCTTCGATCATCTGAACTTTTGAACGCTCACCTTTGGCATTGTAAAGGGCTGAATCATTTTTAACAAAGGACTGGGCATCTGTAGACCCAGTTGCAACATCTTCAGATTCTGATTCTTTTGCAGCTGAACTTAAACTGACTTTATCTTTAATTGCAAAACCCTCATCCATCGGAGCCCCAGCATTCAATGATGGTGTCGATGCCGAACTTGGAATTTTAGATTCTTTTGCAGCAGCCTGACTGGCTTGGCTTTCGAAAAAATTACGGGCAGTTACTTTTCCCATTGGTCGTCCCAAAGACGGAGCCCCTGGGCGAACTGGTTGACCTTCTTCTGCGACAGCTTTTGTTCTAGGACTCGACGGAATAATGCGACTGATTTTTTCCATAACCCACCTCCTGTGTGCTGGAAAGAAAGCTTTACTCAGCTTTCAAGAAAGAATCCTTCTTTCTTCATCCTCTTTATCGGTCACCTTTGTTTCAACTTGAGACAAAAAATAAAAACTAGACCTTTGGCGAATTGTCATTTGTCAGAATTAAACAATTAACCTTAATAATTACTTGTCCCACCTTCTTGTCCGTGAAATGAGTTCAAAGATGTGATCGTTTGTTAAAAAATCGGAGTCCTATGCTGAACTGGCCCCTTATCCATCGTTTATTTTCAAAGCCTGCCCTTGGACTTCTTGTTGTTGAGCAAGTGTTAAAAGGAATGGAATTTGGCTCTGTCACACTCAAGACCAGCGATGGGGAAAATTTCGAATTTTTTGGAAAAAACAGTGGGCCAAATTCAACGGTTATCATTCACGACTGGGCAGGGCTCAGGGATATTGTACGACGTGGAGATATTGGACTAGCTGAAGCCTATATTAGCCAAAAAATCGATTTAGATAGCATTGCTCAGTTTATTCTTTGGTGCTGCCAAAATGAACAATCTCTTCAAAAATTTATTTATGGATATAAATTGTCCCTGCTTCGCTATAAGCTCAGACATCTATTGCGGGCCAACAATAAAAAACAAAGTCGTCAAAACATAGAAGCCCACTACGATCTTGGAAATAATTTTTATCGATTGTGGCTTGATCCGACAAAAAGTTATTCTTCGGGATTATATAGCAATGAAAATCTCACCTTACAGCAGGCACAAATTCAGAAATATCAACGCGTGCTTCAGCAAATTCAAGTCCAAGGCCATGAAACTGTTCTTGAGATTGGTTGTGGATGGGGCGGTTTTTTAAATCATCTTATGACACAAACAGAAACTCAATATGTTGGCCTTACACTATCGACAGAGCAATTTGACTATTGCATGGACCTTATTGAAAAAAATCAGTGGCAAAATCGAGCAAAAATTTTTCTAAAAGACTATCGAGATGAAAAAAGTATTTATGACCATATCGTTTCCATCGAAATGGTTGAAGCTGTTGGACGTGAATTCTGGCCAGTCTATATCAAAACACTTAAGGAGTGTTTAAAGCCAGGTGGCCGTGGACTGATCCAGGGAATTTGTATGAATGAAAAATTTTTCAATGACTACATTCGTGGAACCGATTTTATCCAACAATATATATTCCCAGGCGGCACTCTGCTTTCATTGAATGAGTTCACTGCTGAAATGAAAAAAACAGGTCTTGAAATCAAAGATTGTCTAAGCATGGGACTATCTTACGCAAAAACATTGAATCAGTGGACTGCTGCGTTTACATCACAAAAAGAAAATATACTTAAACTTGGTTTTGACGAACGATTTTACAGAATGTGGCTTTTTTATTTAGGCTACTGTGAAGGCGCATTTCTTGCCAACCGAACAGATGTTGTTCAGTTGACATTCCAACGCCCGACCTAATTTTTAATTTTGTTTTTTAGAATCTTCGATAAACTTTTCAGCCAGCGGTGTAAGCTTCACGCCGACCTCGACCAGCTGATCACGATCCACAACACTTGGGGCATCGGCCATCAAGTCCGTGGCCTTCGCTGTTTTAGGGAAGGCAATCACTTCGCGTATTGCATCAGTTTCACACAACAACATCACCAAACGATCCATACCCCAAGCAATACCACCATGGGGAGGAGTTCCGTAACGAAGGGCCTCTAAGAAGAAACCAAATTTTAATTTTGTCTCTTCTTCGCTCATGCCAAGAACTCGGAACATGGCCTGCTGAATTTCATTTCTGTAAATACGAATGCTTCCGCCACCCATTTCGTAGCCATTGCAAACTAAGTCATAGGCTTTTGCTAGCATGGATCCGTAATTCTTTTCGTTATTATTTAATAGATCATCGAATGAACTGTCTTTTGGCGAAGTGAATGGATGATGTCTTGCCACCCAGCGCTTATCTGCTGGCGAGTATTCGAGCAATGGAAAATCCACAACCCACAAAAAGTTGTATTGTTTTTCATTGATCAATTTATTTTCGCGTCCCAAGTGCAATCGCAAAGTTGAAAGGGCCGCACAAGCAATATCAAAATCATCGGCAACGATTAAAGCCGCATCCCCTTTTTGACATCCACAGGCCGCAAACATTTTTGCCAACAAGTCAGCACTTAAAAATTTAGAAGCAGGTGAAGAGTAAGTGCCATCCGCTTCGGCCTTGATCCAAACTAAGCCCTTGGCCCCAGCTTTTTTAGACATGTCCGTCAATTTATCCAATTGACCCCGCGTGAAAGCGCCCCCACCCGGAGCTTGAAGACCGCGCACGATCCCGCTTCTAGCAATCACATCATCAAAAACTTTAAATCCACTTCCCTTTGCCAAATGGGCTAAATCTTTGATCTCGAGTCCAAAGCGAGTGTCTGGTTTATCAGAACCAAAACGGTCCATGGCCTCTTGGAATGTCATGCGTGGAATTACCCCAACATCTATCCCTTTGATTTCTTTCCAAATCAACTTCAACATTTTTTCATTCACTTGAATAATGTCTTCTTCATCGATGAAAGACATCTCGATATCGATTTGCGAAAATTCAGGCTGACGATCAGCGCGCAAATCTTCATCGCGAAAACATCGAGCAATTTGGAAATATCTGTCATAGCCAGAGATCATCAAAAGCTGTTTCAAAGTTTGCGGGGACTGAGGCAAAGCATAGAAGTGACCTGGGTTTACGCGCGAAGGGACAAGATAATCGCGGGCTCCTTCTGGAGTGCTTTTGTACAAAATCGGAGTCTCGACTTCGATGAAGCCATTTTCGCTTAAAAATTTTCGAACCAATTGAGCCACTTTGTGACGAGTCATCAAATGCTGCTGAAGGCGCTGCGAGCGCAAATCAAGATAACGATACTTTAAGCGAAGCATTTCATTCACATTGCTATCAGAAAATTTAAATGGAGGAGTCGCTGACTCGTTCAAAATTTCACAACTGACTGCTTCGATTTCGATTTCGCCAGTTTTCAATTTATCATTCTTCATTCCATCGGGGCGAAGGCGCACCACACCTTCCACGGCCAAGACAAACTCGCCGCGCAAATCTTTGCTGCTGGATGTTTCATTTTTCTTAGGATCTAAAACCACCTGAACTAGACCCTCGCGGTCACGCAAATCGATAAAAACCAGGCTTCCATGGTCACGTCGAGTGTCCACCCAGCCCATCAGAACGACTTTTTGGCCAGCATGGGAAGCATTCAACCCCCCGCAGTAGTGAGTTCTTTTTAGATCTTTTACAAACTTCATATCCGACGCCTTTACTTTTTATGTTGCCTGAGTCTGTAGCTCTTTCTGTCAAGCCACCCCTACAAAAATATTTCTCTTGTCCTAGGGTTCTGACACGGCGAAAATCTACAGTCAAAGCACAGATTTTAATATAATCTATAAGCGTCTATCAAGGAGTAAGTATGCCTAAATTCACCGTTGAACATCAAACCGCCCATGCCTCTGCAGAAGCCTATGGCAAACTGAAACAATTTCTTTCAAAACCTGACGAATTGAAAAAGTTCGATCCAAAGACCGAATGCCAATTCAATGATGCGACACAAACCTGTTCCATTAAAGGATCTCAATTCAAGGCCGAGGTCACTATCCAAAACTCGGGCACAGGCTCTAAAGTGAGCATTCTTGTGGATCTTCCCCTTCTGCTGACCCCCTTCAAGGGTAAGGTCCAAGAGGGATTGGCCAAAATGCTTTCGAGACACCTAGGGTAGTTGCAATCGTCTTGAGGAACTGAAGGCTTAACCATGGCTAAGAAAAAAACCATAGTAAAAAAAACCACTGGTCAGAATGCCAATAAGATGACCAAAACGAAAAAGGTTCCAATTCAGAAACCTGTGAAAGCCCGTGCTGTGGCTGCAGAAATCGTGGATGAATCTGAATTGCCAGATGTTCCCAATCCGTCAGATTTTGGACCCAACGAAATAACAAGCAATTTAAATCCCGACGAGCTCACTGCTCCGAAAGAAGACATTGAAAAGATAACAGCAGCCCTTGTCCCATCAACTTCGGCAACGACGAGCTCAAAAGATCCCTTGGTCATGTATTTGAACGAAATTCGCAAATATCCAGTGCTAAGCAAAGAGGATGAAGTTGTTTTGGCTAAGAAATATTATGAAACAAAAGATCCCGAGGCCGCCCAAGCCCTGGTCCGATCGAATCTGCGTTTCGTTGTGAAAATTGCTGCCGAGTATTCAAAATTTGGCGCCAAAATGATCGACCTGATTCAAGAAGGCAATGTGGGCCTTATGCACGCAGTGAAAGAGTACAATCCCTATAAAGGGGCCCGCATCATTACCTACGCCGTCTGGTGGATACGTGGCTATATTCAAGAGTACTTGATGCGACAACATTCCATGGTTCGTATTGGCACAACTCAAAATCAAAGAAAATTATTTTACCAACTTCAGCGTGAACAACAAAACTTAGAACGCCTTGGGCAAAAACAAAATATTGCTTTGCTTAGCACCCGATTAAATATTCCAGAAGACGAAGTTCGAAGCATGGCTGAAAGAATGTCGGGACGCGACGTCAGCTTAGATCGCCCCTTAGATGATGAATCTGGAATGACTTTAAAAGATTTACAGCGGGCCCCAAGCCAGGAAAGCTTAGATGATACCCTGGCCACCCAAGAGCAAATTCAGTTGCTAAAGAAAAGAATAGAAGAAATTCGCCCTTCTTTATCCGAAAAAGAAAAAATTATTTTGGATGAGCGTTGGCTAAACGACGAACCTTTAACTTTGCAAGAGATCGGCGAAAAATACGGCATCACCCGCGAGGCCGTGCGACAAAACGAAGTTCGTTTGATGAAAAAAATCCGCGAAAAAATGGAAGTTTAGACCATCTCGATTTCGCTAGAGCCCAACGAGATTTGTAACTTCACGCGAAGTCTTTGTACAGCTTGCGCATGCAATTGAGACACACGACTTTCTGTCACGCGAAGAACTTGTCCAATCTCTTTCAGATTCAAATCTTCGTAGTAATACAAAGACAGTACCAAGCGCTGACGCTCGGGCAACTCTTCGATGGCAGTTGCAACGATGTCTTTGATCGTTTTCATATTCAATTGATTATGGGGATTGGCCATCTTAGAACCTTCAAGCAAATTCAAAATAGATTTTTTATCTGAATTGTCAAAGGTTTGAGAATCATCAATAGACAACAAACTCACAGGACGCACTTGATTCACAAGCTCATGGAACTCGTCCACCGTGATATCTAAAGCTTTGGCTACTTCTTCGTCTGTTGCAGAACGGCCCAAATCCACTTCTAATTGCACCATGGTTTTATCTAATAATTTCGCTTTATCACGAATGGATCTTGGAACCCAATCCTGGGCGCGCAATTCATCTAGAATCGCACCACGGATACGAAACTCTGCATAGGTTTTAAATTTATTATCGCGGGTTGGATCATACTTATCAATGGCATCCATCAACCCGATCACTCCAGCTGACATTAAATCATCAAGCTCTATGTTGGATGGCAAACGCACAGCAATTTTTTGCGCAATAAATTTAATCAAGGGAGCATACTCTTGAATCAGTTGATCCTTCTGATTTTGGTGCATTTTTCTAGGATCTTCTTTGTACTTTTTCAACAGCGCTAGATTTTTTGACATATTTTTTGCTTCCTCAATACTTTACAATTTATCAAAAGTTCACAGAGTCTTAAAGTCCAATTCAACTAAGCTACACCGACGACCTGTCCCCAAAATGAATTTTTTTCTGGGCTGCGGTGAAACTGAATTCTGTCCTGGACTAGATCTTTGGCGATTTCTTGAAAGGCCAGTGACGAAATTGATTTTGGATCTTGCTTCATGATCAATCTTGATTGTATTTGCGACGATTTTAAATTTGCATCGTAGGGCACAGTGCCTGCGTAAGCCAGTCGCACACTTAAAAAGCGGTCGACGACCTCTTCAAATCTTGCAAACAACTGCACACCCTCTTGGTGTGATTTCACCTGATTCACAATCAAATTAAATTTTTTGCATTTGTATTTTTGATGAACAAGTTTAATCAAGGCGTAAGAGTCCGCAAAGCTTGCAGGATCAGGTGTTAAAATCACAAAAATTTCATCTGCCGCTGAATTTAAATGCAAAACATTTTCAGAAATTCCAGGTGATGTGTCGATAACAATCCAATCATAGGACAAAGATAAGTTTTCAAGGCTTGTTAAAATAGAATGCCTTTCAAAGGGATTTAAAGATTGCAACTCTGCAATTCCGTGACCGCCAGAAATCAAATCCACATTCTGATGAACAGGGAAAATGACTTGCTCGATTTCTTTTTCACCGCTCAGGGCTTGTCCAAAATGATAAGGAGCTTTTGTTCCAAAAAATAAATCCACATTGGACATTCCCAAATCGGCATCAAAAATAAGAACTTTTTGCTTTTGCGCCGCTAAGGCTAAAGCTAAATTTGCGCTGGTGGTTGTTTTACCAACACCGCCCTTACCGGAAGTGATACTGATCATTTTCGTTCTGGACATATTCATCATAAAGGCCTCACAGTCCGATCTCTTTTTTACTTTGTTGGTTCTGAGTGATTTTAAAAATTAAATCCAATAAACGCTCTTTGGTTGCGTACTCGTAGTCCTCGGGTAAACGCGTGCCTAATCCAAAGCTATGGATTGGTTTTTGAGTGCGCTGACTGATTGAAAAAATATTTCCATAACTCAAAGCTTGA
Organism: Bdellovibrionaceae bacterium UBA5009; assembly: GCA_002396665.1. Classification (GTDB taxonomy): domain Bacteria; phylum Bdellovibrionota; class Bdellovibrionia; order Bdellovibrionales; family Bdellovibrionaceae; genus UBA5009. Next base: position 53,440 of record DGYJ01000100.1, read on the forward strand.
TCTAAATGATTCACAATAAAGTCATCAATTTTGATATTGCTTAGTTTTTGATACAAGCTCATCATTTCTTCAAATCTTGTCCACGCATTCACTACCAAGTGAACAGATTGCGAAGCGCGATGCTGATTAATTAACGAATGCACCGTGGATTGTTCTTCTGGGTTTTTTGAACTGAATCCGGGAGTATCCACGAAAACATGGTCGATATCTTTAAAGTAAGGCTCAAGCTTATACCAGTCCTGCAAGTTTCTAACGATGGCGAAGGGCACATTTAAAATTTGTGCAAAAGTTTTTAACTGATCAGTGGCGCCAACTTTATAAATATCAGTTGAAATAAAAGCTACTTTTTTGCCTTCTGAAATAGACTTCAAGCTGGCCATTTTAACCATGGTCGTGGTTTTGCCTGCGCCCGATGGGCCGACGAAATAATGAAATTGATTCTCGTTGGTGTGATTGCTAACCAAAGACTTCTCTAAAAGGCTTTTCGCCACCATGCCTTCGATCAAATTTTTATTTTTATGCTTATGCAAAGGCAAAGATTTTTGAATGCCCAAAACTAAGTCCACAGCCTCTTCAACTTGAACATTTTCATTCAATAATCTTTCATAGATTTCTTTGAAATCCTCTTTAATACCATAGGGATTTGCGGTGTTCGTGCTTTGTTGAGCAGACAATGTTTGATTTGTTGCTACAGCTTGAAATTTTTGAATCATGCTTTTTAAATGAATGATTTCTTCTTTCAACTGGGTCACTTCACCTGTTGGCGTTTCATCTTTATCAAAACTTAATGAATTTCGTAATGCTTTAAAGGGACTTGCAAAAGCCGAAGTCGAGCGACTTGTCGTATTTCGGTCTGCACTGTTTTGTCCAGATGAAGGCACATCATCATTCATCGTCTCCCAAGCTCTTTGGGCTGCTTCTTTGATACGGATTTGCGCAGCACTTTCATGTGCAGATTCATCATCAATGATATCTGCATAACGTTTTGTTGTTGTCGCAGAATTCGTTGTATTATTTTTTGGCGATAAGTTTTGTGAATGATTTTGAACAAATTGCTCGATGATGCTTTTTTGCATTCGCGCAGGGCTTTTTGAAAATTGTTCGCGGGCATTGGCCGGCATTCTGTTTTCAGCAAACTGTCTTCTTTTTAAACTTTCATCGGAAATGGCTGCTGTAATTTCAACACTTCCCTGACCAACAAGACCGTAGCTTTTATTGTTGTCGCGGGCAGAAAGAATGATGGCATCAGGACCCAACTGGGTCTTGACCATTTCAAGGGCTTCTTTCATGGTTCTGGCTTCAAATTTCTTAACTTGCATAGTTTAACTCCACTGTGGCCACGGATTTCACGTTCGCATCTGAAGTCAGCTCATTGTGCGAAAGCACAATCAGTTGAGGTATAAATCGAGAGGTCAATTTGTAAATGTGTCGTCGCGAAGTTGGGCTGGTCAGCAATACCGGTTGCCCAGCAATTTCAGGATGGCGCTCAACAACCGTCGCAATCTGATTAATTAGCTGGTGGGCAGAGTTAGGATCCATCACCAGTTGCACACCTTGTTCTGTTTGCAACAATGAATTTGCCACAAGCTCTTCCACCCGTGGATGAAGTGTCATCACTGGAATCATTCCTTGATCCCCTGAATATTTCGTTGTGATTGATCGCGACAGGGACCGACGAACAGACTCTGTCAACACTTCCACATCTTTTGTTCTTGGAGCTTCATCTGCCAAGGTTTCAAAGATCGAAAGCAAATCACGAATCGAAATTTGTTCTTTTAAAAGATTTTGCAAGACGCGCACAACAGATCCCAAACTTAGGGCATCTGGAATTAATTCTTCAACAACCTTAGGATGTGTTTTCTTGAAATTATCAATTAAGGCTGAAGCTTCTTGGCGGCCCAATAATTCGTGCGAATGTGTACGCAGGATTTCAGTCAAATGGGTAGCCATAACAGTTGGCAAGTCGACAACAGTGTAGCCAGCCATTTCAGCTTCTTCTTTACGTGAAGGCGTAATCCACAACGCATCCAAACCAAATGCAGGCTCTTTCGTTGGAATACCTTCCACTCTTCGAGTCACATTCCCAGGATCCATTCCCAACAAGTAGTCAGGTCGTAGAATTCCACCACCGACTTTATTTCCTTTAATCATCAAGCGATACTCACCCGGAGCCAACTGCAAGTTGTCACGAATATGAACACTTGGAACAACAATTCCCAAATCCAATGCAAATTGTTTTCTTAAACTTGTGATCCGCTCTAACAAGTCACCGCTTTGATCAGATTCAACAATGTTAATTAACCCGTAGCCCACTTCCAACTCAACCATATCCAATGGAAGAAGAGTTTCGACATTTTCTTTTTTAGGAACGGCCAAGGCCGCGTCGGATTTTTTCTTATCATTTTGTAAAGTTTCTTCACGGTATTTTTCAATCATCCAACCAATCAAACCCATGAATGCGCCCATGATAAAAAATGGAATTGTTGGAAGACCCGGAACAAGTGAAAGTAAACCAATGATGGCTGCTGAAATATACAAAGCCCTTGGGCTGACCAAAAGTTGTTTCGCAACTTCAGATCCCATATTGTCATCATTATTTGCACTTCGCGTAACAATCATACCTGCAGCTGTAGAAATGATCAGAGCAGGAATTTGAGAAAGCAATCCATCACCGATGGTCAACATGGTGTAATATTTTGCTGCTGTGCTAACATCCAAACCTTTTTGGATCACACCGATCAATAAACCACCGACGATATTCACCAAAGTAATAATAATTGCCGCAATGGCATCACCACGAACAAACTTCGAGGCACCATCCATGGCTCCGTAAAAATCGGCTTCTTGTTCAATTTCGCGACGACGCTTGCGAGCCTCTTGCTCATTAATAACGCCCGCATTTAAATCGGCATCAATCGACATTTGTTTACCAGGCATTGCATCCAAGGTGAAACGTGCTGCGACCTCGGCCACACGACCAGAACCTTTCGTGATAACAATAAAGTTGATCACGATCAAAATTGTAAAGACGATAAAACCGATAACATAGTTGTTTCCGACAACGAAATTACCGAAGGACTTGATCACTTCACCCGCGGCAGAAGGGCCTTCATGTCCATGGGTCAAGATCAATCTTGTGGTGGCCACATTCAATGACAAGCGAAACAGTGTTGTCATCAAAAGCAAAGATGGAAATGATGTAAAATCCAAAGCTCTTTTGGTGTACAAAGCCACCAGAAGAATCAATATACTAAGCCCCAAAGAAAACGTCAGCGAGATATCTAACAAAACTGGTGGCAATGGGATAATCATGACAGCTAAAACAGCCATCAAGCCGAATGCGATCAGAAGATCCGTGTTCTTCGTGAACTTTTCAAATCTTTTCAAAAACTGAAAGACTGAATCCATACTATGCACGCGCCTTTCTTCTTAACTTGTAAACGTAAGACAAGACTTCAGCCACAGCGACGAAAAGTTCGCGGGGAATCACTTGTCCAATTTTCATGGTTTTATAAATTGTTCGAGCCAATGGTTTATTTTCAATGATTGGAATATTGTGCTCTTTCGCAATGGCTTTAATTCTTTCAGCCATATGATCAGCACCCTTCGCTACCAACTGTGGAGCTGGCAAATTGTCACTGTATTTTAATACACAGGCGATATGGGTTGGGTTTGTGACAACCACATCAGCTTTGGGAATTGCTTCCATCATTCTTTTGTTTAAAATATCCCGTTGAGCTTTCCGCATGCGCGCCTTGATCAAGGGATCCCCCTCGCGCTGCTTAACCTCTTCTTTAACTTCTTGCTTCGTCATCATCATTTTGCGCTCAAGGTCCCAGCGTTGGAAAAAATAATCCCCGACTGATAAAGCCAGCATAACAATTCCAACTGCAAAAAATAATTTCGAAGCAATATGACCGATATAAGATAAAATTTCTGCGATCGAAAAATTTTGAATATTTCCAAAACTTTTTAATTCGCCTTTGATCATCATATAAACAACAGAAGATATTAAAACCAATTTGAAGACAGCCTTTACTGCTTCCATCACTCCGCGAAGACTCATGATTCGTTTAAAACCTTCCAGTGGATTTAATTTATTCAGATCGGGGTTTAACGCATCTTCAACATTAAGGAAACCAACTTGCATCACAGAGGATAAAGAACCAATGACTGCGCCAATAACAACAACCGGGCCAATCAAAATGATTGCTTTTAAGAACGCATAGCTAAGGGCCTCCATAAACTGCCCTTCGCGTATGTACTTCACAAGATCAAGTCCGAATGTATGGTTAAACAGCTCTTGTAAATGTTGCAAAAAGAATTGTGACAAAAAGAAAACGGCTCCAGATGCCATAAGCAAAATGAATGCAGAACCCAATTCTTTCGAATGGGCCACTTGACCACGCTTGCGGAACTCTTCCCGCCTGCCTTCCGTGGCCTGTTCTGTCTTTTCGCCCTGATCTTCAGCCATTAAAAGGACCTCATAAATTGAAACAAGTAGTGTCCCGTGGTCTCAGCAACAACACTCATTTCTGAAATCATTAGTGGTAATGTGACAACAAGAACCAAAAAGCCGGCTAGCAAAGTAAATGAAAAACCAGTCATCAGGACGTTCAGCTGGGGCACAGTTCGACCAAGAATTCCCATCATTAAATTAACCAGAAAAATCGCCACAACAACAGGTGCAGCCATCTTTAAGGCAATTTCCATAAGAAGCCCCCCCAAGTTAGCAACACCACCGAATGCCATTTCATGAAAACCTATTCTTGTGACAGGAAAGATTTCAAAACTTTGCTGTAGAGCGCTAACCATAAAATGATGTCCCTGCAAGGCAAAGAAAACAAGAGTTGCCAAAAGCATTTGGAATTGTTCGAAAATATTTGATTGCGCCCCCGACATCGGATTGTACATCTGGGCCGAACTAAGACCAATCGAAGTCGAAATCAAATCGCCTGACATAGAAATTGCAAAAAAGAAAAATCGAGTGATCATTCCTATACAAAGGCCACGAAAGACTTCCTGTGCCGATAGCAACACGATTTGATCAGAAACTACGTCCAGTGTTCCTACTTGTTTTTGAAACAAAGAAAAAACTGTAAAACTTAACAGGATTGAAAATAATATTTTTACAGGCGCATTTATATTTGCAGAACTGAACACCGCGGAAGAAAAAATAAAGGCAATGATCCGTAAAAGGATCAAAGCAAAATAGAGAATATGATTTTCGCTGATGAAAAATGAATTCACCAATTACTCCCTAACAATTGTTGCAATACTTTCAAACAAATTCACAGTGTACGACGAAAGAATGTCCAGCATCCAAGGGCCAGCTAATGTAAAAATCACAGCGATCACGATCATCTTTGGAACAAAGGTCAAAGTGGCCTCGTTGATCTGAGTCAAGGCTTGGAAGATGCTCACAGCTAAACCGATCACCAGTGTACTTAACAACATGGGGGCTGCCAGCATGGCTGTGGTTCTTAGTGCATCTTGTCCCAGCTGAATAACGACTTGTTCTGTCATTTCTCTATTCCTTCAATTTCAATAACGCACATCTTGTCGTTACTTTTTTCATCAATCTTTAAAATCAACCAAAACTTTTAACCATTGAACCAATCAGCAATCCCCAACCATCAACCAAAACAAACAACATAATTTTAAATGGCAATGAAATCACGATCGGCGGCAACATCATCATCCCCATGGCCATCAAGACACTTGAAGCAACGATATCGATCACTAGGAATGGAAGAAAAATAATAAATCCGATTTGAAATGCGGTTTTTAGCTCTGACAAAATAAACGATGGAATCAAAACCATTGTTGGAACATCAGCTCTTGTTTTCGGTTTATCAATTCTGGCAAGCTTTACAAACAAAGACAAATCTTGGTCACGAGTTTGGGTGAACATAAATTTTCGAAGCGGAGCCAAAGTCTGAGTCAGCGCTTCTTCTTGGGAAATTTTACCAGTTAAATAGGGCTGTATCCCATTGGTGTTCATCTCTGTGAACTGAGGACCCATGATAAAAAAAGTCAAAAACAGCGATAAGCCCACGAGCAATTGGTTGGGAGGCATCTGAGCAACACCCATGGCTTGTCTTAAAAATGAAAACACAATAATGATGCGTGTGAAGCTAGTCATCATTATCAGAATTGCAGGCGCAAGGCTTAAAACTGTCATAATCAGCACTAACTTAATGGCACTGACGACTTCCGTTGGATTGTCTGTTGTCTTAAAGCCTAAATTCACTTGGGGAAGTGTCACTTGGGCCCAAGTTGTCTGAGCAACTCCGACCACCAACAAAAAAACCAACATCATCCATTGACGTGAAATTTTCATGATTAAATATTCCTCATGGATTTCAATTTGTTTTTAACCACATCTTGCAAACCTTGAATTGAAAAGTCTTCTTCAGCCTCTGGATCTTGTTTTTTAAGAGTCGAATTAAAATTTTGTGGAACTTCATCTGTTTCTGGCAAATCACCATCCAACAAAGCTAAAGTTTTAATATGTGAAATATGATGTTCAGTCACACCTACTAATACTGACTCACCAGCCACGCGGATAACTGCCAGCGACTTGCGTGGTCCCAAGTGATATTGGGTCACAACTTTAATTTGATGCATTGGATTTTTTTGATTTTTTAAAGAGTATTTACGAACAAATAGAATTGTTCCAAAAATTAAGCCAATACAAACGACCAAACCGCCCAGAACTTGCAACCAAGATCGACCCTGGGCCGCTTCTTTTTTATCAGCTTCCAACTTCACTGGGATTTCGGCTTCACTTAAAGTTGTTGTGGCTTTTGCTTCCGATTTGGTATTGGCAATAGCGCTTTCATTTGCAATTGCGTTTGTGTTTTCTTTTGTATTAGTATTTGCATCGGCAACTTCAGTGCCCTCTGTCGCCTTCGTTGAAGCAGAGGCAACTGAAGACCCGACGGGGGAGGCCGAGCCTTCAGTTGCTTCTTTAGAGTCTAAAGCAAAACTAAATAATGGAATTAACAAAAATGCACAAATTAACTTTTTCATATTCACCTATTTTAATTGCTCAACGCGCTCTGCAGGGGAAATAATATCTGTCAAACGCACACCAAACTTTTCATTAACAACAACGGCTTCACCGCGAGCAATCAGTTTATCATTCACTAAAACTTCCATGGGCTCACCGGCCAATTTGCTGAGCTCGATCACACTTCCCTGAGTCAGATTTAACAACTCACTGACCGGCATTTTGGTTCTGCCCAATTCAACAGTCACTCGAAGTGGAATGTCTAAAATTAAATTTAAATTTCTATCTTTGCCTGGATTTCCAGTTGCAGAGGTCTTTGACTTGTCTGCGCCTGCAGCCGCCGCACCACCACCTTGAAGGTCCGCAGCCATTGCTGCAGCTTCTTCCGCCAACTTATCTGCTAAATTATCCAAATTATCGTCTGCCACACTATCCCCCTATTTTTCGATGGCTCTTGTCACTTGCACAGCAACAGTTCCATGATGATTTCCGTAGTAACCTTTAAATTTTTTAACTTGTTCAATTTGCACGTCCAGCTCACCTGAAGCATCTTGAGTCAATGGAATGACGTCACCAATTTTAAGCTCCATCAAATCTTGCAGTTGAATCTCTGTTTCACCCAAGTTCACTTTGATATCTAAGTCTGTATCCAATAATTGTTCTTTGATGATGGCTGTCCAAAGCTTTTTATCTGTTTGATCAGACTCGACTTGGAATCCTGTAGAAAGTTTTTGTTTGATTGGCTCAATTGTCGCATAGGGAATAACCATGGAAATAGTTCCTGTTGCATTTTCAAGCTCGACGTCAAATGTTGAAGCAATCACCACATCTGTTGGTGGCACGATCCCGACAAACTGTGGATTCACTTCTGTACGCACAAAAGAACAACCAATTTTTTCGACAGAAGCCCAAGCTTGCTCAAGATCAGTGATGGCAAGTTCAACCACTTTACGAACAATCGAAAGCTCAATCGGTGTAAAATCTTTTCCATCGACTTTTGTGTAAGGACGATCTGCACCGCCAAAGAAACTATCCACCAGGGCGTAGGCCAATTTACTTTCAATCACCATTAATGAAGATCCACGCAAGTTTCCAAAGCGAAGAACGCTCATGCAAGTCGGCATTGGCAAAGTATTGATAAATTCACCAAATTTTAAAAATTCAGTGCTTGTTAATGTGATCGACGCAATTTTTCGCAATGATGACGACAAAGAAACCCGAAAGGCCCGCATGAATTTTTCATAGATCACTTCAAGCTGGGGTAGTCGACCACGAATAATTCGATCTTGGCTGGTCAAATCATAATTAACAATTTTTCGATCATCGACCGGAGCTCCGCCTTCGCCTTTGGCCGGAGCATCTGAAGACGCCACATCACCGTCAGAAACTGCGGCAAGGAGGGCGTCAACTTCGTTTTGCGATAAGACTTGATTCATGATCTAGGCCCTCTTTAGTTGTAAATGAACTCTGTAAAAAACACGCTGCTAATTTTTCCCTTTGTGAGGAATGAATTAATTGTGTCTTTGATTTCATTTCTAAGATTGTCTTTACCTTCGCGACTAGAAACTTCTTCGTAAGTTTTTGATGATAATAAAATGATAATGATGTCCCGAACTTGGGCTTTACGCTTGTCGATTTCGTCTGCAACATTGGCACCATCATTGTCTTTTAGCTCAAGCTCCATATTCACTTTAGCCACTTTGCGGCCTTTCGAGCCCGCCAAGTTCACAATAAATGTTTCCAAGGGTACAACTTTTCCAACGAAGGCTTTTTCTTCATGGGCTTCTTTTTCTTGAGTTTCGTGTTCGCCTTTAATCACGTGCTCTATTTTTGGTTCTGCGGCTTCTTTTTGACGATTTTTGTAAAGCATGAATCCAACGCCACCAACCATCACCATGTTCACAACGACCAATGCAATCAACCAAATGGGCTTTGAACCATTCGATGTTGACGCCGCGGGGGCTGGACTAGACTCTGCTGCTGCTGCTTTTTCTTCGGCCACTTTGTACTCCTTGGTGAAGAAAACTCTTCACTCCGTACAAAGTAAACAGCAACCAAAATGCCAACCGAACTTTCATCGAGTCGCGGAATTTAATTCCTACCTATTGGACTTGATACTGAAAAAACTTGAACTCTTAGACTGAGGTCGAGACTTCGACGTCAGGGCTTTGACACGGACTCAACCAAAACTTTCACACTAGACTGGATTAAATCAGCCATTTTTGGGTTTCCGGCGATCAAAGAATTTTCATAGGGATTGTGTGTTCGACCATCATAGGTTAGCACTTTTCCACCGGCTTCCTCGACGATGATCTGGCCAGCGGCCACGTCCCAAGGTTTTAGATTTTTTTCCCAGTAACCATCAAAAACACCTCGGGCTACCTGCGACAAATCATAGGCTGCAGCGCCTGCTCTACGAATGCCCCGAGCTTTTCGAACAAAAAAAGTAAACACTTTCAATTGCTCTTGCAAGGCGGGCTCGTCTTCGCCAAAAAATCCTGTGGCTAAAAGTGATTTTTCAATTTGTGAAGTCTTCGAAACTTGCAAGCGTTCGCCATTCACAAAGGCCCCTTGCCCACGAACAGCAGTGTAGATTTCATTCAGAACCGGGACATCAATAATTCCCAATTGCAACTGCCCCTGCTCTTCAAGGGCCAAACTGATACAAAAAATCGGCATGCCGTGCACATAATTTGTTGTTCCATCCAATGGATCTAAAATCCAGCGCGGCACAGAACCTGAATTTTTTTTGAATTCTTTTTGTTTCGATAAGTAAGCGGACTCTTCGCCCAACATCTCCGAGCCTGGAAGATGTTTTAGAAGATAATCTGTCATGACTTTTTCAGATTCACGGTCCGCTTCGCTGACTAGACCCTCGTGGAACTTGTCTTCGACATGCTTTAGCTTTTTAAAGTAGCCCAGCAGGACCTGACGCCCGAGACGGGTGGCTTCTAGACCAATTTCTAACTTTTGCTGAAGACTTTCTGGACTCTGAATAAGATTCAAAAAACACCTCAAATAGCGACAAAATCAAGGGTTCCAGGGCTGGAACCGTTGACGTATTTTGGATTTCTACGATAGCATAATTGAAAGAGGTTCACATGAAAATTGAAAAAGCCAAGTCAAAAACAGATTCTTTTGTCAAATTAGCCCTAGTTTTCTTTATTTCTTTACTTTCATTTTCAATAGGGACCTATGTTGGCAAAAAATATAGCGATAATCAGCATAAACTGGCGGCACTAGAACCATCTAAAGGCGAAACCCATGAAGGCGCAGAACGCAATGTGGCTTCTGTACACGGCGAAGAGGCTAAACCTAAGGACACTGAAAAGTCTGAATCCTTAACTGATGAAGAGATTAAAAAATTGGCCGAAGAATTTGTTGCTGACGACAGCAACGCAGAAACCCAGGGCGAAGCTGGCCATGGTGATGCAGGACATGGCGAAAAAGCTGCTCAACGTGAAACAGCTTCTGTCAATGAAGCGACTAAGCACGGTGAAAAAGTGGAGACTGAAAAAGCCCACGGAGAAACTGCGGGGCATGGCGAAGCTAAAAAAGAAGTTGCGCAAAAAGAAGCTGGACACGATTCTGCAACCAAAGCAGCTATGAATGTGATCGAAGACAAACCTGCAGCTAATGAAACACAAAAAGCAAAAAAAGTATCTGCCGTTGCAGAAACTTTACCTAAAGATGTGGCTCAATATTCAGTGGGTAAATACACAATTCAAATCGCCTCTTTCCCAACTGAGCAAGAAGCCAAAAAGAAAGCTGATGAATTAAAACAAAAGGGATATAGTGCTTTCTTTATCCCAGCGCACATTCAAGGCAAAAGCTGGTATCGCGTCAGCGTTGGATTATTTTCAACAGAAAAAGAAGCCAAAGAATATCGTGATGAATTCAAAGAAAAATCAAAAATAGGAACTACAATTATTCAGAAAATTGTCGATTAGTTTGAAAAAATCTTGAGAATCAAAAGAACTAGTCTAAGGACCTTCTCAAGTATTTGAAATATCAACCGAAAATACCTATAGTG
>DGYJ01000100.1:64612-67172 GCA_002396665.1 Bdellovibrionaceae bacterium UBA5009
GGCGAGATCAAAACTCGCCGTTTGCATTTTGTAGGCCAGGATTTTTTAAAAGCGAAAAGATAAACCCGCGCGGGCGTGGAGACCAACAACTGTCTTCAAATCTTGGTCATTTTGAAAAATGGTTTTCAAGCCAAGATCATAAAATAAAATACTGGGATGACCACTTAATCCCAAAATAAATTCTGGATAAATCTGATCCTTGCCTTGGTCAGTCACTGACTGACCAAGCATTTCACTGACTGTGATTTGTTGGCGTCGAACCAACCCACCACCCACAGATAGACCCAAGTACTCGTTCGCCTGATAATAATTGTAACGGTAATTGATCGAAAATTCTTTGGTTTCATTTTTAATCTGAATTGATCCATTCGAACTTTCACTTTTTTCAGAGTTAGGATTTTCATACCACAACTGGTGCTTCTTCCAAGCCAAGCCAACAGCCCATGAAGACGACACTGTCGAGGTCGAGTTTCCAAGCTCATCACGGCCTGTGCGACTTTCGCTACCTATTGGTAATAGAATCAATCGAAAATCCTTTGTCGTTTGAACTTTCTCAACACGCGGTAGCTTCGCTTTGATGGCCTGCAGTTGCTTAAGATTCGATTCGGCAACAGCGGCAGCCGATGCCAAAGAAGTAAAAAATAAAATCGCAGCAAAAATTTGAGCAAACAGTCTTAATATGAAAGTGAAGCTTTTTATAAATGAACTCATTTTAAGCTCACTTTCGCATCGATGGTTTGGCATTTTTCATTTTCAATCATATCTGATTTAGCCAAAACAGATTTCGCCCACTCACACTCTGAAACTTTAAGATCAGATACGGAGTTCACAAATTGAAGAAACAAGGTTTTAATCGATACGCCTGTGGCAACTGCTTTTTCAGAATTTGATTTCTCGTCTGTCGTAGTGGACTTTAAGGCAGATTCTTGCTGGGATTTTTTTTCAGCAATCAAAGTGTCGGCCAAACTTTTCATTCCAACAAAAACAGCTTTGGCCACAAGGCCTTGGGCCTCGCTATCAGAAATTTTTCTTTCGGATTTTAAGCGCAGACTCAACAACTTCATCGACTTCGCAAAATCTGTTCCTAAAGAGTAAGCATAACCCACCAAATCCTGCGCTTCATTTTGGGTTTCTGCAGACAGAACAGACAGTTCTTGTTGAATTCGAGAAGGGCTTTTGAAGCGAAAGTTTTCGTTTTCTAAAGCAGAAATTTTCAATGACCTTCGATTTCCCACAGACGACAAAGAGTGCAAAATGAAGTCATTATCTTGGGTGTACACCCATCCCCAAAAATCAGCCAAACCTTCATTGAGACCCTTCAACACCACTAAAGTTGTTGTCATGGCATCAATATTTGAATCGCTGCTAGTGTGAACTGTTAAGTCATGCTTCGACGTTAAATAATCTGTTGCTAAAAGTTTTTTTGTGACAAGTTTGTAAAACAGAGAATGAAAATGCTCATGGGCCAAAACCCCGCCATTCACACTGAGCGGGATTTTATTTTCATTGTAGGGCACAATCAAAATGGCATCCAATTGACCATCGTAGATGGCATTGTTTTCATCAGCCGTGGTGCTGTTTTCAGATGTCTGCAATTGCACACGAAGACCAATGTCCCTGGGCCAATGATTCACTTTTTCTGCACCAATGGATTTGTCGAACAAAGCCATGTTTTGCATATGGTAATAAATACTGGCCATTTGCTGACTGATTTCATTCTTTGGAATGTAAACTCCATCTGTATTTTTCAAAAAATCTGCCCGCGGCGAAGTCCCTACAAGTTTGCTCTCTTTTTCAGACGGATTCGTAAAAAATCGCGCGTAGGCCCCACGCATCTGGGACAGGCTATTGATTTGCAAAAGAGGAACAACTTGAAATGAATAAGATGCAGTTTGGTTGTCATTTTGAACTGCGGATAAAGGCAAACGGACTCGGATTTCGCCGGGGTTTTCCTGGGACGCCTGATTGACTCCGCAGGAGCAAAGGAAGAAATATGTGATAAAAAAGAGCTTACTCTTTATATGCATGGCGTTATTATTACTAAAAAATTGGAAAAACTTCAATAAAAACTTATATATGGACAAATTTTGTCCCTGCAGATCGAATCAAAGCAGGTCTTCATTTTAGAGGCCAACGTGGAAAGTCTATTTAAGCACTTAAATCCCCCCCAATCCCAGGCCGTGGCCCAAATGGATGGCCCATTGTTAATTTTAGCCGGAGCAGGTTCTGGCAAAACCCGGGTTCTTACCCATCGGATGGTGAATATCATCGCCAGTGGAAAGGCGGCATCAGATGAAATTCTTTGTGTGACCTTCACCAACAAAGCTGCCCGTGAAATGGAACATCGAATTTATCAGCTGCTTTCAGAAATTCAGTTGATGGCAAGAACTGAATTATGGATTAGCACCTTCCATAGTTTTTGTGTTCGTATTCTTCGTAAACACATCACCATGCTGGATTACAAACCTTTTTTTACAATTTACGACTCTTCAGATCAGCTCAGTCTTGTCAAAAAAATCTGCCGCGAAATGGAGATCAACGACAAACTTTACCCACCTAA
>DGYJ01000100.1:67291-68127 GCA_002396665.1 Bdellovibrionaceae bacterium UBA5009
TCCCACCTAAAAATTTTCAAACTCGCATTAGCTTTGCAAAAATGTTGGGCCTGACTCCTGAAGAGGTCGAAAAGGGCGCAACAACGGTCATGGACCCCAAAACTTTGGATGTCTTTAAACGCTACGAAGAAGAACTTAAAAAATCAAATGCCTTGGATTTTGATGATTTGCTTTTGAAAACAAAACTACTTTTTGAAATGTACCCTGCTCTTTTGGAGGAGTATCAAAATAAATTCAAATACATCATGGTGGACGAGTATCAAGATACAAACCACATCCAATATCTTTTAGTTAAAATGTTATCCAAAGCCCATCGCAATCTTTGCGTCGTAGGTGACGAAGACCAGTCTATCTACAGCTGGCGTGGGGCCGATATTTCAAATATCTTAAACTTTGAAAAAGATTTCAAAGAAGCTCTGGTTGTAAAGCTTGAAGAAAATTATCGCTCGACTGGCAATATTGTGACTGCAGCAACAGCTGTGATCAAAAACAATACGCAAAGAAAAGACAAAACACTTTTCACTTCAAACAATGCAGGCTCTTTGATTCAAGTTCGCGAAGAACGTAACGAATACGACGAAGCCCGCTTTGTTGTTAAAACCATTCAAAAGCATGTCGAAGAAGGCCATGGGAACTACAATGACTACGCCATCTTCTACCGCACGAATGCCCAGTCCCGAGTTCTAGAGGAACAACTTCGCACGGCAGGAATTACCTACCGACTTGTTGGTGGTGTTCGATTCTACGAGCGCATGGAGATCAAAGATATTTTATCTTATCTTAAAATCAGTTTAAACTCTGGTGATGATCAGGCCCTCAAGCGAATCATCAATGTC
>DGYJ01000004.1:0-1361 GCA_002396665.1 Bdellovibrionaceae bacterium UBA5009
CCGCCTATAGTTTGAGTGGTAAAAAATCTCGTCAACACATCAACACTGTCAGCTTCACGACTTCGATTTATTTTTTAACTGGGATTTTCTTCAGCGCGTCTGCCATTTTGCAACCGCAAAAAATAACCCAGGTTCCACCTCTCAGTTGGCTTTGCATCCTCTTAGTGATTTTGCTTCCAACATTGCTGGGCCATTCTTTACTTACTTATCTTGTGAAAAAAATGAATGTCAGCCTTATGACCTGTGGAAAGCTGATCGAACCAGCAATTTCATCTGTGGTGGCCTACTTGCTTTTTAAAGAGGGAGTTGGCACAAAGGCCATCACGGCCTTTTCACTGACCGCAATTGCAATTTTAATTTTATTTGTGCCTTGGAATATAATTTTTAAGAAACAAAGTCCCTAGGACTCTTTGTGTTCGGATTTTTCAGACTCTTTAATCAAAGAATCTTTTTTTGCATTTTCAAGCTGTTCTTTCACAACTTTTGCCCTGTCTTCAGGGTCTTCATTAAGGCCTTTTTTAAAACCACGAATTGATTCACCTAAAGATTTACCAAGGTTTGGTAAGCGCGATGGCCCAAACATCAATAGTCCAATTCCAAAAATAAGTAATAATTCTGTCCAACCTAAATTCATAAAGACCTCGCTTCAAGACGATTTGATTTGTCTTCTCACGAAGACGAAAGAAGATCATTATATGTTGCACCACTCCTTAAAAAAAGGCAAAATAGATCTATCCATTCGCCAAGGGGGACCTCTGTGGCATTTAAAAATCTCAATTCGAGGCGTTTTCTTTTTTGTGCTCTGTACCTGACTGTTCTAGCCACTTCTCACAGCGCTTTTTCACAATCTAAAAAAAGCAAAACCTCAACCCAAGTTTACGAAAAAGAAAGCACTGAAGAGTCCTTTACGGCCAAGGTCAGCGTTGTGCGCGAAATCCAAGAAGAAACCGAAGTGTTTTTTGAAGGCCCCAAAAAAGGTCCCTATGTTCTGCCCGATGGCCCAAGCCACGGCCTTTTTATGGAAAGGCTAGAAAAAAGTAAAAAAAGCTCTGGGCCCCAAGTTAAAGTGACAATTGACAACGACCGGATACAAAGTGTTGATATATTAGAAAAGAAGGAAGCCGAAGGTGCTGTGGTCAACGAAGAAGAGTTGATGAAGTCGATCTATAAAGACCGCTAGCTTTCAAAAGCAAAGTAAAATATGAGAATACTCGTCGTCGAAGATCAGCCCAAAATGGCCCAATTTATCAAGCAGGGACTCAATGAAGTCGGATACGCGGTCGATCTCGCCGAGTCAGCTTCCACCGCCGAATCCTACATGTCCCAATCCGACTATGACCTTGTTATCCTTGATGTGATGT
>DGYJ01000004.1:1558-2403 GCA_002396665.1 Bdellovibrionaceae bacterium UBA5009
TAGACACCGCCAGGGTCTTTCGACAAGAAGACTATTCTGGCCCACTGCTAATGCTCACAGCCCTTGCGACCACAAAAGACAAAGTGAATGGGTTGGATGCAGGCGCTGATGATTATTTAACAAAGCCCTACTCCTTCGACGAACTCTTAGCCCGGGTCAGAGCACTGCTTCGCAGGTCATCACAGCTATCAAAAAATCCAAATCCAAAGCTCGTCTATGGCGACATCGAGCTTGATCTGGTCAAACACAAAGTCTTACGCGAAGGCAAAGAAATTGCTCTGACCGCAAAAGAATTTTCCTTGCTTGAATATTTCCTTAGAAATCCCGAACGCCCCTTGGGCAGGGTCCAAATCGCTGAGCATGTTTGGGATGTGCACTTTGATACAGAAAGCAACGTCATTGATGTCTACGTCAATTTGCTTAGAAAAAAAATCGACGCCCCCTTTGCAAAAAAACTCATCCATACCGTAGTTGGTGTCGGCTATGTTCTTAAACAAAATTAGAAAATTTATTTCTCGTCAAAGCTTGAAATTAAAAATGACAGTGCTGTTTGTTTTTATTTTTGGAGCCACAACAATTCTTTTTAATGTCACACTTTTTGTCTACATGATGAGGGCTCTCGAAGATGACTACGATATCGCCCTTTACAATTACGCCGTAGATATTTCAAACTCTATCAATCTTGGCACTTCGATCACTTCTTCAAACTTTTCAAACTTGATTCTTGATCAAGGAAAAATTCTTCCATTTCCACTTGGAAATGCCCTTGTTTTTTTAAGAAACTCTAAAGGCAAAATCATCTCCCAGGTCGGCGAATTAAAAGATTTTTTACCACCATTTGAAAA
>DGYJ01000004.1:2566-3120 GCA_002396665.1 Bdellovibrionaceae bacterium UBA5009
GATTTTTTACCACCATTTGAAAAAGATTTTAAAAAACTAGCCAATGGGGAAGAAGTCTCCTACCGAACAATCAAATACTCTTCAGATGAAGCCGACTCTTACCGAATTATTAGCTTGGCACTAGATGAAGATAAAAAGTTTTACATACAAATCGCAGCACCCCTGACTTTACTTGAAAAACAAATTGATCGCCGCCTCGACTTGTTGATGTGGGGCATACCCATCGTTCTGCTGATTGCCGCAACAGCTGGCTATTTACTGGCAAGTCGTGCCCTTAGACCAATTCGCGAAATGATGTCTTCAACGCAAAAACTGGATGCCAGCGATCTTTCCAAACGCGTCCCTGTAGCAGAAACACAAGATGAAATCCAACAGCTTGGCTTCACCATCAATCAAATGCTTGGCCGGATTGAAAAAGCCTTCAATAGCCAGGAAAAGTTTGTGGCAGATGCCTCTCACCAACTTCAAACTCCACTTGCCATTTTAAAAGGCGAACTTGAACAAATTCTTAGACAAAAAAATATTGATCCACAAACCCAACCGCTCCTGTCCAG
>DGYJ01000004.1:3228-4093 GCA_002396665.1 Bdellovibrionaceae bacterium UBA5009
GCTCCTGTCCAGCTGCATTCAAGAAGTTGATATTCTTTCAAGAATTGTCAGCGATATGCTGCTGCTTGCACGCATTGATTCAGGAAAAGGATCCCTTAAAAAACGCGAAGTATTCTTGGATGAAATACTGATGGAGATTATTTCACGACTCAACAAAAAGTCTCCGCACAGTCACAGGCAAATTAAAATCGATTTTACCAACGCCGAACTTCGACAAACGACGTTTTGCGATCCCGAGCTCATGGCCCATGCATTTACTAATATCATTGAAAATGCGCTTAAGTACTCCTCCGAAACCTCGAGCGTCTACGTTTTGGTGGATTGGGGTCCCATGTCCTCTCGAGTCATAATTCAAGACGAGGGCCCAGGGATCAGTGAACAGTTCAAAGAGCAGATGTTCCAGCGCTTCAGCCGCGACACCAGGCATTCAAACACAGTCCATGGCTACGGCCTTGGTCTAGCTATTTCGCAAAGAATAGCAGAGCTCCACGACACAAAATTGACCGCAAGCAATCGCCCAGCAGGTGGTGCAGAGTTTCAATTCGAGATTAAAAACTTTTAATCTCGTTTTAATTCCACATTTAACTCGTAACTGTATGCTTTTATAAGTTCGAGCAATAACAACAACAAAAAACCTAGGAGGTTTTATGAAATTAACAGCTCTAATCGCATCATTGTCTCTAGTAGCATTCGTAGCTCAAGCTAATGAACACGCTGCAGCTCCTGCTGCTGCCGCTGCACCAGCTGCTCCTGCTGCTGAAGCTGCTGCTCCTGCTAAAAAAGAAGAAGCTAAAGCTGCTCACCACGCTAAAAAAGCGATGAAAAAAGCTGCTAAAGAAGCTAAAAAAGAAGAGAAAAAAGAAGA
>DGYJ01000004.1:4257-4744 GCA_002396665.1 Bdellovibrionaceae bacterium UBA5009
AAAGAAGAGAAAAAAGAAGAAGCTACTCACTAGTAGTTTTGACTCTTTTGAGTTCTTTAAAAAGCCGAGCCTAAGCTCGGCTTTTTTTATGCCGATATGGCACACCGACAAGGTTCAAAAAGGTAACAGCCATAAAAACAAAATCGCCACACAGGTTGGGATAATAGCTGCTAAAAACAAATAAAGTGGCGAAACAACTCGCCCCTGAAACTTTTCGTTCAACAAAGAATACCCAGCCGCGTTCGGAGCGTTCGCAATTAAAGTCAGCCCTCCGCCAGAGATTGCCCCTGCCACAAGGGCGTATCTCACAGAATCCTGCAATCCCTCGACCTGAGAGCCCAGGTAGGTCAAAGCAGCATTGTCTGTCACTGCCGTCAAGGCCACTGAACCAAAATACATCCATGAATCCGACAAGCTTGAAAGCAAAGGCTGTAACCACCATGTTTGAAATGCGCCAAAAAAAATGATCCCAGCTAAGAAATACCCC
>DGYJ01000004.1:4891-9438 GCA_002396665.1 Bdellovibrionaceae bacterium UBA5009
CCCAGCTAAGAAATACCCAACAAGTAAACTTTCTTTTAAACGTAAATGACTTTGTTGATCTTGAGTAATTACAAAAACACCTAAAAATAAAATAAAGAGTCCCATAAACACTGCTGGATCATGGGCTGAAAGCACTATAAGAATTAAAAAAAGCAAATGAATTGCTGAAACAAAAATATTATTTTTGTTTTTTTCATCATTTATTTTTTCAAAAAATTGTTCCATAGATAAACAATTAACAGAAAGATCCTTGTTAAAAAAAGTTGCAAACAAAAAAGAATTCAATGCAACAGCCAGGGCTGACTTCCAACCAAAATGTAAGAAAATAAAATTAAAATCCCAATTCCACTTATGCACCACCATCAAAATCGGAGGCGCTGCAAATGGCGTCAACGCCCCACCGATGGAAATATTCACAAACAAGACGGCCAATAGGCAGTACATCATTCTTTGATTCGGCTTTTGAATTAAATTTTTAAGCATTAAAGCTGTGACTGTCATTGCTGCAGGCTCTGTGATCAAACTCCCTGTCAATGAGCCCACCATCAGTAACGAAAAAAAATCAGTGGGAACCTGTGGAGTTCTTAAAATTTTTCTTATGACTGAACTAAAAAAAGCAATCCCTTTTTCCGCCATCCATAAAATGGGTTTTGTCGAGGCCACCACCATAATCACAAAAACAAAAAGTGGTTCCGTAAAATTCAATGATCTTTGATATTCAACAGCAACTTTTGCAGACTCAAAAAATAAAATAAAAGTAAAAAGAACAGTGGCCCAAAGACCAAAGACCACTTCAATTTCGCCTAGCCAATGAAAAACCCCTCGCCAATAACTTTGCTTTTCAAATTGATGACTCAGACTTAAAATTTTATTTGCTAAAAACGTATGTAAAATTGCTACTAAAAAAATAGCACTTCCAACATAGTTCAAAGTTGGATATTCGCTCACACTGACTCCATCCTGCTGTGATACGGCCTAGTGACCCGGAGGAGGGGCATCATAATCGCAATAATTGTAGTTTTGACGAATTAAACTTCTTTGTGCAGACAAATCATTTTCAGTAACGACGAAATCTTCAGCACGACATGCTCGATTAGCAAATATTTTCGAAATGGCTTGGGCTTCGGGCGGAGTCATTGCCAAATTCCAAATCAGCTTCACCGTCAGCCAATTGCGAATATATCCACACCATACTGATTTATCTGGTGGCATGTACTGGTCAGGAGCTCTATCACCCTTCGACATATTTTCGTGGCTACTCACTGGCAATAAATTAATATTGTTAAATAAAAAGTTGCCATATAGACATCTCGTCTTCTTGTCCCACTTCCAGGCCCCAGTTGTATAGGCCTGCTTCAATGGTACAAAGTGATCAATTTGTATCTGATCAGCGCGGCTAACGATGGTACCAGTATAGTGATCTTTCCATTGGCCCGAAGCTATCACACATTTAAATTTATTCGTATAAGTCACCGGCGCTTGTGACGTGCTAAACAAAACCTTAGCCCTTGTGTTCATACAATTATTGTCGCGGCTATCATCTATCCAGTGACCAAAATGTTTTTCACGGTCATAGGGCTGATTCGGCACAGGCAATGGCTTTCCTGCGCGAGTCCATGCCAAAAGGTTAATCTGCGCAGACCCTCTACTTCCAGAGCTCAATCTTTGAGGCTCAAGTGGAAGAGTACTTCGAGTAATCATATAATAATCATTATATGAAGACCTTGTTTCTGCCGATGAAACAACGGATAAAAATAGCATCCCTGCTACTAATAATTTATTCATACATTAATTAGATTCAAGCTCTGGCAACTTGTCCAGCTTCGAATTTTATGCCATCTTGTGCCACAGATATGACATTTGATGAAATTGAATTCCTGATCAAAGAGCTCAAATTAGTTTGTCCTCGATCTCAGCGCCCCTGGGAGTGGACAACATTGATTTTATTCATTCTTGCCGGGCAGCGATTTAACACCAAAAATTGGATTCAATTTAAAAAAAAACATGACGAGTCTTTCCACAAAAATTTGCGCTCAGCCGAAAACGGCTTAAGCAATCTTCAAATAAAAGAATTTCTTCAATCCAGAATCGAAACTGAAATTTTCCAACAAAACTATTTCTTTTATTTTCAAAAAGTAGCACCGCAGGATTCATTTTGGAAATCTGCGACTTCACAAAGATGGAAACACATTCCTAGCCATGCCTTAGAAAGTCTGCAAGCCTGGGCCCTCAAAAAATACAATCTGATTTTATCATCGTCCATTATTAGCCCCGAGGAAATGATGAATCTTCAGGCCCAGGGGCAAAGAATTGTTACGGTTTTTGAGAGCAAAAAGGATTTAGAACAGGTCCACGAACATCACCGTGACGCCTTTTTGTTCACTGTTCACGACCTCGAACATGCCAATCATTTTTTTTGTAAACCACAAAATCACCAGCAACAAAAAAAATTGATCGAACTCATGAAATCGACCTTTGCTCAAAACACCGTATTTCGCTCATGGGTAGCTCAGGATCTTCAAAAAGAATTTGATTATCTGATCTCAGATATGAATACCCATCCATGGCATATGTATCTAACTCTTCAGCAACTTTTGCTGAAGAGCCACAAAATCCAGTTGGGGCACGAGCAAAGCAAGCACCTTCCCTTCCATGACGAGCTCCAGTTTCAAGATAAAATCAGGCACTTACTATCCCAATGGAAAATGAGCTACCCACCTAATTTTGACTCCAAATTCAACCAATCACTTTTAGAATAGGATGGAATTGTAAGTATTTTATGTTTAAGGTCTGAAACTTTATATCTATTCAAAATATTTGCGTTTTTAAGGGCTTTATCCTACTTATAAACGCCCATGATCCAAAGCCAACTGCCACTTCTCGACGTTCAGAATCTTACCGTGACTCGGGCCCACGATGTATTGCTAAAAACGACAAGCTTTCAAATTTTTCCAAATGATAAAATTGCCCTCTGTGGCCCCAATGGATCTGGCAAAACGACCCTTATGCGCTCGCTCGTTGGTTTGCAAAAACACCAAGGCAGGATCAAGTCCAATGCAAATCTTCGCATTGGCTATTTGCCACAAATTGATAATGTCGATAAACATTTCCCCTTCACTGTTCATCGATTTTTAAAAGTTTACATTCAAAATCCAACCCAAGAAAAAGTGGCCACAGATTGGCTGCAAAAGCTCGATTTAGATTTTCTAAAAAACAAACAGATTGACGAGCTTTCCAGGGGCGAGTTCCAAAAAATACTACTTATCAGATCCTTATTGAATGATCCCCAACTTTTGATTTTAGATGAGCCCTTCTCTTGCCTTGATCAGCAAAGCATTCAGCTTATCACCAAGGGCTTGCTTCAAAAAGAAGGCTTGGCTGTTCTGATTTCGATTCATGATCACGATTGGATCGAATCCCAATCATTTAAAAAAATGAGCCTAGAAAAAGAAAGTACACCCCTGCATGTTTGACGTTTTTTTTGAATACGAATTTTTGCGCAACGCTTTGCTTGGAACCTGCATCCTGACGTTTTCTTCTGTAGGACTTGGTTTTTTCCTTCACTACCGCCGTCTTATTCTTGCAACAGATGCCCTTAGCCATGGCCTTCTTCCTGGTGTGGCTGTCGGTTTTTGGTTTTTTGGCCTGTCGATGACGGCAATGACCGTCTTCGGATTTATTGCAGGCCTTCTTGTGGTTGCCTTGTCTGTGATCAGCTCAAAATGGAGTCAACTCAAAGAGGATTCAACACTTTCTGGATTTTATATTTTGAGCCTTGCCTTCGGCGTTTTTTTAGTCAGCCTTAAAGGCTCACCTGTTGATCTGTACCATTTTCTTTTTGGTCAAATTTTATCAATTACAAATGAGCAGTTGCTGATTCTTTCCATCGTCGAATTCGCAGTCCTTGTGATTTTATTTTTCATTTACAAGCCTTTACTTAAAATGACTATTGACGAAGATTATGCCCGCTTCTTAAAAATCAAAACCCACTCTATAAAGTTTTTATTCATGACACTTGTGATCGCTCATTTGGTTGTATCATTTCAAATTTTTGGCACTCTGCTCAGTGTCGGATTTCTTATCCTACCAGTGCTTATTGGACAGTTGCTTTTTCAACAGATCCATTCTCTCATTCTAGGCTCTCTTGTCATCAGTTGGATCTGCTCAATATCAGGCCTATTGCTTTCTGATCGATTTGATTTGCCCACAAGCCCAACTCTGATCTTGGCTTTTGGAGTATTCTTTTTCATTGGTCTATTCAAAAAAATTATTTTTTCAAAGGCACAAGAATGACTTTTCATCGACATTTTAGCTTTCAAATTCTGCTTGCCATTGCTTTCCTCCTCATTCCAAAAAATATTTTGGCTAAAGAAAATACATCTCCTGGGGCTCAGGAAATTGTAGCTAGCTTCAGCATCCTGCAAAGCATTGCTCAAAAAATTGCGGGTGAAGAATTCGTAGTTAAAACCCTTGTCGAACCCAATCAAGATGCCCATGTTTTTGAAGCTAAGCCTACCCATTTAAAGTTGCTCGCTAAAACGCGACTC
>DGYJ01000004.1:9601-16505 GCA_002396665.1 Bdellovibrionaceae bacterium UBA5009
TGTCAATGGTCTTCAATTTGATGCCTGGGCCCTTCGCTTGGCTGGAGGGCAATTCCACGGCGAAATACTTGACGTCAGTAAGAATGTTAAAGCCCTTCAAAATGGTCCCTACACAGATCCCCATGCATGGCAAAATCCCGAAAATGGCCTCTCCTATGCGCAAGCGATAGCCGATCGATTCTCACAAATTTATCCCTCAAAAAAAGAGACTTACAAAAAAAATTTAGAAACTTTTGAAAAAAACGTCCACGAAATTATGGCGCAAAATATGAACTTATTATTGCCTTATAAAGGCCAAAAAGCCCTGTCCACCCACGAAGCCTTTAATTATTTCACGCAGGCCTATGGCATTCATTTTGTTTCTTTTTATGGACTCAATACCGACAGCGAACTTCCGCCGCAAAAAATCAAATCATTGCTTGAACTTGTCAAAAAAGAAAAAGTGAATGTGCTTTTTCTAGAGAATTCAAAGAATGATTCTGCGCTCAAAAATTTACTCAAAAATGAAAATTTGATTATTGGTCAACCGCTCTTTTCCGATGCCCTGTCAAACAGCACTGGCCCCGCCAAAGACTACTTTGAATTGCTCAAGTACAATGCCAAAACTGTGGCCGACGCCCTTAAAAAAGCGAACTCAATAACTCAAGGGCAAAAATAAGCTATTCCTGCAATTGCGGTCTCGTAACCACTGGCCGATTCAATCTTGACATAATTAGCCCCTTTCAAAGCGGCTTCCTTTTTAAGGTCGGCAATGGCCAAATCAACATTTGGCTTTTGGCTTAGAACTGTCCCTGTGACACGTCCCAAACTTTCACACTTTGAACCAGGCTCTTCTCTTGAAACCTTCACATTTGAAGCTTCAGGCCGAATTGGATGTGATGAACAAGACACCATAAGCCAAAAAGCAATGAACGTAAGTAGAACAATGTTATTTTTCATAATTTTCTCCTGGAAACTTGACTCTGATCCTAACTCATCCCATAGACAAAGGGATGAAAAAAAATCTTTTATCGATTGCATATATTGTGTGTCTCTTTGGCCTCTTGACAAGCTGCGAGTCAAAACACAGCCTCGGAAGTAAAGAAAAGCCGATTTCATTTTATATGATTCCAGGACAAGATGCCAGGGTCCTCGAAGTTCGCAGCCAGGTCATGAAGGCTTTTCTTGAAAAGGAAACAGGGCTTTCTTTTGAAATCAAAGTTCCCCTAAGCTACATTGCTGTCATCGAGTCCTTTGGCTCTAAACGGGCCGATATGGCCATCATCAACCCATTTGGATACATTCTAGCCCGCGAAAAATACAATGTCACAGCAAGGCTACGTGGAATTCATTACGGTCGCTCGACTTACAACGGACAAATCATTGTTCGCGCAGACAAATACAAAAAGTTGGAAGAACTAAATAATAAAAAATTCGCATTTGTCGACCCAGCTTCAACTTCAGGTTACCTCATGCCTGCAGATCTTCTGAAAAAGAAGAAAATCAATATTAAAGAAGCCATCTTTGCTGGCCAGCACGACAGCGTCGTACTCATGGTCTACCAAGGAAAAGTTGATGCCGGCGCAACATTTTATTCT
This sequence comes from Bdellovibrionaceae bacterium UBA5009, assembly GCA_002396665.1. Lineage (GTDB taxonomy): Bacteria > Bdellovibrionota > Bdellovibrionia > Bdellovibrionales > Bdellovibrionaceae > UBA5009. The sequence goes on from DGYJ01000004.1 coordinate 11,179, forward strand.
CCAGACAATAAAGGACAACCCCAAGACGCTCGAAAATTAGTAAAAACACAATATCCCGATGTTTTTGAAAAAGTAAAAATTCTGACCCTGACAGACTCCATTCCCAATGATCCAATTATTTTTTCGGCAGAACTTCAGCCCGAGCTTCGAGAAAAAATCACAACCTCATTAAAAAAATTCGCCAATACGCCCGAAGGATCCCAGGTCCTCATGGATTTGTACAATATGAGTAATTTGTCAGATACGACAGATGCTGATTACGACTCTGTCCGCGAAGCTCTTCTCGTCATGGGTAAAAGAGCAGGCGAATTTATAAAATAGATCCTTACAGCCGACTTAGAATGGACGCTGCTGATGGGATCTATAAATTTCAACAAGATCCTCATCTTCAACTTGGGAAGCTGGGGTCACGGTTTGTCTTTCCCAAGGAATTCTTCCACCAAACCAATATTTCCAAAACGAAAAATCATAGGTTGGATTTTGATTTTGCAAATCTCTAAAGGTTTGCAAATGACCAACTTGGACCCCAAGTATTTTATAAAAAATATCGTACACAAATTTGGAACAGAACATTTTAGAAGTATTGTAATTAAAGCCTAGATCGTAAGGCTTTCCCATTCGTTGATCAATTTCAGAAATTAATTCGGATTTCTTATTTTCAGGAAAACTCGATTTCAAGCGATGAATTTCAAAGTACTTTTTATATCCACGCTGAATAAAGTGACAAAATTCAGTTTTTCGTGAAAACGGAATCAAACTTTCAGCCACCATCCACTTCCCATTTTCAGATTTAAAAACAATCCCCAAATGACTTGTCCAAGAATTGGTTGCTGCAGCTAACTGCCTAAAGACGACATTGGAAAGGCCGAAGAAAACCAAATCGCCATCTCTTAATCGAGATTCTGTCTGCAGGCAGTTTTCTGCAAAAGAAACCTGCACCGTTAAAAGAAAAAAGGTAACAATAAGATATTTGAACATTTTCACTTAAATATTAGATTCAAGAGTCTATTCCCTGTCCATGAAAGAGCTGACCCTGCAAGTCAAAGGTCTAGCTTTTTTCTTGTCTGCCCAGATTTAGTCACCTAGCCTTTTGTATAACAACGTTTCATGGAGGGAAATATTATGAAACACATCATTGGATTGATGATTCTGCTTTCGTTCGCTAAGTCTCAGGCGCAAATTGGAAATACCTATGGATTCCAACAGTACCGAAACCCACAACTAAAATCGACATTACCACCAAATAATTTGCATCTTTACGATCGCGTAAATCGTACTGCAAATATTTCAGAACAACGATTCAATGAAATCATTGATCAAGTGATGAACATTTGGGTTCCGATTGCCCAAGCTAAAGGCGTTAAGTTGGTCGTTGATAAAAAATGGACAGATTCAACTGTGAACGCATTTGCTTCTCAAAGCGGCAACACTTGGAAAGTAGCAATGTTCGGTGGACTGGCACGTCGCCCTGAAGTTACAGAGGACGGATTTGCTCTTGTCGTCTGTCATGAACTAGGTCATCACTTCGGTGGATATTCTTTTTATGGCAAATCTGATTGGGCTTCTGCAGAGGGCGAATCTGATTATTTTGCCACAAATGTTTGTGCAAAAATGATCTGGGGTAACCAGGTTCAAACAAATGTTCGCTTCATGCGCCTTCGCAACATTCCACAAACAGTATCTGACGCTTGCGCAACAGCTTGGCCAAATAATCAAAATGCTCAAGGCTGGTGTGTTCGTGCAGCGGCTGGCGGATATTCATTGGCAAGCTTACTTGCTGCTTTAGGTGGTCAAGGCGCTCCAAGTTTCGATACACCTGACAAAACTGTTGTAGCAAAAACAAACGTCAATCATCCAAAAGGCCAATGCCGATTAGATACGTATTTTGCCGGAGCACTTTGCACACAAAAGTTTGATCTCAATGTTATTCCAGCGAAAAATCACCCACAAGGACAAGACAGTCCAGCAGCTGAACTTGAGGCTTCAAAATACTCTTGCTTCAAGGCTCAAGGATTTCAAATTGGCAGTCGCCCTTCTTGCTGGTTTAAAGCATTGAATAACTAGATTGAAGTAAAATGAAAAAATTGCTTTCGTTCGTTTTTATTATTTTAGCAACGACCTCTTCTGCAAAAGCAGATGAGGTCGCTTCTTCAGAAAATCGGGCAGTTCAAGTCCGTTTTTTTGGTGGACTCACTGGATTTGACGAAGGCGCTTACCGTGCGATCAAATCTTCAATGGCTAGTCTACTTGTTGACGGAATGATTAATCACTTCGTAACCACAGAGATCGGCCTCGAAGGTGGTTCTGAATTTTGTGTAGAACTTAACAATAATCCGGATCTTAAAATAGAAATTGTTACTCGTATTCTAAGTACAATTAAGCCCAGTGATGTCACAACTTATAGTTTTGAAGAAAAAGTCTCTTGTTTTAACAAAAAATAATCATTTGTTCTTTAATAATTCGCCTTACCGTGCAGCCTCTTGATCAAGCCATTCCTTAAATTTCTTTTCTAAAATATCCATAGGCAAAGCACCATTTTTTAATACAACATCATGAAATTTACGAATATCAAATTTAGTCTTCAGCCGATCCTTTGCCATCTCTCTAAGCTGTAAAAATTTAAGCTGCCCCACTTTGTAGGCCAATGCTTGGCCTGGCCAACTGATGTATCTATCGATTTCATTTTCTGATTGAATTTTCGATTTTGGAACCATGTCCATAAAATAGCTTAATGCTTTTTCTTTTGACCATCCCATCGAGTGCATTCCTGTATCGACCACCAAACGCACTGACCTCCACATTTCATAAACTAATTGCCCATACTTCGAATAGGGATCTTTATAAAGGCCTAATTGATCGCCAAGGCTCTCTGCATACAATCCCCAACCTTCGATAAATGCTGTGTAAGACTCATTCTTGCGAAACTCAGGTAACTCGCCCATTTCTTGCGCCAATGCAATTTGCAAGTGGTGTCCAGGAACAGCTTCATGGGCCGTAAGGACTTCCATTTCCCAACGGGGCCGCGATTTTAAATCATACGTATTGGCTTCAAAATATCCAGCTCTTCCTGAAGCCAAACTTCCTTGCATATAGTAAGCCGTTGGCGCTGATCCTGATTTATAGTCAGGCATCGCTCGCACTCCATAGGTCAATCTGGGAAGTTGAACAAAAAGTTTTGGTAGCTCGGGGTCAATTCTTTTTGCAATACTTCGATATTCTGAAATTAAATTTTTTGCATCATCAAAAAAGAATTGCTGATCAGATAAAAGAAATTGATGAAAATCGTTTCTGCTTCCTTTAAATTTCAACTCATCACGGACCCTATCCATTTCCAACTTAATTCTTTCAACTTCTTTCAAACCAATTTGATGTATTTCTTCTGCCGTTATGGAACTGGTGGTGTGCGAAGCGACAAGGACCTCATACCACTTCTTGCCATTTGGCAAAGAACTCCAAGAAATACTTTCCCTGCATTTAGGAATGTAAACATTCTCAACATAATTTTGAAGTTTTTTAAGAGCTGGAATTGCCGAATTTTTTAAAACGAACTCGGCTTCGCTTTTCAAAGACTGACGTGCCTTATCTGGAAAATGTTCAGGCATTTTTTTAAATGAACTTAACAGAGGATTATCTGCTAAATTCTCATTTGTTATTGCTTGAAACTGTGCAGGAACTTTCTGCATTAAAAATTTGACTTGGACGACTCCAGCATCCACCCCTAATTTCATCAGCTCTATTGTTTGATCAACTTGGACAGGCAAACTTTTCAGCCTAGATATTCTGTCTTCATAATCTCGTAATGTTAATTGAGGGGCCGACTCCAGAAGATCTGGCAAATCAATTTGTAGCCCTGACATTTGATCAATTGGCAAAAGCTCCTTGGGAAATTGAGCCTCTACAAGGGATTGTTTAGATTTGTACTTTGCAAGAATCAAAGTTGTATTATTCGAAGCATTGAGCCGATCCTCTGGTATTGTCGACAGCACTCGGTCGATGCACTGATCAAGCTGCTTTCGTGCCTCTATTGCCTTGATGCTTCGATCACTCAACAAATGATTACGTCCTGGGAAACCAACGTATGTAGCCCACTCCGGGTAATCTTCCATCCAGCTTGTCCACTGAAAATCCAAAACTTGTTTCAATTGCTCATTGGCATCAGGGCTATTTTTTTTAAACTTGAATGACTCACATGTTTTAATTTTAAAATCAATTCCTGAAACAGGCGGAGCTTTCGAAAAAGCCACTTCCCAACTTATTAGCAATAAAAATATAGCCCAATAGGATTTCAACTTTATAAAAAAGAATTTCATAATTTGATGATTCATCAGTATCTCCAATACATATCAATAAATGGATAATATCCGTCCGTGGCTGAAATTTTAAATGATTCAATATTTGTAGTGTTTAGACTTAGCTGCAAATGAAATCTGTCCCAAATTTTAATAAATGAAACATATCCACCGACTTTTCTGTTCTCAAAGTTGTAATTTGGCCCAATCAATACGCGATTCCAGTTGCTCAACAAAAATTCATATCCTGTTTGTAAACTACTGGTTCCAACCGACTTCAGCGCTGCCGCATCTTGAGCATTTTTAAATGAAACAACCGCAAGCGTGATATAATTATGGGAAATAAGACTTCGATTAGATACCGAGTCCCACATGAATGTAATATTTGCAGTTGATTCATCTGAATTTGGAATTTTTGTAAAATTAAGTCCCATGGATAAAATGGTTTCATTCGAATTGTAAAGTCTAAACTTAAATTGTCCATTGGGAGCTCCGACTGCGTTCGCCGGGGCCAAGGTTCCAATTGTCATCCAAGAATAAATTCCATAGTTGATTTGCCCTAAATAATTGACCAAAAACTCATCTTGCCAAAGAGACTCGGCCGTTTCACCGATAAATGGACCTTGCGTGACTAGTAGTTTGTATTTAGAAGAAATTGCCTGGGAAGATTTTTTAATAAATAAGCTTGTATCTGATTTATAATTTTCGTCTTCAGATGTCAGATCTATCCTAGCAACTTGATCGCCAACTTGTACCATCTGCATTTTTACCAAACTGCTCAGTGATGCCTCAAAGACAAAGGCCCCACCTTGCGGGCTGGTTGAGGCTTCATAATTTTTTGAATTCACTTGCTCTTCAATATTAACAAAGCCAAAAATCCCACCTTCAATATCTTTAGTGATCAAGGCAAGCTTTTCACCGTCAACCAGCCTTTCCTGGCATACAAGAATTAAGCGCTGACTCGAAACCACGCGGCTAATTTTACAAAGAACTTTATACTTGGCCGATTTTATTGATTGGACACTTGTATCCGCCCCG
>DGYJ01000004.1:16629-18828 GCA_002396665.1 Bdellovibrionaceae bacterium UBA5009
TGAAGGAAGAGGAACAAGAAAATAAGGTAAAAATAATGGGAACAATTTTCTTCCACAAAGAAAAACTAAAATTGCAGTACTTCTTTGCAACATCGGTGCTCCTTTGAATTAAGGTTTGACTTAATTCATCGATAGCAACGGAAAAATTTGTAATACCTATACGACTGAACATACTTCAGAATTTTAAAGATCAGTCGCTACGATGTCAGGCAATTTTTTTAATTTGTTCTAATTTTGACTTCAAAAGTGCATTTTCACTTTTTAAGTGATTGATTTCGTTAGTTAGAGCAATAATTTTCTTCTTAAAGGACTCTACTTCTACTGATGGAACATCCACGCTGACCGTCACTGCTTCATGGCTGCCAGTGCTTGCTGCAGGCTTCTTACTCTGAGTCGTTTCACCAATGGCTGTATCTATATGAGAGATCGCATGTCCCTTTGAATTCAGAGACTCCTCAATATTTTCAGGAATGAGGAGTTCAGGATCAATTTTGTCCATTTTCAAAACTCCAAGCTTCATCAGCTCGCGGACTTCAGTGATTACCTTCATTGCACAGGTTGATATTTCACCAGGTGAAGGTTGAGTCTCACTAATTAAATTTTGAATTTTTCTTTTATCAGTCGAAGAAAAGCAATTCAAAACCTGCTCCAGCTGCGCCGGAGGAAAATTTCTAAAGGCCACTGCAATTGTTAGTGGTTGCAATCTAGAAAATATCTCCGAAAGATACACAGGATCCCATTTAAGCACTCGCTCAATTGTGATTGTTTTTTTCTTTATCGCCTCTTCCCACAAAGGATTCTCTTGGGCAATTAAGTTTAAAAACTGATCTTGCTTTTGTTTTGATGATGTTTCAATCAGCACAAGAAGCTGAATGAAACCGCCTTTTTTATTGTATCGATTTAGCATTGACATGTTCTGCTTATCGCCACCTAAAAAAAAAAGTAAAGTGGATAATTGGTTTTATGCGAATTATTTTATCGCAATTATTATTGGCTTAATGCGTTCTGTTTTATTTGATACGTTCCATTTTATTAAATTCGCTCCACTCAAGCTAGACTAGACTCGATTAAAGTCATTGGATCCCAAGCTTAAAAGCACACAAGTCCCCATAAACAGTGATCTATATCTATACATATCGATAGATGTATCGAAATTTATACAGAATTAGAATCCGCAACTGTATGAATAACTCACTTGAGTCCCTGCGGGAAGTTTCTTGTTAAATTTTAGCACTCGACTACTTACACTCCATGTGATTGATGGGTCTGAATTTGACAACGTCACATTCACATTGAATGGGTTGTCACAGCCCAAATTGATCGAGTCTTTGATTTGACCTTGGATATGACTAAAAACTTGCTGCAATTGCGATGTGTAATCGCTTGAACAAATATCACCAGTCACCATTTTTGCTACAACGTTGCTAGAGTATCCCATTGCGCTCATTGCTGACTGGGCTGCAAGCACTGCTCGATTGTACTCCAGGCCGTAGGAGCCATTAACGACTCCAGAAATTTGCTGTTTTTGCTGACTCAAGCATGCAGGATCTTTTGTCACAATGGCGTGAACGCCAAAGCTCTTGCTTGGATATTTTTGTTTAATTTGGCTAATAAGTGACTGAGCTGTATCAAGACTGCCAAGGGAAAATCCTGGAACATTATAGAATGGATCGTAAAGCTGACTGCGAACGTCTTCATCCGATAAAAAGATGATTGCCAAATCAGCTTCAGTTCTTAAAAAATTATTTGGATTATTCTGAATGACTAAGTTTGCTGCGTATATGCCACGCTCATCGCTTGAAGGACAGTTTTGCATATAAAGCGCAGAGTACGTTGGATCATTAATTGATTTACCACTTCCAATCCAAGAATTGATGAAAGCCTCACACTTAATGGTTTCAGGTCTGTTAATCATTTGATTAAAAAGTGTAGTTTTCTCCGCAAGAGTTCCATCTGAAAGCGTCAGATACTTTTTTCCATTTGCAAAAGAAGCAAGTCGTCCATCTTGTAACTCGCCATTTTGATTAATTGCTCGAGGTGTATTTTGAGAATCAGAAATATCTGTTGTCGTCATTGCAATTCGATAGTCCATGAATTGACTATCAAGTAATGAAACAAAATTATTAAATCTTTGAGCTAATCGAGCTTGTTCAAATGACATGGATGCAGAGTTATCATTCACAATTAAAACATCTACTT
>DGYJ01000004.1:18931-20277 GCA_002396665.1 Bdellovibrionaceae bacterium UBA5009
CACAATTAAAACATCTACTTTGCCGCCAGCTACATTTTCACTGCCACTGCAGCGAACTTCACTATCGCTAACTTGTTGGCATTCTCCGCCATATTGACTAAGGTCAGCTTTTTTATCAAAACGAACATTAGAACAAGCTGTATAAAAGCCTGCTAGTAAGAATAATAAAGTCCACATTGATTTGTTTTTCATACAAGACCTCAAACACATCCTATCAAGGAATGTACCAACAACTTGAAACAACTTAACTATTTGATTTAATTGGCAATATTAAAAAATCAAAGACCCAATCAAGGCCCATATACGGCTATAAGTTAGTCACCAATTACATTTTGCGTCTCTAAGCGTGTCCTCAGAGCACCTTACAGCACCAAAAAGCCCCTCTCCTAGACCAAATTTTATTTTATCGAAAGCAACGGTTTATCGGATTATAATTTAGATATGCGTAAGTTCCTAAGTCTAATCTCAATTCTTATTCCAATTGCTGCTTGCTATTTTTTAATCATAAAAGAAGAATCTCTTCAAAAAGATGCTCAAATTCAGAATCCCAACAACGGCAGTCTTGAGATTTCATCCACAACAATAACAAGCGAAGAAATCATAGGAAAATTAATTCAGACTGATTTAGAAAATTTATTTGGATCAAAATATTTGGATGAGCGACTTCAAAATGTTTCGAAAATTTGGTTTTCTGTTCGAACGCCTAAAATTAAAAACACTATCCAAAAAGTTGATCCCTTTTTAAAAACAAAAGACAGTGGACTGTATTTTTTAACAATCGATATTTATGAGTTCCCAGATGAGCAAAATGAATCCTACTTGCTACAATTTAATTGGGTAAATTCAAAAACTGGCGACAAAGAATACGAAATGTCGAGAGTCTATAAAACTAAAAAGAATGTTGTGATAAAAAAGCCAATTAAAAATATTGGTAAAAAATAAGTTCTACATATCCAAAAAGAAAAAGGGCCGATCTTTCGATCAGCCCTTTAGATTTAGAGCCGGCGCCGTGCTACTCTCCCACACAGTTGCCTGTGCAATACCATCGCCGCAAGAGAGCTTAACTTCTGAGTTCGGAATGGGATCAGGTGTGGCCTCTCTGCTATAAACACCAGCAGATATATATTTTATGTTATTTGAATTTTGAATGATTGATTTAATTGATTTTTAGCGAAAAGGTTAAACTCCACATAATTTGTAATTATGTCACTTACGTGACAATTAAAAATTAAAAAAGCCTCACAGCCTATTAGTACGGATCAGCTTAATACATTACTGTACTTATACCCTCCGCCTATCAACCTCGTAGTCTCCGAGGAGCTTTTAGGGGGCCGAAGCCCCAGAGA
>DGYJ01000059.1:0-10494 GCA_002396665.1 Bdellovibrionaceae bacterium UBA5009
AAAAAAGAAGTCTTAATTTAAGACTCAAAACTAAAAAAAGGGGGAGTTGTATGAAAATAATGAAAGCGATGCTTTTGTGTTGGTCTGTGATTTTGTCAGTGACGGTGGCAGAAGCTCAGTTGCAGAACGGATTGCGTTTAGGTTCGCCTGATTACGGTGGATCAGGTTGCCCTGCAGGGACGGCCAGCGTATCTGTCAGTCCAAGTGAAGATGCCATCAGTGTTTTGTTTGATCAATTTACTGTCGAGGCCGGGTCGTCCTCGATGAGAAGAGTTGATCGCAAGTCTTGTGATTTGTCGATTCCAGTGCAAGTGCCGCAAGGGTATAGTGTGGCCATTGTGCAAACAGATTTTCGTGGGTTTAACCTTGTGCCTTCCTATGGTGGAATGAATCGTTTGAACACAGAGTATTTCTGGGCGGGCATTCGTGGACCAATGTACTCGCGCCTGTTCACAGGGCCTCAAAATGCGGACTATACAGAAACCAATGGTGTGATGGCGACAAGTTTAGTTTGGGCTCCGTGCGGTGCAAGTGTGAACCTTCGTATTCGCGCAACAATTATGACCCAAACAAATTCACGCATGGATCAATCCATGATGACTGTGGACTCTGCAGATGTCAGCAGCGGTTTGCTGTATCACTTGCAATGGAGACGTTGTCAGTAATCGAACTCGACGGGTTTTCCTTGATGGGCCGCAGTTATGCGGCCCTCTTGCATACAAATTTGGCCATTCAATATTGTCATCACTGGCCAGCCCTGAACTTGCATCCCATCAAAGGGTGTCCAGCCCGAGCGACTTGCAATCCATGAATTTTCAATCGTCATTTTCTTTTTAAGATCGACGATGGTGAAGTCGCCATCATGCCCAACTTCAATTCGACCTTTATTTTTAATTTTGAAAACACGTCTTTGATTTTCGGAAGTGAGCTCGACAAATCTTTGTAGGCTTAATTTTCCATTGTTCACATGGTTCAACATGATCGGAACTAAAGTTTGAACTCCAGGCATACCGGAGGGAGTATTGGGGTACTCTCGATTTTTTTCTTCTTTGGTGTGGGGGGCATGGTCAGATCCCAAAACATCCACTGTGCCATCATTGATGGCTTGCCAAAGCCGATCAAGATGTCTTTTTTCGCGAATCGGAGGATTTTGTTGGGCGTAGGTTCCTAATTTTTCATAGCAGTCAGGGGCGAACAGGGTCAAATGTTGGGGTAATACTTCGACAGAGACCACATTTTTTTTATTTTTTAAAAAATCCATTTCCTCAGCGGAAGTCACATGCAGAACATGAACTGGTCGTTTTGTTTTTTCGGCTAGGGCGACAAGACGTTTTGTGGATTTTAAAGCGGTTTCGACATCTCTCCAGAGGGGGTGAAGTTTTGGATCGTTCGAGGTCAGGATTGTTTTTTTTCTTTCCTTCAGTCGGGGTTCGTCTTCACTATGTACAATAACAAGGCGCTGGCCCGAGCGTAGAATTTTTTCCAGCGTTTCATCGTCTTCAACAAGAAGAGTTCCGGTGGAGCTTCCCATGAAGACTTTTATTCCTGAACAATTTTTATTTTTTTCAAGCTCAGCTAGTTTTTCTGCGTTCTCTGCGCTGCCGCCAATGAAAAAAGCATAATTCACATGGCATCTGTCTTTTGCCCGGTGAAGTTTGTCCTCGAAGAGTTCTTGAGTTGTTGTTGCGGGAATTGTGTTTGGCATTTCGAAGATGCTGGTGACCCCGCCAAGCAAGGCCCCCCTGGTCCCGGTTTCAAGATCTTCTTTGTGCGTAAGTCCTGGCTCGCGAAAATGAACTTGGGAATCAATGACCCCTGGCAGGACATGCAGTCCTTTGGCGTCAAGAATTGGGAAGTCGCTGCCAACATTGATTTCATTTGAAGAAATTTGCTTAATCTTTCCGCTTTCAACCAGGATATGGACCGTGGAAAGTTCAAGACCATTTGGACCATGGACAAAGCTATTTGCATTTTTTATGAACAGATTGTGACCCATACTTCGAAAATACACTGACTTCCATCTTTGGTCTAGGTTTATGAGGGGGCCATTGCTTGACGTCTTTATGCGATCCAGTGACAATAAAAGTGTGAAAACAGAGCAATTTCTGCATTTTTGGAGTCTTCATAACGCAACGATCATTGAAGTCCTCATTGGGCTTATTTTGTGTTCATTTATCTATTTGGCATTTAGAACCTTTTTTACAGACGAAGTAGAGTCTGAATCTGCAACCTCGTCACAATTGAATTCGGTGGACATTGAAAAGACTTTGCAAAAATTGATCGAGTCCCAGGCTGGTCAACGTGTCGGATTTGTCGAAGGCAAGTCCGATGGAAGTGGGGCATCGACTACAGGTGCAACTGGGACTGCACAAACAGCGGCAGGAGCATCGGCTGTTTCTGTCGAAGAAGTAAAGAAATTTACTCAGCAAATTGAAGAAAAAGAGAAGGTTGTTGTTGAGCTTAAAAAGCAACTCGAAGAGACGCAAAAAGCCCAGGCTGAAGCCAAAGCCAGCAGTCCTGATCTTGATAAGAAGTTAAAGGATTTGGAAGCTCGATTAGCAGAGTATGAAATTATAAGCGAAGACATTGCGGACCTTTCTTTCTACAAAGAAGAAAATGCAAAATTACAAAAAGAATTGGCCGGATTGAAGGCTGGCGGCGCAGCCGCAGCCTCGCCAAGTGCTGGTGCTGCAAAAGTTGTATCAGCTGATGCATCAGGTGGGGCCCTTGACGCTGCCGCGGTGGCAGCAGCTGCTTCGGCTGCTGCACCGGCTTCGCCAGCAGCACCAGCTGTTGAGAATTCTGCAATTGATTCTGCCTTAGCTAATCAGCCTGCAAAGCCAGCTGAAGGCGCGGTCAATAGTTCTATTGATGACGAACTGATGAAGGAATTTGCGGCTGCAGTTCAGGATCAAAAAGGCGCTACAGCAGCACCTGCCGAAAAAGTAGTTATCGCCGACGAAAAAAAATTAGAAGAGAATCAGAACCTCATGGGTGAATTCGAAAGTTTTGTTAAAAAAAGCTAATGTAAAAAAAGGTTATTAACCATGAAAAATATCACGATTTTATTTTGTTTATTTACCAGTGTGACGAATTTGTTTTTGCCAACTTCCTTCGCAGCATTGCCAAAGGTACAAAACGATTCCAGAACATTGCTTCAAGATATTCTTAACTTGCCTTCACAAAATAGATTAAGCATTGCGTCCCAGCAAGGTGGTCGCTTCTATCAAGATTTATTGGCCTTGTCTTTTTCAGATAAGGAGCCCATGTCCATGCGCTGGAAAGCCTTGACTCTTGCGGCCCAAGTGGGACAGCAAAAAGCAGTTCCTGAGCTTAAGAAAGCATCTCGGCACTCTTTGTGGTATATGCGTAATGCAGCTCTTGTTGCTATGAATGAGATCAATAAAGATGAAGCCTATGATATGGCCCGCACGCTTTTAAAGGATAAAGCACTCGTTGTTCGTTCTGCAGCGGCAGAGATTTTATCACAGTTTAAGAATCCGTCTGTCAGGGATTTGTTTTGGGAAGAGCTTTACCAGGATTACAACAAGAAAAAAAATCAATCCCTATGGATTCGTGGGCAAATATTAGGATATTTGTCACAGCATCCGCAGGCCCATGAACGCAGCCTATTTGCTTCTTTATTGAAAGATCAGGATCTTTCAGTTCAAAAGGAAAGCATCCACGCACTTGAAAAGATCACTGGAAAAGTTTTGGGAACCAATGAAATGAGCTTAACAAAAAAAGTCAGTCTTTGGCAGTCCGAGACCTCTTCTGCGAAAAAGTAATCCTCTGAGTTTGTAAATCTGGCTTTGAATGAAATTTTGCATCTTTAAGCCAAAGTTGTAGAGCTTGCCAATGAATTCTAGAAATCACTAGAAACGATATTAATCCATACTTAAAGATCATTTTTAGCCAAGAAGATTCGCTTTTACGTCCCAGCACGTAAGAGTTTAAAAGCAAGGTTTCATTGGAATCGAAGTAATCAATGGTGACTTTTCGTGGCGAATTTTCAAGGCGAAAGCGATACCTGCCCTGCACTGGAAAAAAAGGCGAAACATGAAACTGCTTTTCGGCATAAAAATCGACATCAGCAAATACAGACTCATTTCCTTCAAGCCAGTAGAAATGCCTTTCGCCAAAGGTATTGTTCACTTCGCATAAAACAGCTGTGACGACATTATTTTCATCGCGCAGGGACCAAAAACTGACAGGGTTAAAGACATACCCAAAGGCTTTTGGAAAAGTTTGAAGAGTGACTTTTTTATATTTTTTGTGAATTCCATTTTGCTGTAGAAATTGCTGAAAAATTTCTTTTGGATTCCCGGAATGTCCATCAAGATAGTTTTCGATATGAACTGAATAAAAATATTTTTGAAATGGGATATCTTCTAAGTTTAATTCTATAAAAAAAGTGGGGTAACGAAAGCGATGGGGCTTTGGTTTCGTGCGAGCATGAAAAATAGAGCCTTCAAAAATTTCAATTGCCATGATTATGCTTCTTTATCACCATGGGGCTTCCACGCCAATTTTTTTACAGACTTTAAGGCTGGCGACAAGCCCATCTTCATGGAAGCCGTGGCCACACCATGCACCAGCAAAATAGGTCCTATGAAGCCCTTGTATTTTATCTAATTTCTGTTGTGCTTCGATGGCCGCTTGATCAAAAAGTGGGTGATCGAAGTCGAGCTCTTGATGGATATGGGATGGTTTTGTCGATGGGTTCAAAGTGACAAAGAAATTTTTCTTAGTGTTGAGCGGCTGTAATAAATTAATCCAGTAGGTGACACAGATGTGGTTAAGCTCATTTATCTTTTGCGTGAAAAAATTCCAGGAAGACCAATTCCTTTTTGCAGATGGCAAATAAGACTCGTCGCTGTGAATATAAATTTTATTTTTTTGGTAATGAAATTTTTCTAAAATGTTTTTTTCATCTGGGGACTGATCTTTAAGAATGCGGCAGATGTCAGGAGTGTGACATGCAAAAACAACAAGATCAAAGGACTCTTTTCTTTTTGTTGTTTTGATGTCTACTGTGGACGAATGACGATAACATTCAAGGACCTCTTCGTTTTGATGGACGTTGGTGATTTCTTTTCGTAGGGCTTCGATGTACTGAAAATTCCCCCCAGGAATGGTACGCCATTTGGGGCGGTCACTGGTTTGTAAAAGTCCATGATTTTCGCAAAAGCTTAAAAATGTGTAGGCAGGGAATTCTAACATTTGTTGAGTGCTGCAAGACCAAATGCAGCCCCCCATAGGAAGTAAATACCAATCAACAAATTCTTGATTTAATTTTTCTTGGTGAATGAATTCACCAAGGGTCCATTTATTTTTTTGACAATTTTCAATGTGCTGGAACTTTTTTTTGTGAAATTGTAAAATCGCAGAAAGCATTTTCCAATACTTGATATTGAAAATGGCTTTCTTGTTCATCATTAATGTTTTCAAGTTGCTGCCACACCATTCAATGTTTTTCTCTTCAACTTGGATAGACAAGGACATTTCAGTGGCGTGGGTTTTGAGCTGAAGATACTTTAGCATGGCGATGAGTTCTGGATAGGTTCTGTCGTTATGAACAAGAAATCCGCAATCCACAGGGACTAGCTTTTCCCCATCTGAAAGTGAAAGTGTGTACGTATGGCCACCCAAACGAGTTTCTTTTTCAAAAAGATGAACTTCGTGTTGTTTTGACAACAGCCAGGACGCACTTATTCCTGTTATTCCAGATCCGATGACAGCAATTTTCATATGCAGTAAATACTATGTTAAAAATTTAAAAAAGTATAAAAAAGATTAATCAATATGACTTTTTACAGAAAAATATCTATGCAGACGTTGATCTATGCCTATGTGCTTTTTATGATGTCCTGCACATCGGGACAGATCATTCGCGATGACGAGTACACAAACTCAGTCACTTTATTTCGCCAGAAAGAGATAAGGGCTGCTTTAGAGACTTTTCCTAAAAAAGAGTCCCATGGATTTTTGACAGATTTAGAAAAAAACTGGATTCGCTTTTGGATTGATCAAAGTAAGCCAGAAGAGCTGGTGACCCAGTCAAATACTGTTGAACTTCGCCAAATGACTTCCATTGTGCATGATGCAAGTGCATTTTTGGTCGGTCCATCAGAGGACGGTTATTATCCGGCCGAACATGAAATAATTTTTTTACACCTGCTTGCAGGGTTTTCTTTTATTGATCAGAAAAAGTACGCAGAAGCCCGTGTCGAGGCCAAAAAGGCCAGCGAGCTATTGCAAAGGCCCAGTCCTAGCACGGGGACCACAGATTTTGATGATCCTGCATTAAGGATAATGATGTCCTCCTTGTGGTGGCTCCTTGGAGAGTGGCCAGAGGCCCAGGTGGATCTGCGTCGAGCCCACGAAATGTCGAACTCTCCATATCCAGAAAACTTTGGTCCAAATCCAAAAATGTTGTCATTGTATTTAAATTCATTGATGCCCGAATCAGATTGGTCAAAAGCAGAAGATAGGCCTGTTTTTATTTATGATTTGCCTAAGCTGGAAGGGGCAGAGTTCATTCAACCCAATTCCCCATGGGTTTATCATTTTTCCACTGAGCCATGGATCAAATGGCATTTGCGCCGAAGTGATGAACTTCGTGATGTCATGATCAAATCAAATTATATGGCCCAGTATCTGTCGGCAAAAACTAAGCGAGGCTTAACAGAGGGCCTCGGCTTTTTAGCTTCGGGCACTGTCAAGGCTCTTGGGGTAATTGCGGGGACTGCCATTGTCGCTGGTGGATTGTATATAGCTGCTCAAGCCCATTCAGGGGGAGAGCTTCCAAGTGCGATTGTTGCCACTGGATTTTTAGTTGGACAAAAATCTTGGAAAGCCGGGGATCGAATTACTAGCGATGTTTCATTGTCAGCAAAGCGTGAAGAAGAAAATGATATCAGAAATATTCAAGTCTACCGCTACATGAGATTTTTGCCCGCATCGATTCGACTTTCAAATCAACAAGTGCTTTCGAATTCTTCTGTGGTGACTAAAACCCTTTTTTCAGAGGACTCTCTTCGCAGTTTACAAATGATCCTGAACTAACTTATTTTTTAGCCCTTGGTTTTTCGTAGGATATTTTATAAACAACATGGGCGTGGTCATCAGAAACAAGAAGATCTCCTTCCGGAGTTTCTAATAAATCCACTGGTCGCCCAAAAACATCTTGGGTCTTTTCATCAAGCCAGCCCGTGGCGAAATCTTTTTGAGCAATAACTTTTCCATCTTTGATATCCAACATTAAAATTTTATAGCCACTTTTTTTTGTGCGATTCCAAGATCCATGCTCTGCAATAAAAAGTTTTCGATATTCAACTGGAAATTTTTTGCCGGTGTAAAATTTTAATCCCAAGGGGGCTACATGGGCATCCAAAGCTTGAACTGGGGCTTTGAATTCAGAGCAAGGTTTTGATTTGAATTCAGGATCAGCGACAGTGCCGCCGTGGCAGTAGGGGAATCCAAAGTTTTCGCCGATTTTATCCAAGCGATTCACTTCGCAGGGTGGGGTGTCTTCGCCCATCATGTCGCGACCATTATCAGTAAAATACAACTTATGATCATCAGGGCTCCAGGTGAAGCCAACGCTATTGCGGACCCCGCGGGCGATGATTTCAAATCCGCTTCCATCCAAATTCATGCGCGCCAAGGTTCCATTTGGATCTTTGACCTCGCAAATATTGCAAGGGGCCCCAATGGCCAAATAAAGTTTATTGTCAGGCCCAATGGCCAAATACTTCCAACTGTGGGCGTTTGAAGAGGGAAGTTTGTCGTAAATCACTTCGGGCTTTATTGGCTTTTCGATGTGGGCGTCGATATTTTTTATTTTTAAAATTTTACTGACGGCTGAAAAGTACAAATCACCCTTGTGGTAAACAACTCCAACTGGCAGTTCATATTTTTCGCCAATCAAGTATGTTTTTTTGTTTTTGATGGCGTATAAATTCCCAGCTTCCATGGAGGCCACGTACAATATTCCCTTGGGTGATAGGGCCATTTGCCTTGCATTGGTCAGCCCGTCGGCCAAGACTTCAATTTTAAAGCCTGGTGGAAGTTTGATTTTCTCTAGGGGTAAATTCGATTTTGCAAAACAAATTGTGAATAAAAAATAAGAAAGAATTGTCTTCATATGATTTTTATCAATCTTATGAAGACGATCGTCAAGTTTGATTATTGAGCAGCAGAATTTAAACTGACAGGGACCATATCGATGGCAAAGCGCGCGCCTTCTTGGTATTGGTAATTGATGTCCCCAGACAATTTGATCGAGTTGTTTTCAGCATTGAAAACCCAACCCGCTTTTTGTTTTTGTGGGATCAGTTGACCTTTTCCCATGGCAAGTTGATCAAGAGTTCCGTAACGTACTCTGATCATCAATTGACCATTTTCATCTTGCCTTGGTCTTTGGTCTAGAAGGATTTCTTTAGATAAAGTTCTTACCGCAATGTCAGAACCAATTTGCGCTAAGTCATTTCCAAAGTCTTTTTGGATGAGGCTCATGATATGTTTCGAGCGAATTTCAGCAGCTGTTCCGTGGTCGGCGTTGGCAGCCAAAACAAACTTTTCTAAGCGATCTGGGCCAAATCCAGTTTTGCAGACATCATTGCGTTTTGGAACTTTGCCAGTCATATCGTAGCACTCAGGGTGGTAGCGTGGATGAATGCGAAGACCCCAGTCTTTAGAAGCATCAGCATCTGATTTTTTAACAAGGGCCGCATAGACTGAAACTTTGTCTTTACGCCCACCTTTAAAATCAAAAAGTTGTTGAGCAAGTTCTTCGGCGCTAATACTTAATGAAGAGTCATCGGCATCGGTTAAAATCACCGTCACAAGTTGGGCTTCAGAACGGAAGAAGCCTTCATTGGCTGCTCCACGGCCCGTTTTTAATAAGGCCGATGAAATAGCAGAAAAGAATTCTTCAGTCTCTGGTCCACCCTTTGCGTAGGGGGCGATTCCGATATTCAAAGTCGACGCCATCACTTGATCGACATTGTCCTTGCGGCTCACAAAGCGGGATTCAAGTTTTTGTCCTTGTTTGTTTTTAACATTCCAAAGTTCGCCAATTCCGTAAGAATTTTCCTTTGTGGTTAAGAATCTTTCAGATCGATCCCATGTTGAAATCACACCAATATGGAAATCAATCATGCGATTGTTCTTAAAGCTAGAAACGAAGCGATTAATATTTCGAACTAAATTTTCTTCAGCACTTTTCATGCTGTCTGAATTGTCTATGACAAATAGGATATCAACCTGGGGGTTAAAGTCCAATTGGCTTTGCCCACCATCTAGTGTGATCCATTGAATTTTATCTGCCTCGATGGCGTCGTAGGTTGGAACCACTGGTTTTGCTGGTTGATCAAGTCCACGTTGTCCGTAGACAGAAGTGGCTTCGGGGCTACAGGCGGCAAAAGCCGTAAGCGCTAGAAAAGAAAGAATGATGTGTCTCACATTTTCCTCCGAATATCTTGTGGGCAAGAGTTTGTTTTAACTTGATACTTATCCAATTCATCAATCCATGGCTGACCATCATCGGGGAACACAAGATCGTTGTTTGAAACGTCTTTGAATTGTCCCTTGTGAAATGCCTTGCGATCTAATTTTTGATCAGAGTGCATTCTTTGAATAGTTTCAACTTCGATCAGTCCAAGTTTTTGCAACATTTTTTGATTTTCTTTATCTTCAACTTGGGCCAATTTTTTCATACGGGCATAAACAAGTTTATCAGCGATTTCATTGCTTCTTTTTAATCCTTTAAACAGAGTTTCTAAATTCGCTTTTTGATCAGCCTTTGCAGTTTTGATTTTTTCATTCAAAAGTCCAAGGGCCTTCGTAGACATTTTGACCCTAAACATCTGCTTTTGAAGCTCGATATCTTTATAGAACAATCTAGGTAACTCATTGGCTTGTTGACCAATATCTGCAAATAGCATTGGAAAGCGATCAGTTTTGTCGATTAATTTTAAAAAGGCAATACTAGATCCTGTTTCAGTCAACTTTTCAATGGCTTCAATTCTTTTTCTTTGGCTGTCTTTAAATTTTTGGTTGGTGTCTAAAACACCTTTGTAATCGCAAATTTTAAGCTGAGTCAGTGATTGCAAAAAGAAAGGTTCAGAACCAACGATTTGCAAAAAAGGTTCGCTCAGTAAAGTTTTAGTCTCGGCCAATGATTTTTCGTAATCACCTAAGCGAAAATAAGTCCAACCTTTTTCTTCGACGGCCTCTAGCCAGTTGTCAGTTCCGCGCTCAATTTTTTGGTACTCATCGAGTGCCGCTTGGAATTGTTTCTTTTCAAAGAGCACACGAGCTTTTGCGAGGGTCGTTTTTTCGCTGCGGGACTTCTTTGAAAAAACACTTTTTTCTAAACTTGAAATATCTAAAACTTTCGCTGCAGTGGAAATATTTTTATCTAACTTGGATTGGGCTTTCTTTTCCCAATCAGCAATGGAAAAGTCTTTGCTGGGTTGGGCTATGGCC
>DGYJ01000059.1:10630-19613 GCA_002396665.1 Bdellovibrionaceae bacterium UBA5009
GGGTTGGGCTATGGCCACAACGCTGCAAAAAAAAGCTGAAGTGATCAGTAAAACTGATTTCGTCATCATAAAATAAGTCCTAAACCAACAGTCCCTGTTGTTGTTTGAATATTTCTAGATCCAGTAATGATTTGATCTTTATAATTTTGATAACGAAGTTCTAATCGTGCAGAAAGATGTTTCGTCATCCAAATTCCTACCCCAGCACCTGCGGTAAAAAGTCCAGTGCTTCCAGAGGACAATTGGATTTGCCCACCACCAGCCAATAAATACATATCAAACTGGGCAATTCCCCAGTCTAAAAGATTTGTTTTACCATAAACGGGATACCAGTTGACGACAGCCATGGTTGAATTCAGCGGGTAGTCGATATCAGGAATAATATAACTTCTTCCGCCGGCGGCGTAAGCAGCGCGGGCTTCATCAAAGACTCGTCGACCTTCTGATGTTAAAGCATTTCCGTAGTCGTAGTATCTGACGCCCAAAGAAAATTGTGGATTAAAGTGATAATCCACAGAAGCCCCAAGGTTTTGAGTTTTTAAATAGGAATCACCACCGGCAACGGCCCCGTAGTTAATACCAAGTTCGATGGTGTTGTGACGGTCGACAAGACGTTTTTGCACAATGCGAGCTTTGTTTTCTGGGTCCATGGCCGCAGCCATTTCAGATATTTTTTTATTGCCACCTAAAGTGTCCAACTGTTTTGAAGTGCTTGCCGCAAAAGAAGAATTGGTGATAGAGGCAAAAATCAATGTATTTAAAACGAAATGAAGTAAAGAGTTTAAATTTTTCATTTTTTTGCTCCTGTTGTGCAATTCATTTTTTCTTTTGCTGAACGAACTGTTTTCAATGTGTACTTCACAATTTCTGAACTGCGACCATTGGCTGTAGCAACGGCAGACATGCTGATCTCTTGGCTTAAATCAGCATCTTTGGCAGCGCAGGGCACATTCCATTGCAATTGACAATTTTGTTCAGCAGAGGACAAGGCAGCCACACAGGAAATCTTCGGTGAACCCACCACGGATTTTAAATTTGGCAATTCCATTTTGATTTTGCCTTTTGCATTTGCAGATTTAACCGTAAACGAAAGTTTAAGTTTCTCACCAGGAGTAAGTTCTAAAGTTTCTTGGGCTAAGCCAGAAACGTCAAAACGGGGGGCTTCTACTGATTTAATTAAAGCGATTTGGATGTGTTTAACAGTTTCAGGTGTTGAAAGCACTTCATTGTAAACTTTAAAACTAAGGCGAAGGTGAGAAGTTTCTGCAGAAGCATTCACACTTCCATCCGTGTTTAAAGCTGGTTGGACGCTAATATTTTTTGTGTCGAAAACAAGGTTGAACTTCCATTTGAAGTTTCCAAGATATTCAGCATCTTTTTTATTTTCATCAGCAATAATATGTCTTGAACCATCAAGTTCACGGAATGAATTCCCTTGGGTCATGGTGACGCCATCAAAGCTCACGCGAAGAACTGGTTTTTGTGTTGATTGGTCATCAACACCGGGAACTGTTGCTGTCACTTGAAAGCGTGTGATGGAATCTTCTTGGACAACTTCAGATAAATTTTCAATTTTAAGATCCATTGGGGCTTGTTGATTTTTAGTCACAACAAGTACAACTTCTTTTTCTTTTAATAAAGAGGCCAAGGTTTGACGAATCTTTTCGTTTGGAGCTTGGGCAACTTCTGCAGCAATTTTAATTTTAATTTCTTTGGATTGGTTCGAATTCGCAGACACTGTGTTGTAGGCTGGAGTCCACGTTAGAACATAGCGATCTTTTTGGTCATTGTTTGCGGCAGCAACAAGTTCTGCTCCCGCAGGTAAATTCTTACCAGAAAGTTTTAAACGAACACCTGGGATCAAACTTTGACCAATAACTTCAAAGGATGATTTTTGGCCTTCAGAAAATGTCATATAGGGACTTGCAGCGATGACAATTGAATCCGCACTCACAGTCGATTGTTCTTTAATGACAGCAACAGGCTTTTCTACAACGATGGTTTCAGTCAAGATCTGTGGTTTTTCAGGGCCACGGGCGACTTCAGTCGAACCTTTTTCACGCAATTGGCTAAGGTCTTTGACGGGGTTTTTGTTTTGTTCGCCGCAGGCGCTGAGCACGAGGGCTGTCAAAGCGATTGTTGAAAATAGAAAATTTGTTTTCATATTCATACCTTCCTACCGACTGCTCACTCGATAAAGATCGAATGGGTAAAGAACATCAACATTGACGTCGCCGACAGGTCGTGGGAACTGCCAAGCTTTCATTTTAGAAACAATGCAACTTTCAACACTTTGTGATCTTAAAGATGATTTCGCGACTCCGGCCGTTGTGATGCGACCAGATTTTCCGATGACAAATTGGACAGACACTCGGCCTTTTAGTCCCGCTTGGGATTGTAAGCCTTGTTCATAACAATAAACAATTTGACCACGGTTTTTATTGATGACGGCAGCGATTTGATCAATATCCAAACCACCTTGAACTTCGGCTTCCTCTGAAGGAAGGCTAATGCCCGAAGTGCCACCAACCATTGAAATTGTTCCGTAGCCAGCTTTACCACCACCGCTCCCACGAGTTCCGTAGCCGCCGGCAGATTCTGCACGGCCACCACGGCCAGCGCTTCCAGCGATTAAGCCTGAGCCTGGCATCATTCCACGGACTCCGCCGTTTCCAATGTCACCAACTCCGCCGCCACCGGAACCAACACCTGCAGAGCGAATATTTTTTAATGATTTAGCATCAAGACCTTCAGCATCCCTAGCTCCAGAACGAATTCCACCCAAAGCAGCAAGGGCGCCAACACGTTGAAGATTTTTTTCAGGAGCATTTCGAACAGCAACCTGTGATTTCGTCACTACTGGTTTTTTAGCCACTTGAACATGTTTGCGTGTTACGGCTTTATGAATTGTTCTATTTGTAACTTTGGCTTGTTTTTGAATTTCTTGTTTAATTTTCTTTTCAGAGGCCTGAACTTTTTCAACTTTTTTGCTTTCAGCTTTTTCTGGAACAACAATTGTTACAAGTTGGGGTTCTTCTTTTTTCTCTTTCAATGAATTCATCGCAAAAGATAATGCGACTAAAAAAATGACCGCAATAAAATGCCCAACAGCACTTTTTTGCATCCATAGTTTCAATTTAGATTCATCATCTTCTTTGGCAAGATCAAAAGATGGACCATTCAGTGATTCATTATCAACAGCTAAATGCAATTGGCCAAGGCCAGCCAAAGTCATAGAAGATTTTTGCAAGTCAGAAATTTTTAATTTCTCGATAACGGAAAATTCAATTCCGTCTTCAGTCAAATTTTCAAGATTGTTATGAAGCTCAACACGGTGGTTGTCTTCACGATAGATTAAAAAAGCTTCAGTTCCTTCGAATTGAAAGGCTCTGACTTTTTGTCCCATCTTATTTTCTAAAATAATACGACGTGCGGCTGTCATGGGTTCTTCCTTTAGTTTCTTTGCTGATCTTGTTTTAAGCGATCAGCAAAACTTCGTCTTGGGCCTAACAAATCATCTAAAAACTTATCATTTTCAACGATGGCTTCAGTGCTTGGTGAATTCTGATACTTTCCTTTTAAAGACATCGGGCTAAAGCGAAAAGAAGTTCCCAAATTGACGTCTTTTTTAGACGCCGTCTTGGTGTTCGATTGGGTTGAGGTGTGAACGTTCTTTCCCATGGCGGTAGTAGATAGCAAAATCAAAGCCAAAGTGATAAGATTTTTCATAGGGCCTTCCCATTCTGTATTCGACCTAAGCGCTGTTCTAGGTAGGAGGCCATCAATGGATGGCCAACTTTTGTCTCTAGTTTTTTCAATTTTTCAATCTCTTGAATATCATTTGGATTTGAGCGCACAGACTCTCTGGCTTCTTTTAAGTCGCCTTCAGAGGCCTGCGAGTTTTTAAGGGCTTTTTGCAGCTCAGATTTCATTGATGAATTCGTAGTCAAATCAGACAAAATACGAGCTTCTCGGGCCATGTAGGGTTGTATTTCTGCTCGGCTTTTTTGTAAGTCGTTGGCAATACTTATCCATTGAGAGTTTGCGTTACATAATTGTTCTTTTTTAAATTTTGCTAAATTTGATTTTTTAACAAAAGGCGAGGCCTGCTGTTTCAATAAAGAAATATATTTTGCCTTTTCTTTTTCAGTTAAGCCAGCAGGCAAGGGGCTGGACATCAGCTCTTCTGCGAACCTAGCATTTTCCTTTTCTACAGTGGAAAGGGCCATCACTTGGGCCGTGTAGTCTTTGATTTTTAGAGCTGTATCTAAGGAAATATCAGCTTCCTTAAGGTATTTTAATCGTTTCTGGATAGATTTTTGAAAAGCTCTGTCAGATTTAGTTTCTAATTTATGAGACGAGATTTTCAAATCAAAATTTTCTTGTTGTGGATAATAGAATTGCTTTTTAATAAAGCGGATGGCTTGCAAATTTTTAACAGCCTTATTTTCCATAGCTTTTTCTAAGCCGCGCGAAGATTTATTTTTTCCGAATAGAAGTAAAATTGTTTCGGCCAAGACACTAGGTGATTTAGCAAGTTCAGATTCTTGTTTTTTTAGTTCATGAACAGGATTTGAAGAAAGAAAAACAAGGCGCTGTCTTAATGAAATTGCTGTTGATCCTTTCAATCCTGCCGAAAGGGCTGCACGATAATGCCTTTCAGCTGATAGGCCTGCAAGGTCAGCCAATGTGCCTAATTTCATTTCTTTTTCAGATCGACTTAATTTTGAAAATTTCATTTTCAAGGCCGTGTAATAGGCTGATTTAAAATCTAAATTCTTCTCGTAAAGTCCTACATAGGCCGCCAAAGTTTGTTCTTTTTCAGTGGCTGAAAGTGAAGGCACAGAAAGTAAGCCATCATAGGCCGCTTGCAAAGATTTATTTTCTTGAATTTTTTCAGCAAGGACGGAGTTGTTTTTAAAATGCAGAATTTTTTCTTGGTCAGTGGCCCCAGTCAAAACTGTGGATTCTGACTTGCTGAGTGCAGATTTTAAATCTGATTTCGAAGATTTTTCATTGTTGGTGATTTTAACAATTTGAGCATTCAAAGCCCTGCGATAAATTTTTAAGTATTCTTTTTGGTCTTTCGCAAAAACAGAAGAATATTCAAATGCTAATTTTTCAATTTGTTCGTCGCTGTGAATTTGTGCCAAAGCGTCTAAAGAAAGATCCGCAGATTTTTTACGAAGGTCTGCAGAACCAGTTTTGTCTAAGGCCAGTGTTCTGAATTGGTCAGCAGCATTGGCAAACTGTTTACGACTTAAACTTAAATGGGCCAATTGATATCTGACCTCAAAAGCCTTAGAGCCATTTGGCATCAATTGCAGATAGTGCTTGTAGGCCACTTCCTGTGTTTGTAAGTTTTCAGATTTTTCTGCAGAAGAAATTTCGCCAAGCAAAGCTGTTTCTTTTAATTTTTCATCTTTTGCAGAAACGGCAGCAGCAAAATAAAGGCTTGAGGCCTTTTGTTGTTGTCCTAAACCGTCGGCAACTTGGGCTCCAAGAATTGACATTTCTGTATCATCTGGAAATGTTTTTGAATAGATATCATAACCTTTAAGAACACTTTGATCAGGTTTTGATTTTTTAAGTCGATGAAGTTCAGTCACATACTTTTTCATCTGTTTGCGAAGTTCTTCACACTTTTCATTTTTTGAACAGGAAGTGTCTTTGTATTCTTTTGCAGCAACAGCAAAATCTTCTAAAGACTCATCGGCTTGACCTTTATCATAATTAATTTGTGCCAACTGTACACGGGCATCAAGTTTTTCTTCTTTATTCAAATCTTTAGACTGAAGGTATTGTTTGTAAATTTCTGAAGAGGCTTGCTTTTGCCCCACGCGGTTTGTTTCGTTTGCAAAGTACAGAAGCATTTCTTTTTTATCTTCAGCTGGGATCCAACTTTGAAAATTCGAAATTTCCTTCGAAGTGACTGCACGACGAGTATAGAAGGTCGCCAAATCACGAAGGACGTCATTACGAAATCCTGCATCGGCAATAAAACCTTCTTTAGTTTCTTTTGTTAGAAGTTCTGGATGAGCAGCTAATTGTTCTAGATTCGAAATTGCTAACGACAATTGGTCAGTATTGAATTGGCACCATGCTATACGGTAAGTCACAAATCCTTTTTGTTCTTGAGCAGTTTTTAATGATTCCTGATAATTTTTAAGGGCTTTTTTGTAGTCGCCTTTTTGGTATTGAAGGTCGGCCAAAGACAATCGTGATTTTTCAATCACTTCATGAGAATAAATTCCTTTTTTTGATTTCAGAATTTTTTCAAAAAGAGCAATAGACTTTTCATTTTCGCCTGCCAGCTCATGCAAATGCGCCATTTGAAATAAAATTCGTCCTTGGTCTTTGATTTGAGTTTTTGTAAAAATTTTGTCGTAAATGGCCAATGCTTTTTTGCGATCGACGGATGAGCCTTTGCAATCTTTGCAATTGGCTTCAATTTCTTGCATAAAGCGATTTCGTGCGCGTTCGGCATAGACATCAGCCAAACGTTGTTGTGATGGCAACCACGAAGAATCTTTTTGGTCCATTGTTGAAATGATACGCTCTAAACGATCGGCAACAAGGTCCTGGGTTTCAGTATTGACCCCTTCAGCACGGGCAGTGCCGACAAAAAGAGTTGATACATAAATAAGATTTAAGGCCCAATTTAGTGTTTTCATTGTTTTGGCAACACTGCGAACTTAAGTTTTTGAATACCGGCTTCAGATCCAGCTCGCAGAATAGGATCCAATTCGGCATAATCCATGGCTTGGTCAGCTTGAATCAATAACTCAACACTTTGTTCTTTAGAAAACGATTTGCGAACTTCATTCAAAGCATTTCCAAGTTCGCGTACAGCGACCAATTTGTCGCCGATATAGTAAGAACCTTTTTGAATACGAATTGTGGGAAGTTCTTTATCAAGAATTTGGCTAGCATCAGCGACTGGTAAGTTCAATTTATTTGGAATGTCTTTTTCAAGACCTCCACTTTGTGTTCCGATCAAAAGATAGATCACGATAATCGAAAAAGCATCAATCAATGATGTCAGTGGTAATAGAACCGCGCCATCACTTTTTGCCTTTCCATGTTTTTGTCCACCATGCTTTAGAAGTTGTGCTTCAGTGAGCGGGGAAGCTGAAGATGTCATCAGTAATGCTGATTGTTTCATATGATCTCCGATTATCCCAGTGGTGAAAGACCGATGTCGGTCATATTATTTTGTTTTAATTGATCCATAATCTTAATCACAACACCGTAATTCGCCTTTGCATCGGGACGAATCACAACGGTTTTAAGTTCAGGAATTTGTGTCTTCAAAGTTTTGATTTTTTGATTTAAAGCATTCCAATTCACAGCTGAATTTTGAGCGGCTACAGAAGACTCTAAATTTGTTTTAACTTTGACATCACGTAAAGAAAATTGAAGATTTCCGTTTTCGGCAACACCAA
Source organism: Bdellovibrionaceae bacterium UBA5009 (assembly GCA_002396665.1). Taxonomy (GTDB): domain Bacteria; phylum Bdellovibrionota; class Bdellovibrionia; order Bdellovibrionales; family Bdellovibrionaceae; genus UBA5009. The sequence continues at coordinate 18,076 of DGYJ01000059.1, forward strand.
TCCAAAGCGAAGGAGGATTTTTCGCTCCGGCGGTGCTGTTGTCACCTAGGGCTTGTTGTGTTGAAAGAGTTCCAATTTGAACCCAAACTGCTGTCAAGAGTAGAAAACAGATGAGTACAGAAAGAATATCCAAAATCGGTAAAATATTGATTTCGAAGTTTAAATCTTTTTTCACACAAGCTCCTTAGTTTCAGTCAACGTTTCGATTTCAGTTCGAGTGCTTAATTACTTCAAAGTTGTTTTCTTTTTCAAAGGAACGGCTTCATTGTGAAAGCTCAATTGAATAAACAAATTTAAAGCGGCTTTATTTAGATCTTCAGTCAGACGTGTGGCTCTGTTTTGAAGTACCGAGTACATAATCAAAGCAGGAACGGCCACGATCAGACCATAGGCTGTCGTATTCATTGCCAATGAAATACCTTGGGAAAGAATTGTTGCTTTTTCAGCTGCATTGGCGTTGGCAATACCAGCGAAGGAGTGAATCAAGCCAGTGATAGTTCCTAAAAGACCCATCAAAGTGGCAACGTTGGCGAACATGGCCAGAAAACCAATTCTTTTTTCAACACGAGAAGATTCTTCTAAAAGAACTTCATCCATTTTCATTTGGATTTCTTCTTTGCCACCCAAATCAAGGGCTGCTTGAATACCAGCGGCAGCAACAGTACCTAGGGGTTGGGATTTCGACATAGATTCAGCTTTTTTCAAGGCTTTATCAATGTTTCCGCTGCGAATATCGTCAGCTAAAACCTTAGCTAATTGTTTTTGGTTGTCTTTACGATCAACATAAAGTGCATAGGCACGTTCAATGATAATCGCAAGTGATACGATCTGAGCAGCTAAAATAGCCCACATCCAAATAGCATCGGCAGATACAAACGCGCGTCCAAGTGAAGCAAAAAATTCCATAGTTCCTCCGTTTAAAATTTAAGGTCTCCGAGGTCTCAATAAGCAAGTTATGGACCAGTTTGAGACACTTCGTTGAACATGGAGAATCAATAGGAGGTATTTATGGTGACGATTTTTTGTACAAGTGACGTTTTAGGGCAATTTGCTTTTAAATATGCAATTTAAATACGTAAGCTTTATTTACTTAAGAAATTCAAATTCTATTAAAAACCATTTCACAGGCGAGAAGCCAAAGTTCTTCTGTAGTCATTGCAGGGCCTTGGGGTTTGGATATAAAACCTGTTGGTGAATACCAGATAGCACCCGGAGTTCCCATAGAGTAAGACAATACTTTTCCATTGGGCCAGTACCATGTTGCCCCAGGAAGACCAGCATGGAAACTTAAAATATTTCCATTGCTGTAATAGGCAAAACCTTTTTGCGTGAGGGGAGCTTGTGCCGCCAGTTTACCATTGGAATGGAACCAAGCTGATTTTGAATCTGCGGATTTGTTCGTTAGCAATCTGTGATTTGAGTGATAAACAGCAGAGCCATCACCGTGAACAAGCTGTTCACAGTTCACCTGGGCGGCGCCAGATAGTGAATAAAGTAGAATCGAGAATAATGTAATCAATTGAAGCATAGGGCCCCCT
>DGYJ01000059.1:19705-25629 GCA_002396665.1 Bdellovibrionaceae bacterium UBA5009
ACCTGCAAGCCGTTGCAGAGGATATATGTGAAATAGGATTTAAATACAATATGAATTTAAAATAGTCACAGGAAGTGATCGGGTTTGCTTATCGTATGATTTTAAATGATCTGACTTTTCCAGAGTAATCCGCTGTTAGCCAAAACCCATTGACCACGACAGCTGGGGCGTAGGTTTTTTTCCATTGCTCGGGTTCCGTCGGTTTCCAATGGGATAGAATATGTCCTGATTCGGGATCTAGGCTGAACAATCCATCCTTTTGTGACGGGTAAACAAAGACATTTTCCTTTGGATCATAGGCCACACTGGCAAGGCTGTATTCACTTCCGTCGGTGTCTGTGCACCACTGAACTTTGCCAAAGAGTCTTGAAAATCGACAAACTCTTCCATTGAAGTCAGTGACAATAAGGTCGCCCTTAAAAAGGACTGGGCGACTAACAATTCGAGTTTGGGCATTAAAGGCAGTTGTCGGTTCCCCAGTTTGTTGGTCATAGCAAAAAATACCACCGATATCAGATTTAAAATAAATTTCACCAGTGGTGAAACAGACATCGTTTTGCACAATCACAGGTTGCATCCAGGACGAGGCGGGTAGCTCGTGTTTCCATTTCAACGTTCCATCCAAAAAATTGACGGCCACGGCCCAAATTTTAGATTCATTTTCTTTATGCTTTTCTCGACCTGTGCCCCAAAATACAAGTCCACTGTCCGAGCGAGCAGAAGAATCAGTGTGACCAACATTGACCTGCCAAACTTTTTTCATTGTGGCAGGATCTATCGCGTGCATTCCGTCAACGCCTGCTGGTGCAAACAATAATTTTTGTCCTTTCCATTCGGAAATAATCAAGCGACCTTCCGTGTGCCCTTTTGTTTCGTAAGATGAAACATAGTGACCCGTTTTTAAATCAAACTTGTAAACTCGGGCATGATGTGTGTCGTGGACACCTTCGCCAACATACATAAAGCCCGCTGAAATAGTTGGTGCCGAGGACACTGGAGTGCCAACATAAAATGAACGAAGAGTTTCCCCAGTAGTGACTTCAAGCTCTTCAACTTGGCCTTGTTCTGTGCCAATAAATAATGAACTTCCACTGCTGGTGGCCCCCGCAAAAGAACCTTTGGGCAAGTCCCTAGACCAAGCTACAGAAATTTGATGAGTTAACGATGGAGATCCTTTTTGATAGGCAAAGGCATTGGGCTGGTCGAAATCATCTGAATACAATTTATCAGAGGCTTTTGCCATTTGATGATTTTTTTTGATAATCGTCGATTCTAAACGAGGACTGTTTTTAAAGTAGACATAGCCTTTGTATCCACCATAAAAAATTAAATTTGAAATGACCATAAAAATAACAACTCTGGGTTTCAACAGAACTTCTAAAAGTCGGCGGGGACCTTCGGTGTTCAGCTTAACGCCAAACAAAGAGGCGATGAAGCTTGCAATCATACTGATCACAACGCTAATTAACGTGAATGGAATTAAAACTGTTGGGATAATAATTTTTGGAATTATCATCGTTGAACTCCTTCTTTACTGATTCGCCCAGTGTTGCCATCAATCCAGACGCGATCCCCATCTTTGAACCTAGATTGAATATTCAGGATTCCGCTGATGGCTGGAATCGACATTTCCCGAGCGACAATGGCACAATGTGAAAGCACACCGCCGCGTTCGACAATAATCCCTTTGGCTTTTAAAAAAAGTGGAGTCCACCCCGGGTCAGTGGCTTGGGCTGCAATAATCACTTGTTCAGGCCAGGTGGTAAGATCAACCTGGGTGGGATCGCTGACGAAGCGAATTTCTCCGTAGGATACTCCTGGCGAAAGTGCTTCGCCAATAAATCCATTGGTGCTGGTCAGTTGTCGGCCCTCAATGACATTTTCAAGCTCTTCAAGACTTAGTGTTTCAGGTAAAGAGTAGCTACGGAAAACTTTGGCTTTAGTTTTCCTCAGTTGAATTTTTTCTTGGAAAGGATTCAAGTTCGATGATTTCATTTCGAAGACCTCATCAATTTTAAGCCAGTGAATGTCTGAATTCAAACCAGATCTTTTCCCTATTTCTTCAAGTAAGAATCGAATTTCAGCATAGGGTTTCAAGATTTCCATTTTCCACTGTTCGCGAAGCTCTAGAAGTTTTTTAAAAATCTTCCACTCATCAAGCACAATGTCTCGTTTAAAGGTTTTTAAGTTTTGAATTTCAATTTCGACTTCATTTTCAATTGAAGATGAAGAATATTTTTTGGCGACGGAAGGGTTTTGAAAAGATTTTTCACCAAGCTCGATCCAACGGGGATTGGCTAGGTCCATTTCGCCAGCCCCACGATGACCGTACTTGCTCAGGAAGTTCGCCTGTTGAATTTTATCAGCAGCCGCTTGCATTTCATTGCTCATATCCAAAGTCACTGTGTGCAGTCCATGGGCCATCCAATCCCTGATCTTGCGATCAGTTGCATCGGATCCAAAAATTCCGCTTAAAATGAGACGCAGATTTTGAATTGTGGATTCTGTTAGAACAACCATCAATAGGGGCCAATACAAGATTTCTTTTGTGAAGGATTCACATTCATTTCTAAGAAGTCGAAAAAGTTCTTCGTCACTGAGACCTGTGTACAGCGAAGGCTGAAGTGGTCTGATCATTCGAAGTCTTTGCGCCTGCAGAGCCTCTGTACTTTGGCGAATCCATTCTTTTCTTTTTGAGGAGACATTCCATGCCACTTTGATCATGCTCCAAAGGGCCATGGGCAAATGCAAAATTATAGTCCATGTTATTTTTTTGTAATCAAATCGTGTATGGGGCCGCGGGTGGGCAATAATCGTGTAGGGCATTGGACCGTAATACAGGTCCGTCATGCGCTCGAGATTGATATATCCACGTCCAAAAATATTTTCGAGCAAAGAATCATTCTGCGGAAAATCAGGATTAAAACTTTCATATCCTAATTTTTTTAGTGCATCACCAAAGGCATGATGGGGTGAAAATGCCTTTTGCCAAAGACTTAAAGTCAAAGGGGTCGGAAGCCCGTTCCATTCTGCAAATGTCTGACCGTCCCAGGTTGTCGTCGCTGTGCAATTTTTTTTAAGCCTAGCAAACTCTTCTGAAATTATTTTTTTATCTAAATTTTTTTTAAGGGTTGTGATGGGGCGTGCTTGCAAGACAAAAATTTGACCCTTGCTATCAACGGCCCACTCCATATCCACAGGAAATTTTAAATACAGTGCTACCTTTTCGCCGATGGCCGCAATTTCTTGCGCTTTTGAAATAGAAAAATTTTTTGGAAGATTTTGACTGCTCCCATTTTCGCGTACTTGGCCTGGTGTTTTTTGTCCAGACACTAAGTCCTCTCCTAATCCTTGAATGACTTCAAGTATCCAACCTTTGCCATCGCGGGGGTCTTGGCTAAAGTAGACCCCTGCAAATTCTGGGTCCACCATTTTTTGGATCACCACGTTCATTTCCGATGCCGTTGAAAGATCGCCAATAAAATGTTTTCGATAGGCTTCACTGGCTTCGCGGTGGCTGCTGTCAAAGCATGCCAGGATGGATTTTAAAAGTTCATCTTTGTTTGTGACATTCAAAAAGCTTTTATTTTGACCTGCAAAAGAGGTTTCGGCTGTGTCTTCTGCGCTGGCACTACTACGCACGGCAAGTGGCGTGTGGGCTTGGTTTTTCCACCAGTTCAAAAGTTCAGTTTCCATTTGTTCATCGAGCTGGCTTGTTAAGATCAAGCCTTCGGGGACAGGGAAGCCTGCCTTTGCCAATACGGCTAAGCCCCAGGCCTTCCCCCCCATTTCGCGAGTGGATGATGACATTTGTTCAAACGGAATAAGTGACATGTACACCTCGAACTTAAGCGATACCAGGGGAAATCTGAGGTGAACATGATTTTCGTCATATATTTTGAATCATTTGTGTTTTTGCTAACTTTCTGGCTTGGTTTCTGCTTTTCACACGCTGCTTGTCACCGTGACGATTAAGTCTTTCCAGCAGTCGTTCGGATAAATCGGCAAGGGCGGTATACAAACTCATGGCTGATTTTTCCAATACAATTCCACCATATTTTTTTCCGCGAATATACAGTTTAACTTTGAACAAATCCGGCCCCGGTTTGAACTTCGAGTTGTCCATACTCAGATTCACTGTCATTCGGTGATCGACTAGGTCTGGAAAACGATCAGTTGTATTTGATAAATGCTGTGTGACAGCCTCTTTTGCAAGTTCAGATTCCTGTAAGTTTTTAAATACTATATGTATCATAGGATGCTCCTTTCAATTTTGCGTTCTGTCCCATGTGAGTTGGAATATTTTTCTACGGGGTCAGAATGGCTTGGGGAATCTAGGATGGCGAGAATAGGACGACCTTTTGGGATTTCATCCCGTGGGGCAACAAGAACTTCGCCTCCGTGGGATAAAACTTGTTGGGCCAGATCATCCAGCAGATCATCATCTTCATGATCTAAGTGGGTGGGGTGGATGGAAAGACCACCGGTTTTTTTATCAAGCTTTCCAAATATATTTATGCCGTCGGCAATAATTAATTTTTTTACTTTTCCTTTAATTGCTGCTTTTGCGATTTGAAAGATATTTTTATTGGCTAAATTCATATCTTCCGCTTGATAAAACTCCATCAGTGCTTTTTCGAGATCTTTTTTTATCATATCTTTTAATTGGGATCTGATTTCTTCGCAGATCAAAGGCAGTTGATCCTGCGCAAAGGATGGCCAGATCGACTTTGTTGACTTATTTTTATAGGCACATTCTTTCAGGAAGATTGTTGTTAGATCTTTTGGGCCAGCAACAAAAAAAAGTGGCTTTGTATTTTTTGTTTGGTCCAGAATCCAATCATTCAACCAGGTCGCTGTTTTGCCGAAAGTCTGTAGGCTGAATCGACTTTTCTTTAAATCTAAGTAAGAGTTTAGACTTAAGTTGCTTCTTTGAATTTTTGGGAAAATAATTGTGTCAATCAAGTTTAAGCTTGATTGATTTCCTAAATACAGACTTGCGAAGTTATCGCTGATTCCTAATAGAAGAAATTCTCTGTCTGCCTGCAGCCATCGAAGGAGGGGCTTAACATGGAAGCTTGTTGCGACTACACATGTTTGCTCGACAGCGACAGGCAGACAAAGAATTCTAAACGAGTTTTCATTTCTGAAAACTCCAACATTTCCTTTTAAATTCTTAAGTAATTTGCTGTCCTCGACAGCATTGTGAAGAGGAGCCATAAAGCGCACAAGAGCATCGGGATTCATGACCGGGGCTAAGTATTCATACGATGTATCGATGACCTCGCGCAACTGGCGTCGAAGGACAAAAATATTTTGATCGTTGGGAATGTATGCCGTTAGGTGTTGGCCTTTGTTTGATTCCAGAAGCGGCTTCAGAGTGCTCATTTTAGAAAAAATCATAGGACCTCCGTGTAAAATAAACGGGGCAATTCCCGTTCATAATGACTTTACGGATTTTTTATAAATTACAAAAATGGATAATAAATATAATTTGTATATTTTTATACAATACAAAAAAAAATGGCTAAACTGTAAAAGAGCTCATCAGTTTTGCAGCAATTGGATTTTCGATTTTTCTATTTGCAGTGATCAAAAACAACTCTTCATGGACTCCTTGAAGTTGACCAATTTCCAGGAGTTCCCCGGAAAGGACTTGTCGAGTCACCGTATGCGTTGCCGTTGGAAGAATGCCAAGCCCTTCAATGGCCATTAATTTTTTTGTCGCTATATCTTGACCTTCGACAATGACGTTCAGTTCAATCCCATGGACCTTGGCCCAATGATCTATGTCATAGCGTAGCTTGCTATCGTATGTTGGCAGTATCATTGGTTGTCCCGAAATGGATTTTGGAAATCCTTTTCTTAGATTCTTGAATTTGACATCGGCATAGAACGCAACATTTTTCTTTGTAATAGCTTTA
>DGYJ01000059.1:25794-31310 GCA_002396665.1 Bdellovibrionaceae bacterium UBA5009
ATTTTTCTTTGTAATAGCTTTAGGAAATAAGCCTTTAGAGTCTATTCCTGTCGGCAAAAAGTTACTAAGCATGATGTCCATTCTATGGGCTGAAAGCTCGCGCAATAGTTGATCTGGGCTTCCTTCTGACATTGTAATTTGGCAGGGAGAGATTTTGAATGCATGTTTTGCTAACTGAAGTACAATTTGCTTTGGGACACTGTCCAGCGACCCAATATGTAGTGAAGGGCGAAGAGGCTTTATCCTGTCATGGAGAACCTCGTACATTTCTGAACCCATTTTAAATATATTTTTAGCGTAGTCGAAGGCCACTTTTCCTTGTTCGGTTAATAATAGTTTTTTATGTTGTCGTTCAAATAGCTGCACACCAAGGTTGTCTTCAAACTGCTTCAGCTGAGCACTTAAAGTGGGCTGACCGATACGAAGTTTTTCAGCAGCTTTCGAAACCGTACCTTCTTCAACAATTGTTTTAAAGTAAAAAAGATGGTGGTAGTTAATCCAAGGGCTCATAGGGTTTTTCCTTTTATCGTATTAAAGTATACAAAATAACACATTTATCTATTTGAGCAATAATTAAAAAAAGTCGATGATAGATTAATAAGGAGACATTCAATCATGGTTCTATTTCCATTTGCAGATTATTGGTGGTTTTATTTTGGATTTACTTCGTTTGTACTTATTTTACTGGCCCTGGATCTAGGGGTTTTTCATAAAAAGGCCCATGAAGTTACTTTCAAAGAATCAACAATTTGGACGGCGGTGTGGATTAGTCTTGCTTTGATATTTAATTATCTTTTTTATCAGTATGCAAAGTGGCGTTTTTCAACGGATCCAAAATATCTTTCGATTCCAGATTTTGATCCTGATCAACAAGCAAAAGCTAAGGCGCTTGAATTCTTAACGGGCTTTGTTATCGAAAAGTCCCTGGCCATTGATAATATTTTTATTTTTGCAGTCGTTTTTGGCTATTTTGCTATTCCAAAAATGTATCAACACCGTGTTCTTTTTTGGGGAATTTTAGGTGCATTAGCATTTCGGGCCCTGTTTGTGGCGATGGGATCTGTCCTGATGCAGTACGAGGGGATTGTTCTATTCTTTGGTGTTGTACTGATCTTGACGGGTATAAAAATGTTTTTTGCGGGGACTGAACAAAAAAATTTAGATCAAAGTATTATTGTTCGTTCTTTGAAAAAAGTTTTTAGAATTCACCCAGAAATTGTTGGCGATAAATTTTTTCACAAAATCAATGGTTTAATTTATGTGACGCCTTTATTTTTGGCCCTTGTATTTTTAGAGTTCACAGACATTATTTTTGCCATTGATTCAGTCCCAGCAATTTTTGCCATAACCAAAGAGCCTTTGATAGTATTTACTTCGAATATTTTTGCAATCTTGGGACTTCGATCAATGTATTTTTTATTGGCTGGAGTGATGGACAAATTTATTTACATTAAATACGGACTAGCGGCGGTGCTTGTCTTTGTGGGTAGTAAAATGGTGTATTTGAACCAGGCCTTCGGTGGTAAATTCCCTATTGGTTGGTCATTGGGAATTATTGTTACTTTGATTGGACTGTCTATAGTGGCTTCAATATTTTTAAAAAATGACAAAAAGTAGAATTATTGTTCGGATAAATTTTTGATCTGCGCGTTGGTCAAGCGGCTGTTATAGTATCCTTGCGACGGCCTACTTTTTCGTATATTTTTGGCCGTTGGATTGCAATTGCATATCACTGATCTATTTCAACCGTTAACTAACGAGAGCCATATTGGCTAATTTGCAGGTGTAATATGATGAACTTTTTGACATTCGTCTTCATTTTTTTGGCTGGCATCGCCACGGCGTTGCCAGTTTCTGCTGATTTACGTTGTGAGGCCATATTTTCAAGAGAAGTTGACGGCGAGTCTGTTTCGGTAGAATCAGATGCAGAAATCATAGCACGAGGTATGCTTCGTAATACGCCTGAGTATTTTGCTTCTATCCAACCAATCAAAATCGAAGGAAATGAGTATTTGGAGATCCACTTTAGTCCTTCTGCCAATACAAAAGCTGGTTTTGGATTTTCCGGCGGTACATATGCTGAGTCGATGCAAAACTTAGATACAAGAATTGTACGATTCTTTGAATCTTACGGAATCAAAGTCCTTTCTACAGATCATCTAATTGTGCCAACTCCTCGGACTCTTCGCATCCTTCATCAGAGCAAATTGAATAGCGGAAAGATTCGAAGCGTATTTGAGCCTGTTGCCGTTCGAGGGCGAATCAGCGATCTGCAATACCTTCAACTGATCTCTAGAGGGAAGTGGCCGATCGATGCGACAGGTTCTATTGAGTATCTCCATGACCTTTTAAATCACTGGCCTGCAGCCGCATTTACTCCTAGGCGAGTCGCAGAGATGCAAATCCAAACAGCAAAAGCAGGCGTCTTAATTTTGAAAGACAATTGGACTCAGAATGGAAGTTCGCGAAGAATCGCCGAATATATTGCGAAGAAAATAGTTAATCAAATAGATGAGAACAATAGTATTACGCACCTGAAGTCAGGCATTAGTCATATGATCCCACGAACGACGCAATCGATGGCAAGCATATTTCGTATTCTGGTGAAATTGAGCGCATACGATAATCGCTTGATATCAGACGATGGAGCTGTTTCAAGCGCAAGCCGATTGCTTGTCTTGTTTCGGACACGTCAAATCGTGAAAGAGCTAAACTTAGACCAAAATTTCACAATCATGTGGAACGTCAAAGAAGAAAATCTTGCAAGCACAATCTATGAGGCTTACCTAAGCCGTATGGCTTTATTCGACGATTTCAACTCTCTCAAAGACTGACGCCGAAAAATTAAAAGCAGAGATGGTGCGACTTATTGAAAACTACGTCGAAACTGTGAAGCCATCCAATGAAGAGGAAATGGTCGGGTTCACTCTGGATTTTTTTACACTGATTAAAAAGTAAACTCATTATGCCAGGTCGCATATATTTAACCTAAGCTGTTTAGGGTATTTTTTTGCGAAACGAAAAGACCCCCAAAACTGTTCTAAATAGCTCAGATTGGCTTTATCAAGGGGCGGTAAAAACGATTCCGTTCTGAAGCTTTGCGTATTCCAATGAAGAACGAACGATGTTCTACTCCTTTTTGAATATGGGGTAGATATGAGCATGGTAAGTAAAATCTTAGTGTTAATCGGATCAGTTCTCGCATTAGGGAGAACCGTGCAGGCGGCATCACTACAAAATAATTCAGACATACTTACTAAAGTTTGGAATACAGCTTCAAAGAAAGCTTGTAGCTCTGAAATGCAGGCGGCTTTTAGCGAGTCAAATCGACTTGAGCTAGTTAGCAAATTAAAATCCCAAGATAAAATTGATGATCTGGCTGAAGTTCTGAATCCATTTTTATTTTCACTTGGAAAATCTCATACTGAATTTATGACTACTTCTAGTGAAGGATATTATTTCTTCAAAAGCCATGAGGCCATTTCGAAACAGCAATTAAGACCGACTCCCAAAATAATTAATCCAGGATTACAGCTAGGTAAAGATAAAGACGGATACTTCGTCAGAGAGGTCTTAGATGGACTTCCTGCAATGGCAGCGGGTTTAAAGAAAAAGGATCGTATCGTATCAGTTAATGGCATGCCCTTTGTTGGTAATTGGGGAACATCCCCGCGAATAGTTTCTATTCAAATTCAGCGTATGGGAAAAGATTTAGATATTAAATCAGAAATCAAAGCTCTTGATTGGAGCCAATCTTTTCAGGATGCCAGTAAAAAAAGTGTAACAACATTTACGACTAAAAACGGGCAAAAAATAGGTTATATTCATTTATGGAGTGGAGTTCATCCAGAAAGTGCCAAGTTTCTCGCGCAAGTTGTCGCAAAGCTAAAGAAGCAAAAAATAACAAGTTTGATTCTAGATTTGCGAGGTGGATACGGAGGAGCTTGGTGGGATCATCTCGATCCGTTTTTTTCTGATACGAGTACCTATATGAAGATGGAAATTAATGTGGGCGGTGAAACTGAAATCATGGAGAGCCCATTTAAAAGAAATAAAAATTATTATTCGGGACCGATGGCTGTACTGGTTAATGAAGGCGTGCGTTCGGGCAAAGAAGCACTTGCCTACCAATTCAAGAAGACGAAAAGAGCAATCTTAATTGGCGAAAAAACTCCTGGATACTTTACAACGGGACAATATTTTTATGTAGATGAGCCTTTGAATTACATTCTGTATCTTTGCGTTTATCAATTAAAGCTTGATGGAAACGTTATAGAAGGAATAGGCATTCAGCCAGATTTTAACGTTCCCTTTGAGCTATTCGGAGAGTACGAGGATTCCCAACTCAATAAAGCAATAGAGCTACTATCTCAAAAACAATGAATTGTTCTTTGAACAATGACACTGGTCCGCTGACATCCAGCTGCTCTAAAAACTTCAGCCAACTTGTATTTTTCTAAAGCCTGTCGAATTTTCGACGGGCATTTTTTATCGAGTCTCTCCAGTGGGACGATTGTCTATCAAAAATTGGGGGCTTCATGAATTCTATTAACGCCCTACGGGTTTAGGGGGGAGCTATTTTTATAACAGTTAAAAAGTACCAGATCATTTTCAATTTGTTTTTTAAAGTTTTCACTGAGCTCTGACCAAACAACAATATCAACTTTGAAAGGTAAATCAGAATCTTCAAAATCATCCTGTAGTTTTCGAATTATGGTTTTATCGTAATCTGCCTTTAGACAAAGATCCAAATCAGAAAATGCGCGAGCATTGTTTTTTGTCCGCGAACCAAAGACATAAACTGTAACCTTAGCTTTTTTTAAAATACTGCAAATGATTTCAAAATGTTTTGGTTCTAGCTGAAGATTTTTCATTTCAAGGTTTTAAGTTTTGCAATTAATCTTATCATTTCAGCATCGAAGAGATGTAAATCATTAAAAATATTATTTGCATTGAGCTTATTGTAAGTGTGAACAGTTTCATTTCTGTCTTTTGTAAAATTAAACCAAAGTTCTGGGTTATCGATAAGCTTCTCCAAGGCAGCTTCACGAAAAACAGGCTTTGGACTATTTAACTCTTTTCCACGGGAATTAAGGATTCGTTTTAAAGTTTTCCAGGCCAATTCGTAGGTAAATTTAAAATATAGAATCGTACCAGCTTTTTCCAGATCAGATTGGGCAATTTGAAGGGCCCAATGAAACTGTTCGAAGGCTATGAGTAAAGGCGAGATATCGATGTTGGCCTCAATAAGAAATGGAGCTGTCTGCCTGTTATTCGTTGAATCAGTCATTGTGGCTCTAAGTATTTTTGAAAAAAAGAAATTTGTCCTTCCTGAGGCATTAATTTGGTAGTGAGGGGCGTGTTGCCTCAGCCATCATGGCTTCGGCCCTTGCGGGTTTCGCCCACAGAAGATGGGCTTCACGCAAAAAGGCCATCGTGGCCTTTTTGTGAACCGCCAAGGTTCGAGATCGGATCCTGCTCGCACGACAACAGCCAAAAACAAAAAAGGCCCGCCA
>DGYJ01000059.1:31445-52243 GCA_002396665.1 Bdellovibrionaceae bacterium UBA5009
CCAAAAAAAAAAAAGGCCCCGCCGTTGGCGAGCCATTTTTTATTTTGGTAGTGAGGGGCGGACTTGAACCGCCGACCTACGGATTATGATTCCGTTGCTCTAACCAGCTGAGCTACCCCACCATCAAAAAGACTTTCGTCTTGTTCCTGAAGAACTTCAAGAGATGAAAACCTACTGAGGTCGACTCTTTTTGTCAACCAATCTGAGCTTAAGGCTGAATTCAGTTCAGGTCCCCTTGTATTCATTGACCAGATTCGACTCCATGGCTGCAATAGGGTAAGGCCCTTGGGCCTTAAGGAGATCTATGCTTCTTTGCCATCAATATTTCAAGTATCTAAAATCACATAGTTTTTTAATAGGCGTGCTTTCGGCTGCCACATTTTTCAGCAGCTGTTCAAATCCCTTTCAAAGTAAAAATGCTCCGCCGATTCCCTTTGAAAAAGTGGGGGCATATTCAAAGTCCGAAATTCAAAGAATTGTTGAGGCAGGAAACATTGTCGTCGTCGATGAAAAACTAGAACCCATCAATGGGGCGCAAATTTTGATCGGAAAAGCTCTTAATGATCCTTTCCAGGCCAATTATTTAAAGGCCAATGCGAGTGGTATCTTGCCGCTTCCAGTGGCCTGGACAACAGCAGAACATGTCACTGTCGATGCCGTAGGTTACATACGACAAACTTACTTAGATCAATCCCCCCATGGCCTTCTTTTTAAAATGAAAAAATTAGTTTCTGAAAATAATTTCGAGGTCAACGGTTTAACCCAAGGCCATGTCATTAAAGACAAAGATGACATTTTAGATTTTGGATTGGTCCTATCGCCATTGTCGAAAGAAGATCTGATCACTTTCGATATTTCAAAAATGATCAGTCCATTGTCAGACACCATATCGGTGGCCGGGAATAAAGTCGAAGTCCCAGGTAACGTCACAATCCCAAAGCAAAAAGAAAATTATATTATTTCGCTTACAATAGAAAAACCTAAATACAGAATTTCTTTTGATACAGCCGGGATCAAAAATATTTTTGGATTGCGCGCGCAATTTCCATTTAAAAAAGTGATCAAAGAATTATCCAATAAAAAACCATTTTATGATCTGATCAATTATTTTACATTTATCAGCGCGACCTCAAAGTCCGTCGATGTGCAAAGCCCAATCACCAATTCAGATTTGAATGTGGGAGAGTCCCCCTTAACTCAAAAAGTGGCTGTCCATGCCCCAGCCTTTGATAACAAACAGGTGATGATTTCAGCCCTTGCCATTGAATCCCAAGGCAAGTGGTTGCCCACGGATGTGAAGCGTTTTGAGTCGACCCAATCTGGCGGGATGAGCACCTTGCCAGAAGGCGAGGCTGTTCTTGTTTCAGTTCTTAAGAACAAATCAGAATTTGATTTGTCACTTCCAGGAATGGATCGTTTAAGTGCCGTCGTTCAAAAAACCAATGTTTCAAGTAGCATCGATTTTTTACCCCTGATCAAAGACCCACAAATCACTCGCAGTGACGAAGCTCAACTTTTTGTTCCCGATGTGCCGACATCAAAAGTTCGTCGTTTGGGAACCTATGCCGCCATTGATAACTTGATTCGAACGACCAACGCCAAGGGCGAAATTCAAACCCAAATTAAAAAGCAGTGGGAATTTTTTGGTACGGATTGGAAAGAAAAAATTCAAGTTCCACTTTTTCCATCAAGGCTTTCATCCTTGCAAACCAAAGATCGAAGACTAGAGGTCATGTATCTTGGTGATGCTGGTATTAACTCAAAGGTTTTAACAACAGGTACGGAGTTTATCGAAGATGCGACACATATCACGCGAAGTTCAGTGGATTTTTAAATTTCTTTTTTTAAGTTTTTTTATTTCTGGATGTGCCACTTCGGGATCAGACAAAAAAGAACTTTTAAAAACACCTGCGCCACAAAGAATTTATTATTCTGATTATGATGCCGTCTGGAAGGCTGCGCACACAATTTTAAAATACACCATTGCCAACGAAAACCAAGAAACCGGTTTTTTAGAAACCGACTATATCAAAGGCGTTGATGGTTGGCTTCCACCAGAAGAAACTAAGCCGCCATCTGCAGGTCTACGCTATAAAATCAATATCAGCTTTGTACGCGGTAAGGCCGATGGGCGCAATTCGACAAGGGTGACGATTGAAAAAAAGAATGAAGTTTTAAGGGACTTTTTTTCTGAGGCAGAAATTTTACCCACCGATGGACTCGAAGAGAAAGTTATTTTTTATCGTATCGAGCGCGAGCTCATCATAAACGAAGCCCTTCGCAAGGCTTCGTCTCAGTAGCAAGAATTTAAAGTTAACTATCAAATTTGATTTTCAAAATTAACGAACGATAACTTGAATAGCTGCCGGGCAGTGGTCTGAAACATTTTTATAATAGAAATCAAAATTAAAATAACCAGGTCCGTCCAGTGTGGCAGCGCAAACGGGGAACACAAAAGGATTTTCTGCGACTTGGATTGGTCCGCGCACATAGAACTGATCAAATTGGTTACGATAACGTTCGCTTCTAAATGTTTTAGCATTGGGCTTGTGTGGTACATGGGCAATGCCCCGTGTACCAGCATTAAGAGCCCTTTGGATTAAATCAATGTCATCTTGTTTAAGCCCAGTGTCTGCTTTTTCATAGACATTAAAGTCACCCGTTATGACGACGGGAACTTGAGCAGGTATCTTCATCAAGTCTTTAGAAATGGCAACCGCCTGGGAAATTCGGCGTGCAGTTTCGTTCGGCATGGCTTTTAAGTGAACTCCAACAAGTGTGAACAATGTTCGTCTGGTTTTTCTTTCTTTAACATCAACACGCACGGCTGGTCGCATGCGGGGGCTTTCAGCAGCGACTTCTTCGATAACAAAATTGGTGTCGTAGGGAACTTTATCTAAGACAAGGGCCTTGGCTGCACAGACGGCCACATGCTGGTGATTTTCCATGGGGTGCTTGTAACCTACGCATTGCCAAGTTGGTGGTAAGATTTGTTTTAATGTGGCCAGGTCGACGACCTCTTCAAAAACAAAAACTTGAGTAAACCCCAAATACTTTGAAATGAAATCTTTCATCGAAGGAATTCGGTATTCGCTTTGAATGTTGTTAGGATCTCCGCCGATACCAAACCACTTCATATTGAAAGTGGTCACATTCACCTTCGTTTGCGCAGGCGACGTCAGTGCAAATAAAAGCACGGCCCCTAAAAGTACAAAAGTCCTTTTCATTTTCCCCTCCTGTAGACAGTTCTTTGCGGGAACTGGTAGAAACGCCGACCCCTATTGCCAGCTTATACAGTAGCCTCGACTAATAACCAGATCATGGTGAAAACTTGAAGTCCAATTCTTTTTTGTCAGGTTTCTATTTTTGTAAGACTGCCTAAAAAGCTGTCACTTAATGGCTTCAAAAACAGGATTAAAGCGAATCTATTGTCTTTGAGAGGGCTTAAACTTGGTCTGATTTTAGCAAAGTAAGGGCACAGTTAGTCAAAAAAAGGCATGGGAAATGAAAAAAATCATCGCATATAGCTTTATGTTTTGCTTGGTCTTCGTGACTGCATTCAACGACCTTGCGTCGGCCCAATACAATGCCAATAGCGATACAAACAGACGCTTTATGGATCAAGATGATGAATGGGCGCAGAATTATATTAACAATAGTCCCATCACGCGTATGGTGAAAGCAACAGTCCAGCAGCAAGTGCTTTCCAGCGAATTAAAGTCAAAAGTTCCAGGTATATCCGATGAAGAAATTCGCCGAGTCAGTGCTGTACTAAATGAAGATCCAATTCTACAAATGATGATGAGTCATACTCGACCAAGATTAATTGGTTACCAAACAGAACAAGATATAAATATATGGTCGCGGAAACTGAATACTGTTGTCCCAATTTACACAAAACAAGATCATTCTGGTTTTACATTCTATGCGGCTGCAATGTCAGATGGCTTTCGACGAACGAATCTGAAAGATGTCGTGTCCATAGCTACAACAAGATTCCCTGGATATAGTGGTCGTGACAATACATCAACTATGCCTACGGAAACTCGCGTTGGTACGGTTTATATTTTTAAATTCTAAAACCAATCAAAGAGTTCAAATATTTTTCGCGGCAACAATATTCTCAGTGGGTTGACCAAGTTTTTATAAAAAGGACTTTTGCGGTCTTCCTTTAAAATACTTTCTTGTCTTTCCCAAAGTTCAAGATTTCGCGCGGTCATGATATAGCCGTAGTCATAGCTTGTGGGGTTCTTCCATGGACCGGACAATGGGACCTCTGGATAGCGATTGAATTCTTTAAAAACCAAATCCATTTTTTCAAAGGCTGCGATTCGATATTTGGCAGCTTCATTCAGCAGTTGATCAAATTCTACTTTTTGTTCTGGTAGTAATAATGCAGCTTTTCGAAGCGAAAGCGAGTGCAAAATTCGCAGATGGGTCACTTCTAAAAGAAATTTCAATTCTTGATTTTTAATTTGATCAAGAGAAGGCTCTTCTTTAAGAGCTTCTTCCATCAGTAGAACCTCTTTTTGAATTTCAAATTTTTTATTCTTAAAATCCCTAGTCAAAATATGTTCGTGAACAGCTTGTGCAAAAGGGGCCTCGTCCAGAAGATTTGAAAAAAACAATGTTTGAATCATTTGTTTTTGTTTAAAATATTTATTTTGCCAATCCATAATTTTTTGCCAAGCTTTGGTGTTTTCCCCTAGCAATTGCAGGGCAAAAAGGGGATTGTTGCGGCTTGCTGGGTCAGCCAGCAAAGTCACCTGATAGTCCATCAACCAATAACCAAGCTCTTGGCCAGTAGAAAAATTAAGATGCCCCGTCAGGTTATGATCCTGCATCCAATCCACATCGGCTGTTCTAATTTTAAGATAATCTGTCAATAAGAGCGGAGCATCGACATCCATAAAAATCCAATAGCTGGTTTCTGGGTAGTACATGCTGGGGCGGACTGGGGCCTCTTTCAGATAGAACTCTTGCATGTCCTTGTAGTCTTTGCGGTGATACATCGGAGCAATTGTGTCGACAAGTCCATAAAAGAAAACAGAATGGGGTAAAATTCCTACATATTTATCAGCAAACTGAGGCAAAAAATTAAAGTTGCCATAGTTTTTATCGTGCTGATTATTCGAGGCATGCACTTTGACGTACATCCCTTTATTTTCTTTTTTTAAAAATGCGGCAGCGGCGTTCATCCATGAAATTGTTCTTTCAGGTTTTGTTGCCGTGAACTCGGACGAACCCAATTCAAAGCCAACAAAATCAATTGGAAATTTTTCGATGAATTTTTTAAGATGGCGGACAAGGGCTTCTTCTTCGCCCCAATGGGTTAAAACCCGAAAAAATGGAATCATGCTGTGGGATCTTTGCTGAATCATCGCAAAGCTTCCTGCCAAACCCACTTGAAGCCCCCATTCTTTTGCACTTTTTAGATTGCGAATTAAATTTTGTTCTTCTTCCTCGTTCAATTGCAACATTTGCACTTCGAATAGATTTTGTTGGTTGCGAACAAACCATCTGTTTGTGTCTTCAGCAATCTGGTCATGTCCTAAAAAATACCCTGCAACCCATTCGGAAGAATGCATGGTATGCAAGTGAAAGCCCCTTTGTTTAAGCCGAGGGGCCCATTCAAAAGTTTTCTGACAAAGTTTTTTAATTTTTTCTAAGCTCGGAATTTGTTCAATGCGTGGGTGGGGGAAAAGAAAACCAAGCTGTCTTAAATGATAGTAAAGTGTTGAAGTGGCCTCGCTTGAAACGGATTGGACTTTAAATGTGTAACTGTTGTTACTGCTGCATTCTAGTTTGGAAGTATTTTTTTTGTCTGAAATGGTCCATTCAAAATTCACAGTGGATTTGTTCATAGTGGATTTTTGAATCAACTGAGTGACGTCTTTTTGAACTTTGTCTGGGAAAATTAAATTTTTAGAGAGTGCAGATGCCTGGTTATTGGCGCTGGCCAAAGTCATATTGACAAAAAATATTCCTGATAAAAATAAAAACAAATTAATGACGGTTTTCACTCTTAAACTCCTATTTTTTGACTGAGCTCTTCCCAGCGCGAATAAAGATCCGTTACTCTTTTTTGTTGGGCATCTATTTTGACGCCAAGTTCTTGAATTTTAACATAGTTGCTTTGAACCGCAGGTGTCATCAGTTCCATTTGCAGCAATTCCAATTGCTTTTCGGCCTCTTGAATCACGCCTTCGATTTTATCCCACTCGTTTTGCTCTTTGAAAGATAATTTTTTTACTGATGACTTAGTTGCGCTTGTCGAATTATTTGTCGAAGCCCCTGAGGTTTGGCTAGTGTTCGGATTGGTGGAATCTGAGTTCTTTTTGCCTTTGTTCACTTTCTGTTGCTGCATCCAAGTTTGCCATTGAAATAAATCAGAAAATTTTTCCAACTGTCCAGATGGTGCAAAGTAATAAAGTTCATCACAAACTTGGTCTAAAAAATATCGATCATGGCTGACCATGATCAAAGCCCCTGGGAAATCTTGCAAAGAAGACTGTAAGGTATCTAAAGTTGGGATGTCTAAATCATTGGTAGGTTCGTCCAGAATCAAGACTTGATTCGTTTGCAGCATCATTTGCGCCAACAATAGCCTTGTTTTTTCACCGCCAGAAAGTTTTTCGACGGGCAAATCCATTTGTTCATATTGAAAATGAAATTGGGCCAAATAACTTTTAGCAAAAATGGGTTTTCCTTGGTTGATAACATAGTCGCCCTCGGGGCAAATAGTTTTCAAAACAGACAGGCCGGGCTTTAAGGATTGCTTCTTTTGTTCAAAAAATGAAAATGAAATGCCATCAGTCATTTGCACTGTGCCTTCATCAGGAGGAAGCTCGCCAAGTAAAGTGCGTATCAGGGTCGTCTTGCCAGAACCGTTGGTCCCAATCAACCCAACGCGGGATCTGGCTTTTAAAATAAAATCAAAGTTGCGAAAAAGCCAACGGTCATTGACCTTTTTGCCGAGCCCCTGGGCTTCGAAAATTTTCTTAGGTGTGCGGCCGACTTCGCCAAAGTCTATATTCACTTTGCGATCACGATTTCGAAACTGAAGATCTTCCACTTCATTTTTTAGTTCATCGGCGCGTTCAATGCGGGCTTTTTGTTTTGTTTGTCTGGCTTTAGCTCCGCGACGTAACCATGCAGTTTCGCGGCGAAGATCATTTGTTCGCTTTAATTCCGTCGACATTTGCGAGGCCACGGCTTGATTTTGTTGATCAAGATAATCGGCGTAGGTCCCTTCAACACGTAGCAGACCTTCTTTGTAGCGGGGGTTCAGTTCGATGATCACATCACAGGTGTTCTCTAAAAAAAGCCGGTCATGTGTGACAGTTAAAACGGCAAGATTTTGTGAAAGATTAAGAAACTCTTCCAGCCATTGAATGCTTTCGACATCCAAGTGATTTGTCGGTTCATCTAAGATTAAAAGATTTGGTCGTCTCATCAGGGCGCCGGCCAAGGCCACGCGTTTTTGCCAGCCTCCAGAAAGCTCTTTCAATGGGCGGTCAGAGCCCGCTTGGGGGCTGTCCAAATCCAATCTTGAAATCAGCTCGTAGGCCAAGGCAATATTTTCAGATTCGTAGGGGTCATGGCTGGCGTTAAGCAAAAATTCGATCACACTTTGTTCGCCATCTAATTCGGGATTTTGATCTAAATAGGCCAGTTGCAAATGATTAGCCCTTGTCACTTTGCCAGCTTCGGCATTCATCTTTTGCGCAAGAACTTTGAGCAAAGTCGATTTACCAGCCCCGTTGGGGCCAATCAGGCCGATGCGTTCATTCTCATGAACTGAAAAGTTGAGGTTTTTGAATAATGTCTTTCCAGAGAATGACATCGAAATTTGATAGGCTGAAATCAGTGTTGACATGGACCGAGGCTAGCAAAAAAAAGCCAATTTCGGTAGGTTATTCGATATCTTTATAAAGGATATCAAGTTCTTGGGGTTTCCCGGCATCGCTTTGGATGTTTGTAAGACCTCGAAAGCGCAATAGCCGCTTTGTTTTGTTATCGTATTCGACCTCGATGGGATTTAGAAATTGCCGCAAAAACCAGCTGTGCACTTTCATGCTGAATTTTGTGGTTTTATCAGTTTCTTCCTTTTTGATAATATCAAAATTAAAATAGTCGGCCTTAGCTAACACCACAAAATCGATATTAAAAGGTTTTCCACTTTTTAAATCATTAAACTGTGTGATTAAGAAATTGTGAAAACCAGATCCTGCGACCATATTTTCCTTAATTTTGATTTCTGTTTTGGAGGTTTTAGGTTTTTTGTACTCTGTGTGTTCAATTATTAGACTTTTGCCATCATCGGCGATTTTCAAATTATTTTTAAATTGAAAGCGCAAGTCTTCGAATTCAATTTGAGGAATAAATTTTTCGTTCGAAAAGGTGGATGTCATTCTAGCAATAAGTTCACCCTTTGAATTTTTGTAGTCGGTGTGAATTTTTTGAGCCAATCCATCTGATGTTTCCGTTACAATTGTATTTTCAGTATAGATCAGCTGACCCTTAAAGTCTGAGGCCGTGCCAAGAATTGAATATGTTTTAGCCTCGTCAGGTAAAGCAAAATGTGATGATAAAAGAAAAATTAAAAAGAATGAAATTTTAATCAGCTGATGTTTACCCATGTATTTTATTGCCCCGCTTTGCAAGTTTAAGTAGGAAAACAAAAAGCAGCCCCCAGCAGAGGCTGTGTGCAAAAACACTTTGTCTTTCAGAATTATATGCAAATACATTCCAAAGAGAAGCCCCGTAGTATGAAAGTGGACCAAAAACCGCCCCCAAAACAAATGCTGTTCGTGGTTGATTGGCGAAAAGGGACATCGATAAGCTCAGTCCACTTGCCATCTGGAACCAAACGGGCAAAAGCCACCAAGGAATTTGATTATTTTCAAATTGAATCCAGCCCAGTTTTGAACACAATAAATCAAAGCAAAATCCTAATGTGGCAAGCAGTGACCACAGCATTAGAAAGTAAAGTTTTGATTTTTGACATAACAACAGTTGGGCTAAAGCTCCGAAGAGGCCAACTGCAAAGACCCAATAAGTTTGCTTCTGACTTTGTAAAATCAGTACGGACCACCAGATGGTTTGAAAGATAACGGCATTAAGAACTTTTACATTCAAAAAGAATTTCTTTAAAAAGGAGTCCTGCATTCTAGGATTGTAGAATGCGATTAAGATTTTGTTGTAGCAAATTCTTATAATTTTTTTGCAGTAATTTTTTGTCGGATGTTTTGGTATTTAAAGAAGGGGATATGACCCAAAGCCAATTGGCGTACTGTTGAAAACTGCCGCAGTAAAGACTGCAACGGGCCTCGATTTCATCGGCCTTTAAATCTGGTCGAAGTTCCTTCAGCCAATTTGTCAGTTTTGCAAAAACTGGGTTCCATATCCCATGGGCCACATCTTGGATCAGCTGGCCACCCTCAAGGGCTACCCACATATGGATGCGATGGCAGTAGGGTTCGGCTTCGGCATTGCTGAGCAGGCTTTCAGTGACTAGCTTCCAAAATTGCTGGGGGTTTTTTGAATTCACTTCAGCCGATCGAATGATGCCATCGACTTTAAGAAATTGCTTTTGGAGTACAGCTTTAGAAAGGCCAGCTTTGCTGCCAAAATAATAAGCGACCATGGCTGAATTGGCACAGCTATGTTGACTGACATCTTTTAAAGTGATCGCCGCAAAGCCCTTTTCAGCAATAAGAAGCTCGGCTGACTTGAGTATCGATTCAAGTACAGACTGATTTTGCGAAATTGGTCGTCCTGGTTTGCGAGGACTTACCGCTGGGTTTGCTAAGCTCATGTAAAAACTTCCACTCTAAGTCCCTTGAAATCTGCAAGGGCTTAATTAATTGACTGATTAATTAAATAAGTCTAACTGAATGTCTACAACAAATTACAGTGTGAACATTTTTTCAAAATGATTCAAAGTAAGGATTCATCAATGTCAGCCACGTTTTCAGAGTATCGTTTGCAAATCAGTCTTTGTGTTATTGTTCTTGCTTTTGCTTTATCCTGCACAAGTTTTGGTGCGAATAAATACATCTACAATCCGTCAGCTTCTTCAGCGGGCGCTAGCAAAAAGAAAATCGAAAAGCAAAGTGAAAATTTAGATCTTCGCCAAAAAGCTTTTTCTGAACTTAAACCCAGTGGCAAATCCTATTCTGAAAACTATTTGCCGAGTTCGGCCACTGTGTCTACTCAAAATATAGAAGCTAAAAATCCTGTGGTGTACAATGGATTGCAACTTGGTTTGAATTACCAAAACTATCAACCGCAAGGCACAATCAGCTTATCACAAACTCCAAATGTTGATTTATCAACGCTTAAAAGACAATCATTGGTTGGTCTCGAGCTTCGCTACAATCCCTGGAAGTTCGATATCGCTGGGCAGCCAACTTTGGGGTTTCGTTTTGGAAGCAGTTATTCGAAGCAAGCTGTTTCATTGATCGGTGCAAATGGAATTAATCTTGGGTCCACACAGTTTCAAACTGTGTACAGTCATTTTCTGCTCAGCTCAGAATGGCGTTTTCCATTTGCCGACAGACTGACTTGGGGTGCAGATTTTGGGCTTGCGAACTTGAACGTCATTTTGAATTCAGATTACACGCTGGGAAACACTTCGGATCAAAGAAACTTTCAAATTTTTCAAACGGGTCCGATGTTAAGAACGGGTCCCCTGTGGTGGACATTGAGTTTTCAAAATCGCCAAGGGCTTGGCTCGTCAAAATGGGCACAGATGGAAAGTTCTTCAATTTTATTTGGTGTACTCTATGGTCTTCGTTAAGAGTTCTTTTTTTTCAATCTTTGTTGTCTTGATGACATCAACAGATGTTCGAGCGGCCGAAATATTGACCCCACAAGAAGTGGTCGATGCTGTTTTACAAAAAAGCTATAAAGCCGAACGAATCAAATACAGCGCACAAGAGTCCTATATCAATTTGGAAAAAACAAAGGGATTATTTGATTTGCAACTGACAATGTCTGCAAATCAAATTTATGACGAAGCCGAAAGCTATACAAATTCAACCAACGTTCAAACAAAGTCTCTTTACGGTGATATCGGCTTTGCAAAGAAGAATTATTTAGGAACAAGTTTTCAGGTTGGTTATTTGCATCAGACGGCCAATATTTTAAAAACAGCAGACAGCAGAACAAACTATGTTCAAGATGCTGGTTATTTGCAAATTCGGCAGTCTTTGTGGAATAACTTGTTTGGTAAAACAGATCGTTTGAATGTTGAAATTGCAGAACGTGAAGTGCAAGAGTCAGAAATCAACAAGCAAGAACAGACAGAAAATCTAGTGATGACAGCTTTAAGAGCGTACTGGGACACCTACGTGGCTCAAACCCAACTTAAGGATGCCTTAGATGCGCGACAAAAATATCAATCCTTGATAACAGCGGTACAAAAACGGGGACGTTTTGGTCTTGATAAGGGGGGCGAATATGCCCAGGTCATGGCCGAAGCAACTGAAGCGGATATCAATGTTAAAAAAGCCAGTTTAAATTATATCAACCTGCTTGATAACTTGTCATTGCTGATTAAGAAAGAGTTCAAAAGCGATGTTCAATTTAAAGTAGAACCTTTGATCCCTGCGATTCCAAAATTGCAAGATATCGGCATTGATCAGCTACGAGTGATTCGAAATGCTCAAAGTCAGTACGATACTGCAGTAAAAAAATTAGACACTGCAAAGGTTTCTGTAGCTCCAAAATTAGATCTTGTTGGTAAGGCGACAACGACTGGATATGACGAGCTTGCAAGTTCAGCCTATTCGGAATTCGCTTCTGGCAAAAAACCAACCTATTATGTGGGAATTGAGTTTGCGACACCTTTGGATTCATCTTCGGCAAGGGCGTCCTTGGCCTCTGCCCAGTTAGATATTTCAAAGAAAAATTTGAACTTGAATGAGTTGAAAGAAGACACGCAAAATAATTTACGACTTTACACTATTCAACTGGAGCAAGCCTACACGGCGGCAACAGGTTCAGAAGAATCTGAAAAATACAGATCAAGAACCGTCAAAGAACAAGAAGTAGAATATCGCCAAGGTCGACTGCCTTTGCGTGATCTACTTAAAACCTATAAAGACTACTTTGATTCGCAAGCACGAAAAGTGCGTGCAATCGGAGATTATCACATTACTTTAAATTTACTCGCTGCCCAGCGGGACGAACTGGTGAAATGAGGACCCTATGAATAACACAAGCTACAGAATGAATTTTTTAAAAATTTCTTTGTTGGCGTTATCGCTATCGACGATTGCATCTTGCGGCGTTGGTATTGATGACAACAAAGGTCCCAATGAAAAGCGTGTGATCGAAAACCAAAAGCTTGTCGAAGAATATAAAAGTGTCGAAGGCATTTACGATGGGACATACAACTTAGCAAGTGAAAATCGCCCAGTGAAAGTGAAGCTTTATCTTTTTATCAGCCAAGTTCAAGAGCAGCCTGATAATCAAAATTTGAAACCTGGACTTCGTGTTGTTTTAAAAGGGCGTTTGATGCAGACCGAAGTTTTGGGTGATAGCGACAATGTGATCTTAGAAGGTCAGTACGAGTCAACAACAGGAATGTTAAGACTAGATCCCAACTCGAATCAATCAGTGACGGCTCGCGGTTGTCGTTTAGGCGGAAGTAAGTCCATTTCGATTGAAGGCTCTGTGGCAGGCGACAATATTAGCGCCCAGGTTGAAAGTAATGGTCAAAATATTGGACAGCTTAAGTTAAGCCGCCAACTGAGCACGCAAGAAAATCAAGCCACCGTTGTGGATGAAGATCAAGAGTTTCAACGACTTCAAAAGTTATACAAAAATATGTTAGGAACTTTTTCTGGACAATTAAAACGTGAAGGCTGTGAAAAAACTAAGTCTGAAAAATTAATGGCCTGGGTTTATGTTGACCGTGTTGCCGACGGCACTGGGAATGGTGGGCAAACTTGCTATGTTCCCAAATTGTCTATCAGAACATCTCGTGAAGTTCAGGGGGAATTGGCTGACGTTCTTTATGTGGCGCCATCGGGATTTGATCCGCAAAGTATTTCGCCACAATTTCAAAGTCGTGTTGTAAATGCAGCCAACGGAAGCACATTCTTGACCCAGGCCTTGATTCGAACACCTGCCGATGGAAAAATCACTGGAACAATTTCAACGACTGGGGTTTGGGGAACATTTGATTTGAAAAAAGTCAGTGATGAAGTCAGCGCTCCTGCCGATGAGTCCGTGCTTCTCACTCAGCGTCTTGAAAAAACTTATGCTCAATTTATTGGAAATTATTCTGGCAAAGTGAGCCCAGCTCCGGGTGTTCCATTCGAAGCTTGGCCTGTGCAATTGCAGGTTCGTGCTCAACGCGAAATTAATTCAGCAGGAATTATGGTTCCAGTTCTGCATGCGATCTATACGCGTCCAGATGTGTTTGATCCATCTATTGGTCGAAAAGACATGAAGGGACAAGTTGTTGTTGATGGTTGCCAAACTCAAATTTTATTTAAAAGTGATGCGACATACAACACTGGGACTGTTCAAGGGATTGGTAAAATGGACTTTGCTGCTGATGTGACTTTGGCCAACGGACGTGTCCAGCTTAAAGGTGATTTGTCTGACCATAGAGGTTACTTGGGTGTTTTGAGCGTTTCCAAAAAAAGTAAATAGGTGAAATATGGATTTAGCCCAGCTTTCGATTAAAAGACCAGTCTTTATCACATGTATTGTGACTTTGATTTTATTGATTGGTTTTCTTTGTTTGCGTCGTCTTCCCGTGGATTTATTTCCGAATGTGACATTTCCAACTGTGGTTGTGACAGTGCCTTATCCAGGCGCCGGACCCAGCGAAGTGGAAACTTTAATCGCAAAAGTTTTGGAAGAAGAGTTGAGTGGAATCGCAGGTATTGAAAAGTTGCGCTCAACAAGTAAAGAGGGAATTGCTCAAGTAATTGCAGAGTTCTCTTTAAAAACGGATATTAAGTACGCTGAACAGCAAATGCGTGACCGTGTTTCGGCGGCCAGAAGAAAGCTGCCAGATGATATTAAAGAGCCAACAATTAAAACGGTAGATCCATCTGATCAACCGATTGCAATCATTTCGTTAGTAGCCCCTGGATTAAAACCAGGTGATTTGTATGATGTTGCTGATCAAGTTGTGAAACCAAAAATTGAGCAAGTGAATCAAGTTGGACTAGTGGAAATTTTGGGTGGTCGTAAGCGTGAAATCCAAATTCAATTGGATATGAATAAATTAAGAGCTTACAAAATCACAACATCCCAGGTCTCTAAAGGTCTCGAGTCCTCTGGTGAAAATGTTCCAGCAGGTAAAACCAACAATGCAGAATCCGAAGTCAGCTATCGTACAATTGGTGAATTTAGGGATCTATCAATTATCCCGCAGTCTTTGGTGCGTTTTGTTGGTGATGAGCATCCCTTGGCCATTAGCCAAGTGGGTAAAGTTGTTGATACCTTACAGGATGAAGTTTCAAAAACTTTTGTGAATGGGAACCAGGCCTTGTTGCTTTATGTTTTTAGGCAGTCAGGAGCCAACACTATTGATGTCGTGGATCGGGTGAATAAGACGTTAGTCACATTAAATGAAAATTTAAAAAACAAAGGAATTCAAGCCCAAGTCGAGCTTGTCCGCGACGGTGCCAAAAGAATTCGTGACAATGTGGATGATGTTTACGAATCAATTTTTATTGGTGTGATTTTGACAATTCTAGTTGTTTATCTATTTTTAGGTAGTTTTAGATCGACAATTATTACTGGTTTAGCTTTGCCAAATTCATTGTTGGGTGCGTTTATTTTAATGGCCATAGCGGGTTTTACAATCAATATCATGTCATTATTGGCTCTTAGCTTGGCAGTTGGTCTTTTGATCGATGATGCCATTGTTGTGCGTGAAAATATTTTTAGGCATATGGAGATGGGAAAAGATCCAGAGCAGGCGGCCCTGGATGGAACAAAAGAAGTTCGATTGGCAGTCATCGCTACAACCTTGGCAATTCTAGCAGTGTTCGGTCCCATCGGAATGCTTCAAGGCGTGACTGGACAATTTTTTAAAGAGTTTGGGTTAACAATTTGTTTTGCTATGTTGATCAGTCTTTTTGATGCTTTGACAATTGCGCCTATGTTGTCAGCTTACTTTGCAGGGAATCTTCACAAGGTGGCCCCAAAAACAAAAATTGGTCAATGGAACGAATCTATTTTAAAATCATTTGATCGATTTCAAACTAATCTTGAAAACGCCTACGAAAAAGTTTTGCATTATACATTGAAAGCTCCGCTGATTGTTATTGCAATCAATATTGGACTATTTGTTGGTAGCCTGTATGCCACAAAATGGATTCCAAAAACATTTATTCCTGCCCAGGATAATGGCGAGTTCCTTGTTGGTCTTGATTTGCCACCTGGAACAAGCTTAGATAAAATGTCAGTTTTGGCCAATGAGATCGATCAAAAAGTCAGATCTGTCAAAGAAGTTAAGCGCACTGTTTTGACTGTGGGAAATCGTGACGGACAACCCAATTATGCAGAAATTTCTGTCGAGCTTGTCAAAAAAGGCCAAGGTCGTACGCAAAATACGACGGATATGAAGAATACCATTCGTGAAATGTTGAAACCCTATGCCTACGCACATCCTGCCGTGAAAGATGGGGATGCGACAGGTGGTGGTCAACGTCAGTTCAATATGAATCTTTTAGGTGATGATTTAAAACAACTTGAACAAGTTAGTCAGCAAGTTTGGGATCGCTTAAAACAACATGCTGCGTTCACAGATGTGGATTCAAGTTTTCGCCCTGGGAAACCAGAGTATCAATTTGTAATTCCACCGGGCATTGCTCAGGAAGCTGGTTTGAACACAAAAACAGTGGGTAACGAGTTGCGATCCATGGTTGAAGGTACTACACCAGCCCTTTACCGTGCCGGAGACCGTGAATATGAAGTTCGTGTTCGCTTGCAAGATGATCAAAGAAATCTAAAAGAAACTTGGAAGAATGCACTTGTACCAAATATTAATCAATCCCTTGTGCCTTTGGGACTTGTCGCTCAAATTTCAGAAAATAATAGTCCAAGCAATATCCGTCGCGAAGACCGTGCTCGTTCCATTCAGATTTCTGCAGACGTGAACCCCAAAGGGCCGGGGCTTGGATTTGCTCTTCAAGATGTGACAAGAATTTTAAAAGAAGAAATTAAACTTCCTCCAGGAGTGAGCTTTGGTTTTTACGGACAAGCTGAAAGATTTAAAGAATTAATTGGCAATATGATTGCAGCTTCCGGTCTGGGAATTCTTTTTATTTATTTTGTACTTTCCAGTTTGTACGAATCTTTTGTGACTCCGTTTGCGATCATGCTTGTTTTGCCTCTGGCGGCCATCGGCGCTTTCTTTGGACTGCTGATCAGTCAAACGACCTTGGATCTGTACTCGATGATTGGTTGTGTGATGCTCTTAGGCTTAGCGACGAAAAACTCGATCTTGCTTGTGGATTATATTAATCACCTGATGAAGGATGGGGTCGAAAGATCTGAAGCCATCGTCAGAGCTTGCCGAACACGTTTACGACCTATTCTGATGACAAGTTTGGCATTGATAGCGGGAATGGTTCCTGTCGCAATTGGATTGAATGAGGCCTCGAAACAAAGAACAAGTCTTGGTGTTGCTGTGATCGGTGGTACTATAAGTTCAACGATATTAACTCTTGTCTTAATTCCAGCGACGTTTATTTATTTTGATCGCTTGAAGAATTGGTTGGATCTTATGTTCAATCGTCATGTGCGTGGTCAAAAAGCCATGGTGTCTGCGACAGCAGGGCATTTAAATTCTGCTATTGAAATTATTGAAAGTGAAAATCAGTCCTCTTCGAAAGTGAATTCTGCTAATAAAAAGATGGAATCACAGTCCGCGAAGAATCAAGATCTCGAGGTTTAATTGTCGGACTCTACAAAAACAAAAAAATATTCAAAGCCCAGCTTGGAAGAAATCAAATCCAAGCTGACCAAAATCCAATATGATGTCACACAAAAAGAAGCCACAGAACCTCCATTTCAAAATGAATTCCACGACCACGAAGAAGAAGGAATCTATGTTGATATTGTTTCTGGTGAGCCATTATTTAGTTCTTTGGATAAATTTGATTCTGGATGTGGATGGCCAAGTTTTTCTAAGCCATTGGTTGTAAATCATATTGTTGAAAAATCTGATCACAAACTATTTGTTGAGCGAACTGAAGTTCGCAGTCGGCATGGGGATTCGCACCTGGGTCATGTTTTTGATGACGGACCTGGTCCCACAGGTCTACGCTACTGTATCAATTCTGCTTCGCTTAGATTTATACCAAAAGAAGATCTAGAAAAAGAAGGCTACGCTGATTTTTTAGGATTGTTTCGTTGATGAATAACATCTTCAATGTGCGATAGAAAATCAGGGTACGAGTGAATAACTCTATCAAAGGCTTCCTTAGATAAAACATACAAGTCGCAGTACGTTGTTGCTTTTGCGCCTGCATTTCTTTTTGCCGAAGTGATCAAGGCCATCTCGCCAAAAAATTTTCCTTCATTCAATTGGGCTAAAACTTTTCCTTCTTTATCTACAATGTCGACATGTCCACTGTGGATAAAGTACATGGCATCGCCGATCTCGCCAATTCTAAATATATTTTCACCGGGGGCTGCGATTCTGGGCTGTAGTTCGCGCATAAGGTCTTCAAGTAGATCATGGCTTGCCCATTGTAAAAAAGATACTTTTTCAATAATTGAACGATTGATGAAGAACAATAACTCGGATTGAAATTTAAGTGGAAGTCCTTCAAGAATAGTTCGATCTGGAAGACCTTTATGATTTTGCCAAAGGTAATGGTAGTAGGATCTGACTTTTGTTTTTAGTTTTGCAGGAATACGATTCGAGTGCATGAAGGTTTCCATGCGATCCAGGTTCTCCATATGATGTTCACGGGCAGCATCAAGCCGGCTTAATAAACTGGCCACGTTACTAAGGACGAAGCCGAAAACGCCGACGCCAATCAATTGGGTGATACAAGCAAAGAGCATCTGCGGTGCTGTTTTGGCAGAAATGTCACCGTAACCAACAGTTGTTAGGGTCGTGAATGACCAATAAATAGCACGGACATATTCCATTCCTTTGTCAGCATCGGGTCCAGCAGTGCCGCTGCCTAAAGAAATCCAGCCACAGGCCACAAGATGGACAAGGACGGGCATCATAAAAGCTATCGGAATCAGTCTGTAGGCCATCGGAGGTAGCGTCGGTATTTCATTCAGAAAATCTTTGATTTTCCAGATGTGTCTTGCCGCTAGAATATTAAAAAGCGAAAGTGTTGTGTGATGATGGTTGAAAAAATATTCTTCGACCAAGTAAAACGGAATCACACAAAGTAGATCGACAACGACACCAACAGCCAGCCAAGATTTAATTTCTTTTGCAGATTGATCTTTTTCTTTGAAGTGAATGTACAGATTGATGATCGAGACAAAACTAATCCATAGATCAATGCTGACCTCGAGGTCGAAGGCCAGCGGATAATGCAGCAGTTTGAGCGGAAGCCAAACGCCAACCACCATCGCGGAAATGATGGATACAATTCTTAATTTTTGAAGTGTCGACATGCTACCTCTATCGGTATCTGAGGCTTAAAAATGACTAGACCATGTGCTAGAACTTGGTTTCTAAGTAGTAGATTTGGAGGGTTTAGTGGAGTTTTAAAAACTGTGATCCTGTGTCAAACACTGTAGAGTAAAAAACCAACTTTAAAAATTAACATTCCTAAAATAATTTTTTTCAATTTAGAAATTTTTATCATTTATTATGTGAAGTAACTTCATATTGTAAATTTAAAAAATTTGAAATTCTTTTGTTTTTGCTAAATATATTTGCAAACTTGACGATGAAGAGGACGTGGAAAAATTACTCGATTCATATTTTGATTTAACCAGTTTTTTTGTGTTGCACAAATTGGATCTGTGTATTTTCTTTTTGATTATTTTCTTAACCTATACATTTATTCATTTTTTATACAAAAAATCAGTTCATTTGAGTGTTCGTAGCACGTGGACCATTTTATTCCTTTCCCTTTTAAGTCTTATTTTTGTGGAAGATGGCACAAATAAAATTAAAACAAAAATTTTTGATGAAATGAAAGTCCTAAGCCCTGATCTTCATTTGCTGATGGATCAAACGGGCAGTCATCAGATTTCGCTACTGACACAACCATCGGACACAATTTATTTATCTTTAATTGAACTTCAAAAGACGATTTTGCAGAATAATCGCCAAATTAGTGATGTGTACACTTTGACTAAAAATGCGGATGGCCAGTTTGCATTTTTAGTGGACTCTGAGACCGACTACAATCATGACGGTTACTATTCGGGGGAGCGGGAGTTAAGGACTCCGATCGGAGAGGTCTATACAGTGCAAAATGATCTATTGAACAAGGTTTGGATGAATGGCGCTCCAGATATAACCAGAGCACCTTACCACGATAAGTGGGGCTATTGGGTCAGTGTTTTTGTTCCGCTTAGATACGATAACGGACAAATTTATTCTGTCCTTGGGATTGATTATTCTGCTGATAAATTAATTCGCGCACTGACTATCGATAGAACGAAAAAATTTACTATTTGCTACATTGTTATTCTTATTGTGTCGATATGCCTAATTAGTCGATCACTGATTTTGATGCAGCAAAAACAGATCATCCAATATTTAAATGAAAAGCTGCAACTCGCAGAAGAACTAGATATTCAAAAAATCAAAGCTGCTGAAACTTCTAAAATGGCTGCTTTGGGTGAAATGGCCGCTGGTATTGCCCATGAGATCAATGGTCCATTGACAATTATCCGAGGTCGGGCCCAGCAACTTTTGAGGGCAGTCAATGAAGATCGGATGGATCAAGAAAGCTTCCATAAACTTTTATCAGTGATCGAACTGACAACATTAAGAATTGCAAAAATTGTTTCTGGGCTAAAAACATTTTCTCGAAATGCAGAAAAAGATCCATTTGTACCGACTTCCGTGCAAAGTTTAATTGATCATACAATGATTTTTTGCATCGAAAAGTTTGAAACAAACAGCGTAAGCTTAGCTTATGCAAAAAATATGGATTGCGAGGTCAATATCCGCGAAGCTCAAATTTCACAGGTGCTTTTGAATTTGATCAATAATGCCTTTGATGCCGTAGAAAAGCTGAAGGACCCTTGGGTTCAAGTGGATGTTCAAATTCATGATGAAAAGTGGGTTGATATCTTAGTCATTGATAGTGGGCCTGGAATATCCGATGAGCTAGTCGAAAAAATTATGAAGCCCTTTTTTACAACGAAAGAAGTTGGGAAGGGAACAGGACTTGGCTTGAGCATTTCAAAAGAAATAATTGAAGAGCATGGTGGGCAGCTGATTTTGGATCGCAGTTCTTTAAATACAAAGTTTATTGTGCGGCTTCCGCGTCTTATTAAAAAATCTTAAGTCGTGAATTTACAGTTGTTCAATCTGATGAATCCAACTAAATTACGAATATGTCCAATTCGCAACTGTATCCCCCCATCTATTCTACTTGGCTGTCGAAGCGATTCCCAAAGTCTGTTCAAGAAAGCTTGGCCACCTGTGATTCCTGTGCCATGGTTCGACCTACTGGGATAACTCGGGATCCTGGGCCCTTCGAGGCCCATTTGAAATGTTGCACATACTTTCCTTTTGTTCCTAATTTTGGTCTCGGGACAATGCTTGGCGAAAATTCTAAAGCCCTGCTGCTGCGAATTCAAACTGCAGAGGCCCAGGGGAT
>DGYJ01000059.1:52378-61721 GCA_002396665.1 Bdellovibrionaceae bacterium UBA5009
CCCATGGGTTTGTATGCCACGCCCGAGCGCCAGCAAATGATGGAAGATCGTGCAGTGGAGGGCTTTGGTCGTCAAAGTGATTTGCTGTGTCCTTTTTTTGATACCAAATCATTGGGTTGTTCTGTGTGGCAGTCTCGGCCAGGAGTCTGCACAACTTATTTTTGTAAAAGCGATCGGGGAGCCGACGGATTGGATTTCTGGAATGATGTCGAAAATTACTTAAATCATTTTGAGTGGGTGATGGCCAACGAGGTCTGTCGTCGTCTTGGCGTGACTGATCATCAAATTGAAATGATCAAAGCGGTGATGACAACGTCAGATGGTGATGAAGAGAGAAATTATTTTTTGCAAGAATCATGGGGTTCGTGGTTTAATCGAAAATTTGATTTTTATCTTGAAGCACATAAAATATCTTTATATGTTCAGCCCCAAGAAATTGATTCTTTGCTAGGTGAAGCGGCCCTTGAGCTCGAAGAAAGTCTTCGCCAGCGCAGCTAACCCTGGCCTTTGGTCCATCTTAAGTAATCACAATCCCATTTTGTTTAAAGCTTGGTTAGTGTATTCCTTATGGATTTGGAAACATTTAAACAGCAGCGAGAGGCCCGTCTTCACCAGGAGCCCCAGTACCGAAATCTATGCGTGCATTGTTTGCAGCCCCAGTTTGGATGCTACTGCGAGCATATCCAAAAATTTAATCCTGAAATTAAATTTGTAATTTTGATTCATCCTATCGAAATGAAAAGACGAATTGCCACCGGAAGAATGTCCCATTTGTGTCTTGAAAATTCAGAGCTCATTGTTGGCCATGACTATTCCCGTGTAGATCGGGTCAATGAGCTTATCGAGAATCCACAGAATCAGTGCAAAGTTTTATATCCCGGTCGTCAGGCAACAAATTTAACTTTGCTCAGTGATGATGAAAAAAAATCTGTTTTTGATCCAGATAAAAAAATTGTTTTATTTGTCATCGACGGCACTTGGGCCACGGCAAGAAAAACCATGCACCATAGCCAAAATTTACAGAAGCTCGGCAGAATCTGCTTCACGCCACCCCATCGTTCACAATTTCGAGTTCGCAAACAGCCCGGCGAAAACTGCTTTTCAACAATCGAGGCCGTTCACCATGTGATCGAATTGATGGGGGATCGGCCTGGATTTCAGCTTTCAAGTGGAAAGCATAATAATTTAATTGATGTGTTCAATAAAATGGTCGAAAGACAAATCGAATTTGTGAACATGGCATTGAATGATCCTAAAACCACATCCTACCGACGCCCAACTAAAAGATATGTGATTGCCTAACAATAAGTTCTTCAAGTTGCTCGAACTGTTCTGGAAGAGCGCCTGTAGAGTCCGAGGCGATGGCGTCATCCAGGGCTTTCTTTGAAGGATACAGATCGTGGACAGTCACCAGGGTCTTGTTATTGCTTTCTTCGAAGGTCACGGTGGTGATGACGGCCGCGCTTTCGCCACCTTCTTCATTGGTCCAAACTAAACGCGAGTATGGGGTTACTTCCAGATACCTACCAAAAAATTCCATACTCTGAGAACCCATGCTAAATTGAAGGCGATATTTTCCGCCAGTGCGAACATCCATCTCGCAGGACACAAGCGTTATCGGGGCTGATTTTGGCACCCACCACTTTTTAAAAAGCTCGGGCTGAACCCAGGCTTCGAATACAATGTGTGACGGCCCATTGATGATTCGGGTAGCGACAAGTTCACGCTCGGACTTTCGTTCCACATTTGTTTGGTTTTTCATTTATTTTCCCTTCGCTGTTTTAATTCTTGGACAATGATTTCAAGTGCGTCGAAGCGCTGATCCCAGATTTCTTTGTATTTTTCGATCCAGGCCATTTCAGAATCAAGCTGACATGTGCCAAGTTTGCAGGTCCGTACTCGACCTTTTTTTTCTGTCTTCACAAGGCCTGCTTGTTCCAAAATTCCGATATGCTTCTTCATGCCCGTTAAAGACATGTGAAATTGTTCGGCTAGTTTCGTGATGGAGGTATCCTTTTGTCCAAGCTGAAGCAGAACACCACGTCGGGTAGAGTCCGAGAGCGCTGCAAAAGTTTGATCAAGTCGTCTTTTCGAATACTGAACCATATGGTTCAGTATATTTGGAGGCACTAAATTGCGCAAGAAGAATCATTCAGCAGTCGTGTAAAAATATTCCATTTTTAATCATCTGAGCTATTTCAAAATATAAACTGCCTTGCTGTTGAGTTCTTTTTCAGTGGTTGAAAAGAATTTTTTAAAATCCTGATCTGAAGTAATGAGTAAATCGAATTTACTTTTTGAAAAAAAGTTAACGATCATGGCGTCAGGAGCCCGAAAACCCTGTTCGCCCATCAGTTGTACGACGTCAAGCCAGTAAAGTGGAAGATTCAGTTGTTCATGATTTGAGCCTTCAAGCGCCTCCATATAATTTAAGCCGAATTCTTTTTCTAAGATTAGCCATTCATTCACTAGCATATTGCCTACAAATTGACGGCAGAAATCCTGCCAACTTTTATCTCCATAATACTGTAATATTTCTTCGCGAAGTTTTTTGATGTGATATTCACCAACTTTGAAAGAATTATTTATTTTTCGACCCCTAGATTCTTGGTCGCGAATGCTTTTAACAAAGTTATAAAAGTGTTTATTTTTTTCTTTAGGGAGCAGCTCCTCATAAATGTGAATAGCTCCACCAGTGATTTGTTTTCTAAAAATCAAATCCACAAACTCCATGCGGCTAACAACATTTGTAAATATAGCAATTTGTTTTTCAGAAAGTAGATCAAGCACGTCATTAGCTTTGTCGAAGAATCGGTCATCACAATAAGATAGTGCGTACAAAAAGCCTGTATCAGCAAGGCAGCCCTTTAAACTGCCTTGCTGCTGAATATACCTGTGGACTTCTTGAAGGTTATTTAAAATCCGCATTAAAGATCCAAATCGCCAGTTGTTTTTTTATCTGAAGCCGATTTTTTCTTTTCAGATTCTTCCTTGATTTTTTTCAGAATGGAATCTGGTAGTGGTTGTTCTGCCAACTCTTTCAGCCTAGCCGCCCATTTTCGACCGGCCCCTTTGACTGGAATATTTATTTTCTTTTCCATAGAATTCTCCTTTCATAGATCTGTTTTAGCATTGAAAAAATGACCGACTAACCACCTTAAATCACAAAGCTTTTTCAAAAGACGCTTTGTTTTGTGGCGATCGGACATTGTTTTGTTTGGCGGGCGTCGATTTGCATTTAAAACGAAACTCAGCCACTGAAGGAGTGTGCTATGCAAGAATATGCCCAATAATTTATTGTAGTGGGGCGGGTTGTAATGCTGCGACTAATTTTTTTTAAAAATTAGTCTGACACGAATGGAATAGCATTGTAAAAATTAAAAATGAAGCCCTGAATTAAGAACTTGGTCATTGTTTTCGAATTGAAAAGAGCATACCAATGGGAGAATGCAATGAAAATTATATCCGTTTTAATGATAGTTTTATCAATTTGCATTAAATCCGCTGCTATAGAAGTCTCTTCTGAAAATATAATTAACATTCGCCTTGTTCATGATAACAAAGCTGAGCGCCAAGGACGCGAAATAATTCTTAAATTTTTAAAGGAATTAGATCTTAAAAGGAATATCTTTACGAAGGACATTGTGATTGAAAGTAAAGTTATTCCTCATAGTCATCCAGTTCTTACTTTGAACACAAGGCAGGTGGATGATCCCAATATGTATTTGGCTACTTTCATTCATGAGCAAATCCATTGGTTTTTTGAGCCCAAAAAAAAAGAAACTGAAAAATTTATCGAGCTCATGAAAGAATCATTTTCAAATCCTCCGTCAAATAAAAATGCTGGTGGGGCTCGTGACCTTGAATCCACCTATTTGCATCTTGGCGTTTGTTATTATGAATTCAAAGAACTGATTCGGCTGTTAGGAAGTGATGAAGCTAAAAGAATTTTTAAGAGTAGCGATGTCTATACATGGATTCGCGAGCAAGTGTTAAACAAGTCTTACGAAATCGAAAAGGCCCTCAAGAAGTCTGGACTGGATTGGTGACATGTTGTGCTTGAAAATGAAAACTCACTGCCGCCAAAATTCGAAACTCACCGACTTATTCTGCGACCAATAACGACAATTGATTTGCCTAGTTGCCAGATCAACTTCAATGATTATGAAGTCATCCGTTATCTGGCGGATGTCGTCCCTTGGCCTTATCCTGAAAATGGTGTCGAGCACTTCTACCACAATATCCTTTTACCAAAGCAAGGGAAAGATTACTGGCACTGGGGTCTCTTTTTAAAGGACAATCCAAATGAAACCATTGGTGGAATTGATTTATGGCGAAATAGTACTGTTGATAACCGTGGGTTCTGGCTTGCGCGAAAGCATTGGGGAAATGGATATATGACCGAGGCGGCAACTCGAATTAACGACCATGCCTTCGACGATTTGGGTTTTGACGTTTTGTATTTTGGAAATGCTGTGACAAATAAAGGGTCCCACCGCATAAAGGAGAAGACTGGGGCCATTTGTATTGGAACAAGGCCCTTTAAATTTGTTGATCCAAATGTCCACGAATCGGTCATGTGGAAACTAACAAAGGATGCTTGGAAGGCATTTAAAGATGGGGCTCGGTAGTATGGAAAATTGGATTGAAATCACTAAAAGGTTGCGTGCAGAGGGCTCGTTAGAGAAAACGTTAGCTCATTTAAATGATGTTTTAAAATCAAGACCAAATGATCCTGTGGTTTATTATCAGATCGCGTGGACCCATGATGCTCTTGGAAAAGAATCAGATGCTGTGGCTGCCTACGAAAAGGCTATAGCAATGGGGCTTTCAGGAGATGATCTTGAGGGCGCTTTTCTTGGGCTTGGAAGTACGTACCGATGTCTTGGTAACTACAAAAAATCTGAGCATGTTTTAAAAGATGGAATAAATGCTTTTCCCAATAATGCTGCTTTAAGGGTTTTTTATGCGCTGACCCAGTTTAATTTACAGAATTCCGATCTTGCTATGGAAATTCTATTGAAAGAGCTAGCCCGCTCATCAAGTGATGAACAAATTAAAAAGTACAGTAAGGCGCTGCTATTTTATTCAGATAAACTTAATCAGAAGTTTGAGTAGATGATATGTCGACATGGGAGTTGAAAAGCCCAGGAAAAAGCGTTTTTGGATTAACGTGTTATAAAAATTTTGCCATGTCCAGATTTGTAGGTTGAAATCCCATGCGAGCATACAAATTTCGTGCGACCTCGTTGTGATAAAAAACATGTAGACGAAGTTTGCTGGACCCAGCCTTCTGTGCTTCATGCTCAACACAACTCATCAGTGCTTTTCCTAATCCTCGGCCTCTGTGCATGGTATGAATTATAATATCATTGATCGAAGTTATTTTGCGTCCCATATGCTCTTTATTGCTTAACCATAAGTACCCGACGGAAATATCGGTCTTCTCCTCAAGGGCTTCAAAGAATAACTGGCAGGGTGTTTCCAGCCCGTGGGGAACCAATTTTGAGAATTGTTCAGCCGCATTTTTAAGCCCATACTCAAGGCTTACACCTTCAGCAGTTGCGAAATTTTTTGCATATTCATTCTGAGATGTGATTTTGAATTGATTGAAGACGGATTGGTCCATCGGTTTTAAATAGATCATTTTTTATCCTTACAAAAAAAATTAAGATTATTATTTTTTTCTATTCCCGAGCAGGGTCTTTGTGAAAAAAGTCCAGGTTAGGGCATCGAACTGTACTCTTTGCTGAATGTTTGAAGATCCGGCGTGCCCACCTTCTTTATTTTCCCAAAATAAAACTTTGTGACCCATTTCTAACATTTTAGCCATCATTTTCCTGGCATGCCCAGGATGAACGCGGTCATCAGTGGTGATGGTCATAAACAAAATTTCAGGGTACTTCGTATTCGGTTTTACATTTTGGTAGGGTGAATATTTTTCGATGTATTTTGCTTCTTCGACATCATCAGGATTACCATATTCATGAACCCAGCTATGCCCCGCTAACAGCTTATGGTATCTGAGCATATCTAAAAGTGGCACCTGACAGGCGACGGCTTTAAATAAATCAGGCCTCTGAGTCATCGCAACACCGACAAGTAGGCCTCCGTTGCTGCGGCCCAAAATCCCCAAATGATCTTTGGAAGTAATATTCTTTGCAATCAAATCCTCTGCTACAGAATAGAAATCGTCGTAAGCTTTTTGTCGATTCTGTTTAAGTACAGCTTTGTGCCAATCGGGGCCGAATTCATTGCCTCCGCGAATGTTGGCGACAACATAAACTGCATTTTTTTCCTCGATCCAGACCTTGCCTAAACCTTCAAGATAAGAGGGCAGAAGTGAAATTTCAAATCCACCGTAAGAGTATAAGACTGTCGGATTCTTGCCGTGATACTTTATATCTTTAGGTCGAATGATGAAATAAGGTATCTGGGTTCCATCTTTGCTCTTAGTAAAAAACTGTTCAACCACCATTTTTTCAGATTTAAATCTGGATGGGGATGAACAAATTTTTTCAATTTTAATTTCGGAGTCTTTCAATTCCATAGATAAGATTTGAGCTGGCTCGATAAAACTTGAATTCAAAATGAAACATCTATCTTCATTGGAATCAGAGCTAAAAACGATTTCACTTTCTTCGCTGTCGATTTCCCGAGAACATAATTCTTCCCATTGGCCACTTTGATATTTTAGGAAAATAAGTTTTGCTTTGACGCTTTCCAAAACTGTAACGACAACCAGATTTTTGGTTAGAACTAGATCTTCGACAATGATTTTTTCCTTCGGCTCAAAAACTAATTTAGAGACATAATTTTCGGTCGACAAGCAAACGATGCTGCCTTTTCGAAAGGACTGCCAGTCGCTTTTAAGGACAAAAAATATTTTTTTATCCTGCACACCTCTGATCCAAACGTCTTCTGGGATGATTATTTTAGATAACGTCAGATCCTGATTAATTAAATAAGAAACGTGCACATCTCTATTTACAACGTGAGTTAAGATACTCGTCTTTTTAGATGTATTGGCATAAATCCCGTTGTCTGTTTTTTCAGCTGAAAATATGGTTTGTGCTTCTGATAATTTACTTCCGCGCTGCCACAACTTTAGAATTCGTGGATATCCAGATTCAGTTAGGCTTTCAGGTCCAAAATCAGTACAGACCCATACAGAATCTCTGTCGCGCCATTGAACATCACTTTTGGCCTCGGGAAGGGTAAAGCCATCTGTAACGAATTTCTTTGAATGCAAGTCGAATTCCCTTACGACACGAGCATCCTTTCCACCCCGGGACAAAAAAATGAGGCAGCGATCAAAATCAGGATCCAAAAATTCTGCTTCTGACCAAACCCAATTTTCATTTTCAGAATGAGATAGCGCATCTAAATCTAAAATAGGCTCCCAGTTTTTTTTATTGATAACGTAATCGTCCCAGGTCATTCGACGCCAAAGGCCTTTAATATTTATCTGGTCTCTGTGAAAACTATAAATAAATTCGCCGGCAATTTTTGTGGGAAGGTTGATGCGATCTTCTGCAGAATATATTTTCATCAAACTTTGTGAAATGTGGCGGTATTCATCTGACGAGACTAAATGCACTTGAGTTCTTTGATTTTGCTCAATTACCCACTTCTCTGAATCTTGAGAATCAATATCTTCAAGCCAAAGGTAAGGATCTGCAAGAGACTGCTGTTCCATGACAAATAAATAACAGAGTTGCTCAATGGTGTCTATATAGAGGGAACGACAGGAAAAATATTTTCGATTTTCATAACCCCTCAAAATTTGAGTCAAGTTCCGAATTTGTTCGAAGCTTGCTAAATACAGAGGATTGTCCATCCATGACATTCATTAGAAATTATCAAAAATCTTCGTATGGATACAAAGTAAGTGCTTTTGTAGATAACCTCTAAGACCCTATAACTATTACAATAATATTGTCTCTTGCTATAAAATAAGAACTATTGTAGAAAGTTTCAAAATGAAGAAGTACCTTTGGATTGTTTTTTTATTGAGTTATATTGTCGGCTTTGCCGCTGATCATTCATTTATAGATAACCATGATGTTAAAAATAATGTAAAATCCAAAACATCTTTTTCTGAAAAAACTAATAAAACTGAACTTGCAACAACCGCTTCAGAGAATTCTCATTCCGAAGAAAATGATTGCACCGATTGCGTGTTAGGCTTTTGTGCACATTTTCTAACTTTGCCCATCCCTTTCAATCGTGAATTAAGTATTACAATGAATTCGGAAATTTCCATCGCGAATTCCGATAGCTTTTATCAAAGTCCATTTTATTCAAGTCCACTACGTCCGCCAATTTTATAATTTCTAGTTATTGACGGAATCATAGTGCTTAGGCACTTCAATATTTAATTTTTATTTAATCTCCCAGGAGGAAACTATGACTATAAAGCAAATTGCTTTTATAACTTTATCAACTACTATCATTGCATCTTGCGCAAAACCGGACAGTAGTGAACAACAAATCGAAAAAGCAAAGCTTGAGGCAACTATTCAAGCTCAAGCTGAATTCGATAAGCAAATGGCAGAGAAAGATAATCTCCTAAAAAGATCTAGAGAGGAAGCAAAAGCTGCGGCAGAGGAAGATTTCAAAGTACAATTGGCTAATCAAGCTAAATTAATTGACCAAGCCAGACAGCAGGGAAGAGCTCAATCTGAAGAGCAACTTTCAATAGAAAACGGAAACTTAAGTGCAAAAGCACAGCGTATGGAATCTGATCTCGCAAAAAGACACCGATTTTATCAATCCATATCGGGCACTTACGAAGGACAGCTAACAACTGAACAGGGTAATTTTAATATCCGTATTACACTCGTTCCTAGTCTTTCGCCTTATGCGGCAGGAAGAACTCGTCAGTTAGAGGAGATTACTGCAGACATAAACAATCTTTTCTTAAATGCGCAGATCGTACAATGGAGTTCTGAAAACCAACTTAGCTCAGTTGGGTGTCGCGTAACAAACGTTAGGCCTGATCTTATTAATGGTACAATCTCCATCGCATCTCCTGAATGCTCAAACATTTATTTGTTAAGTCTATCGGGAGCTCAAGTTTCCGGACCAAGAACATTCTCAACTGCAAAGCCAGTAGTTGCTCAAATCAGCAAAGGAAAACTGAAATCAGTGCCTGCACTAGTGGGTGAAGTTCGTCCTACGACGAATGCAGCAATTTACCAACTGTTTGCAAATCGCAAAGGGAAATAGAGATGAAGAAAATAATTTTAATTTTACTTTTTTCAGCGCAGTTTTCTTTTGGTCAAGCTTTACAGTCTCAATCCACAGTTAAAATTCGAATGCAAGATGTGGTTGAAAAGGT
>DGYJ01000059.1:61909-62185 GCA_002396665.1 Bdellovibrionaceae bacterium UBA5009
ATGCAAGATGTGGTTGAAAAGGTCAGCAGTCAAAATCTTAGCGTCTACCAAAATGCATTAAAGGTTTACCAGGCCAAGAAAAGCATTTCGGTGGCGCGTGGAAATCTTTTACCAAAGCTTAATTTCTGGAGAATTATTTCGGCTCCTTTTAATCCTAAAGGGTTGCTGGAAATTGTTGGCGATATTGCTCCTTTCTTAATACCGTCCAACTGGTTTCAATTAAAAGCTCAAAGCCAACTTTACGAAGCAGAAAAATATGCTTACCGGGCGTTGTGC
>DGYJ01000060.1:0-944 GCA_002396665.1 Bdellovibrionaceae bacterium UBA5009
AGACAAAATCCAAG
Source organism: Bdellovibrionaceae bacterium UBA5009 (assembly GCA_002396665.1). Lineage (GTDB taxonomy): Bacteria > Bdellovibrionota > Bdellovibrionia > Bdellovibrionales > Bdellovibrionaceae > UBA5009. Next base: position 15 of record DGYJ01000060.1, read on the forward strand.
AGCACAGACATCCATTTTGCGAGGTCAGAATTATTGTTGAAGGCGAAATGCTTTTCAACATTGCAGGGACTCAGTTTTTACTGAGAGAGGGCGATAGGGTCGAAATTCCAGCGAACACGAAGCACTCTTATATTAATCAAAGCAATACTTCGTGCATTAGCCTTTGTGGTTATCGGGCAATGTAAAAATACGACTAGCGTGTTGTAATAAACGTAAAGGTTTTTGAAAAGTTTTCGGAAGGGCCACCGAAGCAATTCCCAACAGGGAAACCACTGCTGTTGGTCGTACAAGCTGAATTGGTAGAGCTTGTCGGAGTGTCCGCAAACCACCCATCCATTTTAACCTTCACTCTGTACCCAGTATTATCATCAATCTTAGGCAAATTATACATTGTGATTAACTCTGGTGAATTCGAGGTTCCAGCGTCAATAAAGTGTACACAACTACTGGTATCCGCAGTGTAACCAATAAACGTAACTCCAGGTGGGATTACAGCATAGTAACTTCGAAGCAGTGCAGGATTGGTAATTGTACTTGAAACTCCGGCACATGTTTTTGCGAAATCAAGGGCCTGGGGATCTGTTTTAGCAACTGCCCCCTTGTATGAGCCCTGGAACTCCACCGTTACACCTGCAATAACTAAAGTCTTTGAGGAACCATTCACAATATTAAAACCAAAATCAACACTATTGGCCGCCAAAGTTGTTGGCGAAACAGTTGTATTTCCACTTGAGTCTGTGCCGACCGTATAGACAATTCTGTCTGTACGGTACTCAAACAGGGGACTGCTTGAATGGACGCTTGGGGTTACATTTGCAGAGTTCTCGGACTCTTTTTTGCCACACTGTACGAGCAAAAAAGAAATTGAAATAAGTAGAAATAAGTTTTTAACGTTCAACGACTGTCTCAATTTAAAACACCTATTCTTTG
>DGYJ01000060.1:1101-6049 GCA_002396665.1 Bdellovibrionaceae bacterium UBA5009
GTTTGCGGAGATGAATCCGCGACCCCAACTCCATTATCCACTATCCTTGGCGTAATGAAAATAAGTAATTCATTTTTGTCCCTTTTAATGGACTTTGATTTAAATAATGATCCCAATATTGGAATATCTTTGAGGCCAGAGATTCCGGACTCGCCCTCAGATGTATCATCTTGAAATATCCCGCCAATAACAGAGGTCTGACCGTTTTTAACAATTAAGGTTGTATTGGCATTTCGAGAAAACTGCGGCGCCGAATCCGGAGCTTTGACATCTACAGGAGTACCATAAAATGACCTTTGGACATCAACCTTCATTTGAATCGTGGAATCGTTGGTCACCTGGGGGGTCACATTAAGAGTTACAGATGCTGGGTCACCACGCGTGTAGGACGTTTGCGAACCAGACGCTGTTGCATTCACAACCAACCTTGCAGGCGTCGTGGTTTGGCTGATTGTTGCTGGCACATTTGACATGGTGACAATACGCGGAGAAGAAAGAACCTTCACCTTGCCTTCTAATTCAAAAAGATTTAACGAGGCATTCAGGTCACCAAACAAATCAAGGACACCCACATTCAGAGCGAAGCCCGTTGTCGCACCACCAGTACTGCTACCACCAGTACTCGGAGCAGCTCCAAAACTAAAGCTAGGAGTAATGTTCACAGGAACACCTTGGGAATTTGTTGAGATTTGCTGAGGCTGCCCCGAAAAGCTCCAGTTGATCCCCATGGATTTCTGAAAGGAGTCAGCGGCCTCGACAATTTTGCCCTCGATCATCACCTGAGGAGGAGGCGAATCTAGATTTTTAATAATTCGCGAAACCTTTAATAAATTTTCTTCAATATCAGTGACAATAACGGCATTTGTACGTGTATCACTAGTCACTTCCCCACGGTCCTTGGAAAGAAAAGGTTTGATCTGTGGAGCAAGCTCTGAAGATTTCGCATAGCTCACAGGGTAAATTCTAACTTTGAGCGGCTCGATCACCTTTCGAGATTGGGCACGGCGAACAGCTTCGTCCTCTTCGCCCTTTAAATCTTGAAGCTTAGCGATGCGAAGAACATTTCCCAAGCGACTGTAGCCCAGCTTTTTAGTTTTCATGATCAAAACCAAACACTGATCCCACGGAACTTCACGCAATCGAATATTCACAGCCCCTACACTAGTTAAATCATCAAGAATCATATTGACCCCAGAATCGAGCATAATAAATTCCAATGCTCTTTGAGTGTCCACATTGTCAAAAGTACATGAAATTTGGCGACCATAAAACTTCGTGTTATCAGCTAAAAAATCCTCCATGGAAAGATTTGTAAGAATATTTTGCTGACCCTCTTCTTCGGAAGTTCCAGCTGTTGCAGAATTCTGCGCTTTTCCATTTCCCTCCAACGGAATCTGATTTAGGTTTTCGCCGGAAGCTCCATTCATTGCGGCTGTAATTGCCGTGTCGTTAGTTGCGACAAGAAGCGTGCTGCCCTCTGCTTGTAAAATTGGCTCTTGAGCCCCAGGGCGAAGCTGAAGAACAAAGCGTGCTACATTTGAACCCTGATTTTGATAGGCATCAATAGATCCCACCCCACCTTTGAAATCTTTTAAGTTCAATGGTCTCTTTAAGCGGTCAGGTAATTTTGCATTCGAAACTTCAATAATATACTGACTAGAGGCTGGATTCTGTCTTGTCGTGTATGTGAGCGGCCCAGTGGCCTCGATCACAAGTGTTCCACCAGTGTCGTTCCCCTTGTACTGAACATTTTTAATTTCTACGAAACTCGGAGTTGGCTCGGAAATAGTTGGCGGTGGAGTTTCTACAACTTGCTGCATAGGTTCTGGCGCTGGCGCGGCCTCTTGCTGCTTTGGAGTTTCATCAATGGCAAGCTCATCTTGAGTTTGTGTGTTTTCAGTCGTCACTTGCTGCTCTTGATTTTTATTTTCTTCAAAATCAGACAATTCGTCTTGGCCAGAACTCTCGTTAGAGGCAGAGTCAGAATTGGCCTGGGATGAATCCCCTTCAGCTGTGACAGAATCTGCATCTAAATTTTCAGAATCATTTGTTGGCGTCGATGAGCAACCATAAAATAAAACTAGTGCAAGACTTAGCGCACAGATTGAAATGATTTTTTTCATAAGACACCTCCGAACATCATGTTCAGTTCCTGTTTTGAAACTTTTTAAACGTAAGAACTATTCTCTCGGACTCCATCCGACCAGCCACTTCGACTTGTTGCTTTACAACGACAGCATCTTCAGTGATCGCATCAACAACGCCACCAAGAAGCCCCACCCTCGTACCGATAAATGCAGTATAGGTTTTTTTATCTGCCAACTTAAGCAATAATGCTCTTGGGTTTTTAGGGTTGTAAGCGATGGCAATAACTTGAACTCCATCTGGAAGACTTGCATCTTCAAGACTATTGGGGTCCACAGTCGCAACAGTTTTTTGTGCAGGTCTTTGAAAAGGATCTCGCCCTGCGGATGAATCATATGTGGGTATTTCCTTGGGGACATCGACTGTCATTGCCCCGGCAGTGCCCTGAACAACTGCATCGGCTTTTGCGGCAGAAGAGCCCTCCACGTTAGCATCCGCGGAAACCGCCGGTGCTGGCGGTGGGGACGCAGGCGAATTCTGAGCCATGGCAAAATGAAAAAATGTCATCAAAAGTATGATCATTTTGCGGGTTCCTCCGCCTTTTCGGACGCTGAACGATAGGCAAAGAGCCTTGCAGAAAAGCGATAGCGGCTGGTCGTCTCGGTTGTGTCGACTGAGATCTTGTAACTTGAAACACGGGTCATCGGCTGAAAAGTTGAGGCCAACTGAATGAATTCACCAATCTGAAAATAAGTCCCAAGAAAGCTGATCTGAACAGGGACTTCCTCAACTATATCACGGCGATTGACTTGCATTGGAGACTGACTAACATCTTTAAGCTTTGATTTTTCCGCGAACTTGTCTACAAAACCAATCACATCTGAAGGAGTCAGCTGTGTCGGCAAACTTTTAGCAATGGTTTCGAATTGCTGAGATAATGTCGCTACGGATTCTTTTACAGCTATTTCTTTCTTCAAAGTGTCTTCTGTGTCTTTACGAACATTTTTTTGATTTTGAATTTCTTTAGTGGCACTTTCAATCTGGGCATTAAGTTTCGAATAGTTGTCAAATGTGTATAAGTAAAAATAGGCCCCAGAAAGTGCCAGCGACAGCATAAAAACACGCTGATATGTTATACCGATCAGTTTACTGAACAGCTGGTTCATCTGGATTCTCCAAAAGAATATTTATTTCAAACTCGACAGCAGCTTGCCCTGCATCCGTCACATTGCTTTGCCTTATAATCTCTGCGGACTTAAACATGACATTTCCTAAAATCAAACCACGCATTGTATTGATTTCTGTTCGCTCTAAAGTTCGGCCGATAATAACAATTTTATTGCCCGGCTGATCGTAGTCATAACTCTTTAGCCACATTTTTTCTGGAGTATTATTTTGAAAAAATTGATGCAAACTAAGTTCTCGGCTCCTTTGCTTTGCAAGATTATTCAGAAACTGAATTTTCTTTTGAATTTTATTCTTCTCTTCTTCGTATTTCTTAATCTCGCGAACGGCGGGTTCTCTTTTTTCATTGTAGGAAACAAGTTCGGCCTGTTGCTGCTGCAAAGCCGCCTGTTGAGTTTTAAGATCCGGAATCAAAGAGTATTCCTCATAGGCATAGACACCAAATGGGAATAGAAAAATAATCATCAATCGAATAAGAGCCTGCTTTTGCAGCTCTTCTTTTGTGAGCATCAATTCGCCCTGCTCATTAATAGTTACGACAATATCCGAGGCAGCAGCTGAGGCCATTGATTTATTGGCTAAATTAATTTTGATCATGGTCACCTATCTGACGCAAACCAAGTCCTAGCGCTACAGAACAGTAATTATTAATTTGTTGCGAAAATGCTGGAGTAATTTTTTTAGAATTAATCTTCATTCGTCGAAATGGATTTATTGGCTCAAAAGGGAGTCCAGTGGTTTTTTTAAGATGATCAATCAAACCCACGGTTTGACTGCCCCCGCCCGTATAATAGCATCGATTCAGACTAAGCCCATTTGTTGTAGCACTTAAAAAGTCCAAGCTATTTCTGATCTCATCGCCAACAGCATCAGATGTCGAGCTGATGACACTATGGACTTCGGATGGAACTTCTCGGTTTGAAGAGGCACTGATTTTAAGAGACTCGGCCTCTTGCAAAGAGATCCCCATGTTTTTAGAAATCTCATTGGAATAATTCGATCCGCCGACAGGAATATCACGACAAAATACGACGTCACCTTGGCTCAGGGCCGTGAAATTAGTAACCGTAGCTCCAAAATTAAATAAACCAATATTTTCCGAATTAGATCGTCCATAGTTAAATTCGTAGGCATTGGCTAAGGCAAAACCGCTCACGTCAATCACTTGGACTTTAAGTCCCGCGCTAAAAACAAGATTTGTATATTGATTCACAACTTCGTTTTGTGCCGCAATCAAAAGAACATCCAACGTATCTGGAGTTGAGTTTTTTGGAAGTAAAAAATAATCCAAAGAAATATTGGTCACGTCAAAAGGAATGTACTGCTCGGCCTCGAAACGGATTTGATCTTTAATCAGCTTCTTTTCCATTTTAGGAATGGTAATTTTTTTAATAATGACCGAAGTTCCCCAAAGACCCACTGAAACATTTTTTCTTTTTGTCTTAATGTCGCTGACTAATGCTTGCACAACTGCGCCAACTTGTCCTATGTCCGTGATCTCACCAGTCGATACTGAATTCATTGGAGTTGGAAAAAGCGCAAAGGACTGAAGTGTTGCTCCAGTACGACTCACATCAAGCTCTGCCATTTTGATCGAGCTTGATCCCACGTCAAGACCTATGAGTTTTTTAGAACTAAAAAACATTAAACACTTCCGTCAAGTTGTAAAAACACTGAT
>DGYJ01000060.1:6183-7318 GCA_002396665.1 Bdellovibrionaceae bacterium UBA5009
TTTTTAATAAACACAGACTCCAGTCTTAGTCTGATTATCAAACGTCTATGACGATTCAGTCAACTTGATGGTCTGTCAGAGAAATGACTTAGACCTTCGTCTTTAAAATTCTGGAAGGAAAATAGAAAAATACCAATCGCTGAGAGGCTTCGCCCCAAACATATAAAGAAAAGCACCAAGAGCCAAGTAAGGTCCAAATGGTATGGCCGTTTTAAAATCCTTTTTTTGCAAAAGAGTAATTGCGATGCCAAAAACACTTCCAATAATAGCCGCCGACATGATGACAAATGGAATTGCCTTCCACCCAAGAACCGCGCCAATCCAGGCTGCCAGCTTGATATCGCCCCCGCCAAGCCCTTCATTTTTTGTCATGATAAAATACACATAGGCCATCAGTAAAAAGAAACCACCACCCATGAAAGCACCGCCAAGGGCTGGCAAAAACTCTCTTTCAGGACTTACTAGTGCGCCCACAAGACCAATGGCCAGTCCGCCAAGGGTGAATTCATCAGGCAGAATCATGTGGTCAAAATCAATAAATGTGCAGACCACCAGTCCGAATGTAAAAATCAACATCTCGACCAAAGTCCAGCTTAATCCGAAACGATAAAAGCATGCTGCAAATAAAATCGCCATAAGAAACTCAACTAGCATGTAGCGAATTGAAAATTTTTGACCACAGTGACGGCATTTTCCGCGCAAAATAAGCCATGAAAAAATGGGAATGTTATCAAACCATCGGACCGGAGCGTGACAGGACATGCAGTGCGAAGCTGGAAAAGCTATGTTTTGCTCTAAAGGAAGTCGAAGAATAACAACATTGCCAAAACTTCCAAACAAAGCACCGAAAATAAAAAAAACCGTCAAATAAAAAAAGAATGGGAGCTCAAGCAATGTCTTTTCCTTTGAAATAGGCCGACGACAGCAATAAAAATAAAACAACCCAAGTCAAAAGATAGGCAGTCATTGTCGCAATTTGTTCGAAATTAAAATTTTGCTGTAAAAAATAATACGATTTCCAATTGAAACGATAAAGCTGCGGGACAATTTCGTGAACAATCTTTGAAAGCAAAATCATACCTTCATCTTTTGATTTTTCTGCAAAAAATTTAAGATCGTTCAACCAGTGGCCCAA
>DGYJ01000060.1:7453-20582 GCA_002396665.1 Bdellovibrionaceae bacterium UBA5009
TCAACCAGTGGCCCAACATGTATAAGCTCAAACCAAAAAGCAGTGCAAAAAGTGGACGAATCATAATCCCAAATAACAAGACAACAGATAAAATCACCAGGGTTTGTAAAAATAAACTGAAGGAAATAAGGACAAACTGCAAAATTCCAAACTCGGTACTCGTGAAACTAAAGTCCGTCAAAAGCACGTACAATACAAACGAAAGCATAAAATGAGTCACACCAATAAGAAAAACCACACCAAGCCATTTGCCAATCAGAAATTCAGCACGAGTGATTGGTTTCGCCAATAGAACAAGGCAGGTTTGTTTCTCAATTTCTTTTTGAATAATGTAAGAGCCTTGAAACAAAGCCATAAACAATGTGGCAAGTTCGATGGCCGACAAGCCAAGATCTGCCAAAATACGCTTCTGCTCGGCAAAAGAAAGCGCGCCCAAAAGTAAACTTAAACCCAAAAGTGCGATGGCTCCAAAAACAATCACCAAAAAAAACTTTTCACGAATCATTTCTTGCAATGAATTTTTTGCGATGACAAAAACTCTGCTCATAGTGCAGCATCCTTTTGACGACTTCTAAAGGCTTCTTCTAAATTTGGAAATTTCGCCATAAAAGATTGCAGTTCGCCATTGTACAAAATTTCACCGTGATGGATAACAACAAGATTTTCACAAAGCTCTTCCATGTCTTGCAGAAGATGGCTGCTGAAAAAAAGACTGACGCCTTTTTTCTTTTGCTCTTTTAAAACGTCCTTCACCATCAATCGTCCATCAGGATCAAGCCCTGACATTGGTTCATCCAAAATAATAAGCTCAGGACCATGAAGTAAAGCCTGCGCCAATCCCGCACGTTGCAACATCCCCTTGGAGTATTCTCGAAGACGTTTATCTCTGGCTTCGTACAGCCCAACGGTTTTTAATGCCTGATGGGCTTTTTCGTAAAAATCCTTTGAAAACTGACCAATGGACAACTGCCAATGAAATTTTAAAAACTCCATACCAGTTAAAAATTCGTACAGATAGGGCCGTTCGGGCAAATAACCGATTTTCTGCTTTACCTGGGAGCTCAGTTTTTCTCCGAAAAACAAAATATCACCAGAATCTCTGTGAATAAATTCAAGACAGCACTTAATGCTTGTGGTTTTTCCAGAGCCATTGTTGCCAACAAAGCCAGTGGTTTGTCCCGCTGGAACTTGAAAAGAAATTTCTTTCAGAACTAATTTTCTTTTTTCGAACACAGATTTTTTAAATGATTTTTTTAAATTTTTAACTTCAATTGCGTGTTTCATTTGAGCTCTGAATTAAGGGTTTTAACCATTTCACGGACAGAATCATATTGTTTTGATGTGGCAAGAACCAAGTCCTGGTTCCCCAAGACCTCGGAGAAACGATGACTTGCTTTTGACTGGCCAAATAGATCTATCAAAGAAAACATCAATGTATGAGTGAGCTTTGGATACTTTTCATAAAAATCCTTACGAACAGCAAAGGGATCCGTCGGAATGGGCTCGCTCACCCAAAGAACCTTATAATCTGAATCTTTTTTGGAACCAAATTTTTTCCAAGCGCCTGCATGACCTTTTTCATCGTCGCTGAAAACGGCGATCGCATCCACTTTGCCTTCATCAAGCCACTGAACAGATTGCGCATGATTGCCGCTAAATAAAATTTCTTTAAAATCCTTATCTTGAAGTTTTTGCTTAAGCAGCATCACCTTTGGGTACAAATAACCAGACGTCGATTTCTTATCCACGAAGGTAATTTTTTTAGACTTCAAGTCATTTAGATTTTTAATTTTAGAATTTTTACGAACCACAAGCGCAGAAAAATAAAAAGGCGCTGTCCAAACCTTCTTCAATAGGACCTTTGCAGATGCCACCTCTTCAGCTGTAACAAAACTAAGCGAGGTAAAAAAAGCAAAATCAACTTTTTTACTTTTCATGGCATCAATTAAATTTTCATAGTCACTGGAAATATAAACTTCGACAGGAATATTGAACTGCTTTTGCAATTCACTGGCTAAATCAACGGCCTGTGTTTTTAAGGCCGCAGGATTCCCACCCGGAGTAAAACCAATAACAAAATGGGAAGGGTTCGATTCTGCTGCACGAGCAAAAAAGGCAAATAAAATGATACAAATGCTGATAAAGATAATTCTGTTTGTCTTCATATCTTCATAGAGGGTAACGGAGACACAAACACTTGTCTATCCCGAGTTTTTTTCAGTGCCACAATAAATGCTTCGGCCGCATCGCTTTCAGTTAAGCAAGCAATACTATAATCAGTACATGCCCGACGGATATCAAAACTGGCTTCAATAGATTCCCGGCCCGATGTCGTGTTCACAACAAATGAAACATCACCTGAACGTATGCGATCCACACAGTTTGGACGCCCTTCGTGAACTTTTTTTAGCATCAGACACTCGATCCCACTTTTATTGAAAAAATCCGCCGTCCCGCGGGTTGCTGAAATTTGAAATCCCAGCAGGATCAACTCTTTTGCCAACGCCAAGGAAGGTTCTTTGTCTTTTTCACGAAGAGAAAAGAAAACCTCTCCTTTTTGTGGAAAAGTCATCTGACTGGTTAAAAATGCTTTCATTAAAGCCTCTGGATAATCGCGACCGCGTCCCATGGTTTCACCAGTGGATTTCATTTCAGGACCCAAAATCGAATCGGACTCTTGAAATTTTTTGAAAGGGAAGACGACACCCTTTACTGCGACTGTTTGAACTTTTCGCCAATTATAGTTTTCAAGATGAAGATCTTTGGCTTTAACTCCAAGGCTGGCGGCAACGCCTAAATCAATCAGCGGAACATTCGCTGCCTTCACAACAAAAGGAACAGACCGCGAACTTCTTGGGTTGGCCTCAAGCACATAGACCACATCATTTTTAATCGCCAACTGAAGATTAAGGTGACCAATCACACCCAATCGATCCGCAAGTTTTTTACTCAGAGTTTCAATTTTTTCACAGGTTTCATCTTTTAAACGCTGCGGAGGCAGCACTCCCATGCTGTCCCCCGAGTGAACACCTGCAGCCTCGATATGTTCGACGATACCACCAACAATATTCCAGTCCACACCACGCACGAGGTCCACATCAACTTCTAAGGCCCCTGCAAGAAATTGATCCATCATGCATGGTCGCTCGGAAGTGATAAACTCTTTATGTCTATCAAAATAAGATTTCAGTTCGTCACGGTTTTCGACGACTTCCATTCTGCGCCCACCAAGCACATAGCTTGGGCGACAGATCATTGGGTAGCCAACAGTGGCTTCGGACTGTAAAGCCTCTTGATAGGACCCCACCATTAAAGAATTTGGAATTTTTAAATCCAACTCGCGACAAATTTGACTAAATAATCCGCGGTCCTCGGCCAAATCAATGCATTCAAGGCTTGATCCTAACAATGGAGTTCCAAAAGCCACAAGTTGATGGGCCATATTGATTGGGGTCTGTCCACCAAGCTGGGCCACGAATCCGTGGGGCTTCAAATAGCGCATCACTTCGATCACACTTTCTGAAGTGAGGGGCTCAAAAAATAAAACATTCGAAGTATCATAATCTGTGGAAACAGTTTCGGGATTCGAGTTCACCATGGCCACAGGGAATCCATGGCGCTGATAGGCTTTCACTCCACGTACACAACTGTAATCAAATTCGATTCCCTGACCTATGCGATTCGGCCCACTGCCAATCACAACCACTGCTTTTTCAATTTGCAATGGCTTTGATTTTTCTGGCCAATAACTAGAATAAAAATACGGAGTCGCAGACTCGAACTCGCCGGCACAGGTATCAACCTGTAAATAATGTGGAAAAATTTTATGCTTTTCACGCATCGAAAAAATTTCTTTTTCATTGTGACTGGTTAAGCGCGAAAGGCGAGCATCTGAAAAACCTTTTCGTTTGGCCTCGAGCAACTTCGCTTTATCCAACTGAGGAGTTCGACGAAGACTTTTTTCGAAATCAACAAGACCTTGGATTTGCTCTAAAAACCAAGGGTGAATTTGTGTCAGCTCTGAAAGTTCTGCGACAGTTTTTCCATCACGGAATCCTTGAAACAGTTGAAAAATTCTTTTCGAGTTCGGATAGGAAACCAACTCTGTGGAATACTCGACATCAGGAATTCCTTCTGCGCTAAATTCTAACGACAGCAAGGCCTTCATCAAAGACTCTTGAAAGGTCCGCCCAAGGGCCATCACTTCGCCGACACTTTTCATTTGTGTCGATAACAGATCTTTAGAACCAGCAAACTTTTCGAATGCAAATCTTGGAATTTTAGTGACGACGTAATCTAAAGCAGGCTCGTAACAAGATGGAGTTGTTTTGGTAATATCATTTTGAATTTCATCAAGATGATATCCAATCGCAAGCAGTGCCGCAATTTTGGCAATCGGAAATCCCGTGGCCTTACTGGCCAGTGCTGATGATCGACTGACCCTGGGATTCATTTCAATAACCACACGTTCACCCGTCACCGGATGAACAGCAAACTGAACATTGGCCCCGCCCGTTTGCAAGCCCACTCGATTAATAATCTTGCAGGCTTCATCGCGCATCTCTTGGTACTGACGATCAGAAAGTGTTTGCTGAGGAGCAATCGTAATGCTGTCCCCCGTATGAACTCCGCAAGGATCTAAATTTTCAATTGTACAAACTACAACGAATGTTCCACGCGCATCGCGCATGACTTCAAGTTCGTATTCTTTCCAACCCAAAATACTTTCTTCGACAAGGACTTCCGTCGTTGGACTTTCGTGCAAAGCTTGAACAATCATTCTTTGATATTCTTCTGGCGAATAAGCAATCCCACCGCCACCACCACCCAGGGTGTAGTTCGGGCGCAAAATTAAAGGATATCCGAGCTCTTCAGCTACATTTTTTGCGTGCTCAAAAGTTCTGACCAAATGACTTTTAGGATATTTAGCGCCGACCTCATCAAGAATGGATCGAAAAAGCTCACGGTCTTCAGCGGAACGAATAACTTCCGGAGTAGCCCCTAAAAGTTCAACGTTATGCTTTTGTAAAATTCCTTTGCTGTGAAGCTCTAAGGCAAGATTCAAGGCGGTCTGCCCACCCAGTGTAGGAATGACAGCTTGGGGCTTTTCGATCTCGATGATTTTTTCAATGAAATCGGCCTTCAGGGGTTCAACATAAACCCGGGTGGCAATTTCTGGATCCGTCATAATTGTGGCTGGATTCGAGTTGACAAGAATTACTTCAAGATTTTCCTTCATCAAGGCTTTACAGGCCTGAGTCCCCGAGTAATCAAATTCGCAGGCTTGGCCAATGACGATGGGACCGCTTCCCAGAATCAGAACTTTTTTAAGATCTTTTTTCTTTGGCACAAAGACTCCTTTAAAAATCAAATATCAATTACAAATTCAACTTGCCTTCGTTCGAATAGATCACTTCGGGCTTTACATGCTTGTACTGTTCATATTTGTACTTCATGCGAATCAAACGCAGCATAAAGACCTCAGGGTCCAGATCAGGATCTTTTTTATGCTTTTTAATTTCATCATGAATAAATTTTTTGGCATTTTCTGGGTGAAAGCAAAATCCTTTTGTAAAAAGGAAATTGTCGCCGTCAGGAATTAAGCGAGCCTCGAAAATTTCTTCAGGATTAAATCCAAATACATAGGGCGACTGCTTCACAATCATTTTTTTACCAGAAAGCAAATCCTTGATATAAACATCAGTTCCTTTGATTTTGATAAACTCAAACAGGGAATGAATATGATTTTTTAATGTTTGAATTTTTTTAGATTCATCGTCACTAAAGCGCAACTCGCGAGCCAGATGGCAGGACTCTAATGGAGTGCGGCCATAGCCCTTCAATTCACGTGAAAAAAAGTACCAGTCATAAAACTGCGACATGCGAAGATCGTACTGTTCTGGATTTTCTTCGTTCAAAGTCGTGCTTTCGAAAAATTCTTTTTTCGCCATTTGCAACTCGTCATTAAGAATCGGACCTGCAAAATGGGCCAAAATTTTTTCTATTAACTTTTCATAATCGTTCATCACAAACTCACTTTCAGTGGCACTTCATCAATTCAACATTTTATCTATAAAAAATCTAAATAACTGCTGGGCTTCATGGGGCCCAGGGCAAGCTTCGGGGTGATACTGAATCCCAAGGCATTTTAACTTTTCGCTATAAAAACCTGCCACCGTATTATCATTCAAATTGGTGTGGGTGACTTTCACATCCGAAGGCAAAGTTTTCACATCAACGGAATAGCCGTGATTTTGACTGCTCACATATATTTTATTCAACAACTCATCCCGAATCGGATGATTGCTTCCACGATGTCCAAATTTTAGTTTGTATGTTTTTGCACCCAAGGCCAGGGCCAAGACTTGATGACCCATACAAATTCCGAAAACTGGTTTTTTTCCAACAAAGTGTCGAATCGTATCTTGCGCCACTTCAACATCCGCAGGATCACCAGGACCATTTGTTAACATCAATCCATCGGGATTTATTTTTTCAATTTCAGCAGCAGAGGCCCGAGAGGGAAAAATATGAAGCTCGCGACAATATTTTTCTAATTCCCTAAGGATATTTTCTTTAGATCCAAAATCAAGAACTGCCAAGCGGGGCCCCATGGCCATTTGGCCTGGGCGAATCTCTTTTTCTTTTCGTGAAACGTCCCAAACCCAATCTTTATTTTTGTGTTTATTTTTTTCGATCAAGGTTTTTGCTTTTGCAAAAGCTTCGGCTTCGGTTTCAGCTTGGACGATGGCCCCCCAGGGCGTCCCGCCACTGCGAAGTCGAAGAACCAGATTGCGTGTGTCAATTTCACTCATCAATGGAATGCCGTTTTCAGACAAGCGGCGAATCCAATCCTGATCCCTGGGACTTTTTTGGATTTGTAAGCAAACGAATCCTTCGATCCAAATTCTTTTCGATTCCCAGACTGAATTATCAACCGAGTAATTTCCTTGCATGGGATTTGTCATCACAACAATTTGTGAATAGTACGAAGGGTCCGTGGCAATTTCTTCGTAACCAGAGTGGGAAGTATTAAAAACAACTTCGCCAGCTCTTTCGCTTCCGCCATTCCAATGGCCAGAGTAAACTTCGCCAGTTTCTAAAACCAAATAGGCACTCATGTCCACCCCTCTGAATCTTCAATAAATGTTTGCAAAAGAGCTTGCCGAATAAACACACCCTGGGTCACTTGTTGCAAAATACGACAACGTGGATCTTGAAATATTGCACTTTCAATTTCGACACCATGATTGACAGGGCCCGGGTGCATAATCAAACTTTCCGAACTTAATTTTTTCAGGGATTCAGAATTCAATCCCCACTGGGCATGATAGGTTTTAATATCTTGCTTTGCAGAATGTCTTTCAAGCTGAACTCGCAAAGCCACAACAACAGTGGCCCAAGAAAGGGCTTCGGACAAATTTTTAAATTCAACAATGGACTGATCTTGAATTCGTTTTAAAATGCTCCAGTCCGAAGGCCCACAAACACCGACTTCGTACTTCATCGTTTTTGATAGCTCGACGTGGGAAGAGACCACTCGACTGTGAAGAGTGTCTCCAACAAAAAGAACTCTTTCTTGCTCTAAGCGCCCACGATTTTTTTTGATTGTTAATGCATCTAAAAGAGCCTGGGTTGGATGGCCGTGAACTCCCCAACCACCACTAATCACCGGAGCCCTTAACTGATTTTTAATTTGATGAAAATTCAAATTGTCAGGAGCTCGCAAAACAATTGCTGAGGGCCCCATGGCATCAATATTCAACAAGGTGTCTTCGAAGCTTTCGCCCTTTTCTAAACTTGTGCCTTCCGCGCCAAGCAATGAAACTGTCGACAAGCCAAGACGTTTCGATGCCGTTTCAAAACTGATTCTTGTGCGAGTGCTGGGCTCTAAAAAAACCAAAGCCACAGGGGCCGGAACTGCTTTTTTTAAAGTTAAATTTTCAATCGAAATTTTTTGAGCTTTTTCAAAGAGAAGATGGACTTGAGAAGAAGAAACATTTTTAAGATCCAGCAGCGAAAGTGCAGGTTTTGCCATCCAGACAACGCTATCGAAGGAAGCCCTGATCTGTCAATAAACTCTAGAGAACATTCTTTCCCAACGCACCTTAGGAAAACGATTTTGAGCCCATTTGGACTGCCAGTCCAAGGACAACCAAATCTGAATAACCTTCGACTTAATCATGGCTTTCGGCACAGCGCCCCAGTTTCTAGAGTCATCGCTCGCATCTCGATTATCACCGATCAAAAAATACTCATCACCCGCCAAAGTCAGGGGGCCAAAATTGCTTGTACTTTTACTGTTCGAAACAACCAAACGACGCTGCAATTGCTGCCATTGCTCTGTCACGATTTTAAAGCTCGCTGGGTCAGGATTATCTGCCAAATCTTCCACCGCTGAATAGGTGGCGGCAACACCATTGACGATAAGAACATCATTTTTGATTTCAACAACATCACCACCGACAGCAACGACACGCTTCACATAATTCACTTCGGGTTGCTGAGGATAAGAAAAGACAACAACATCCCCCCGCTGCGGAGCTGACCAAAACCACATATGATTTGATAAGGGAATCGGAAAACCGTAGACCAGCGGACTGGAAACAATAAAATCGCCCGGTTTTAAGGCAGGCTGCATAGCGCCAGTTGGTACTCGATAGGTCGTCAGCACAAAGAAGCGAAAAACCAAGGCCAAGGACAACGACATTATTGTAATCAAAAGGTATTGTTTAATTTTCAACTGGGCTCCCAAATTGAATTTCAACAAGATCTGAAAAAATTGTCCACAAGATTAGTCAACGAACTTCAGGATTCTTGACCAACGAATTTGAGCAGGATCGCAAACCATGGGTGAAGACTCGAGGGTGTTTTCACAACTTAACCAAATCAAAGAAGCTGGCCCAATCAAATTGTCCTGGGGAACAAAACCCCAAAAACGGCTGTCCTGGGATTCATCACGATTGTCGCCCATCATAAAATACGACTTCAGTGGAACATGGAAAATTTCTTCTGTATTTGGATCTGTCGAATCCGACAGATAACGTCCCCATTTGTCTTCGATTTTATTTTCATTAATAAATATTTCGTGATTTTTAAACTTCACGGTTTCACCTGGAAGACCAATTAATCTCTTGATGTAATAGACTTTCGGATTGTTGGGATATTTAAAGACAACAATGTCGCCACGTTGGGGCTCTCTCCAAAACCACAACCATCCACTTTGATCACTAAAAATATTGCGAATGCCGTAGCTCCATTTTTTGACAAAAATATGATCATGCACAAGCAAGGTCGGTATCATGCTGCCCGAGGGAATAACAAAGGGCTCAAAGACAAGCCATCGAAAACACAAAACAAGGGCTAAAGGTAAAAAAAATGATCGCAGAGCCTGCGACCATGTACCGCGTAAATCCATTACTCGTTCGTATGCACAGGATGCAGTAAACGTGACCAACGAATCGTCAACGGATTACAAATCACTGGAATAAATGGAATAGTTTCTTCACAGCTCAACCAAACAAACATGGCCTTACCTAAAATATTTTTCTGAGGCAAGAATTCCCATACGCGACTGTCTGACGAATTGTTTCTATTATCACCCATCATAAATAAGGAATCCGCAGGAACTATTACAGGTCCGTACTCATCATAAATGTCACCCTTACGAATCAATACGCTGTGATCAACACCTTCCAATTTTTCAGTGAAATGGACATAGTTATCTTTTGAGTCCATAAAATTGCCATCACGCTGAAAATCTGCTTCGCGCAGCCATTTGTAATTGATATCACTGGCGGGAACAGTTTTTTCCATGGGTTTATCATTGATGAACAATGTTCCGTTTTGGTAAAAAATCTTATCCCCGGGCAAGCCAACAATGCGCTTGATAAAAAATGTGCTCATATCGCGGGGATATTTAAAGACAACAATTTCACCGCGCTCGGGCTCGCGAAATTTCACAAGCCAACTTTCGCTGAATGGAGCTCTTAAACCGTAGGTAAATTTATTAACAAAAATATGATCATGGATTTGCAAAGTCGGAAGCATGCTTCCAGACGGGATCACATAGGCTTCAACAAAGGCCCAACGAATAAACAAAGCGATAAATACAGCTAAACCTAACGAGCCCCATCCATCGGTCCAAAAATGTTTACTTTTCCAATCCAAGGGATTTGGTTTTTCATTTTTAGGACTTTTTTTGTCGTTGGTATTTTTCTTGTCGTTCTTATCATTCGATGCGGCCAAAAAAGCCTCCCCATATGCTGTCAAGCTATGGGGTTGATGTTAGTCCTGGACTTTTAGAATGGCAAGGAAGGCTTCTTGCGGAACGTCAACTGTCCCGATCTGCTTCATGCGCTTTTTACCTTCTTTTTGACGTTCAAGAAGTTTACGTTTCCTAGAGATATCACCGCCATAACACTTGGCCGTGACATCTTTACGAAGAGCGCCCAGGGTTTCACGGGCAATGATTTTTGCACCAATCGCAGCTTGAATGGCCACTTGATACTGCTGCCTTGGAATCAGTTCTTTCATCTTTTCGGTCAACGAACGTCCACGAAGTTGGGCCTTCGATCGATGCACGATCAAAGACAACGCATCAATGGGCTCTCCGTTGATCATGACATCCATTTTCACAAGGTCTGATTCTTCAAAATCCATGAATTCATATTCTAAAGAAGCATAGCCCTTCGAAATGGACTTTAAACGATCGTAGAAATCCATCACCATTTCATTCAGTGGCAATTTGTATTCAATGATCACTTTCGTCGAACTGACGTAGTCCATTTTGATTTGAGTCCCACGTTTGTCTTCACAAAGTTTTAAAATTCCGCCGATATATTCTGTCGGAGTATGCAAAGTCACTTTAACAAAGGGCTCTTCCATTTTGGCAATTTTAGTTTCGTCAGGCATCGCCGACGGATTTTCAAGAGTCAGAACAGTGCCATCATGCAAATGAATTTTATAAACAACCGTTGGGGCCGTCGTGATCAAGTTCAAATTGAATTCACGTTCAAGTCGTTCCTGCACAATTTCCATATGTAATAGGCCCAAGAAACCACAACGATAGCCAAAGCCAAGGGCCGCAGACTTTTCGACTTCAAAAGTTAAGCTCGAATCATTGAGCGCCAACTTATCAAGGGCATCTTTAAGATTTTCATAATCCGTGGCATCCACTGGAAATAATCCAGCAAAGACCATGGGCTTGATTTTTTGAAAACCTGGCAAAGGCTCTGTGGCGGATTGCTTAGCCGTGGTAATGGTGTCGCCCACTTTGACATCACGAATGTCTTTGATTCCGCAAATAATAAAACCAACTTCGCCAGCTTCAAGAATATCGCAGGGCTCTGGGAACGGAGTGTATTTACCCATGCGTAAAACTTCATAATTTCCATCGGTCATCATGAACTTAATTCGCTCGCCTTTTTTAACAACGCCATCGACAAGTCGAACAAGAATGACGACCCCTTGGTAGGAATCAAACCAAGAATCAAAAATTAAAGCGCGAAGAGGAAGTGATCTGTCTGCCACTGGCGGCGGAACTCTTTCCACAATGGCCTCAAGAATATCGGCAATACCAATTTTCTCCTTGGCCGAAGCATGAATAATACCAGTGCAATCCAAACCAATGGTTTCTTCGATTTGCTTGCGAACACCTTCGGGATCAGCCGATGGTAAATCAATTTTGTTAAGTACAGGAATAATTTCTAGATTGTTTTCAATGGCCAAATAAACATTAGCTAAGGTTTGGGCCTCGACACCCTGGGCGGCGTCGACCACTAGAATCGCACCTTCGCAGGCTGCAAGGGATCGTGAAACTTCGTAGCTAAAATCCACATGCCCCGGGGTATCGATCAAGTTGATCTGATACTCTTCACCATTTTTAGCAGTGTATTTTAAACAGACAGTTTGCGCTTTGATGGTGATCCCGCGCTCGCGCTCGAGATCCATATTGTCTAAGAATTGCTGTTTTTCTTCACGTTTGCTGAGTGAACCTGTTACATTCAATAGCCCATCGGCCAAGGTGGATTTACCATGGTCAATATGGGCTATGATTGAAAAATTTCGAATGTGACTTGGATCCATTAAAGACTTTTCGCCAAATCCTTCAACTGATCAACTTTGTTTGTGCGCTCCCATGTGAAAGACTCTTCATTACGGCCAAAGTGTCCATAGGCTGCCGTCGGAGAATAAATTGGGCGAAGCAAATCAAAATCTTTAGTAATACGAGCTGGCTTCAAAGACCAAACTTGGCGAACAAGTTTTTCTAATTTTTCTGGGCCTAATTTTGAAGTTCCAAAATCATTCACAGTGATACTGACAGGATCTGCAACACCGATGGCATAGGCCACTTGCAAAAGGCAACGATCAGCTAAACCAGCAGCAACGATATTTTTTGCCACATGTCTTGCAGCGTAGGCCGCAGAACGATCGACTTTTGATGGATCTTTACCAGAGAATGCGCCACCGCCGTGGGCACCATGGCCACCGTAGGTATCAACGATGATTTTACGGCCTGTGAGACCTGCATCCCCCATTGGTCCACCAGTCACAAAACGACCAGTTGGATTAATAAAGAACTTTGTTTTTGCATCAATCCATTTTGATGGAATCGATTTTTTAATCAATTCGTCGATGACGAATTCTTTGATTGTGCCGTGGGATACATCTTCAGAATGTTGAGTCGAAATCACGATGGCATCAATTCGTTGAGCTACGCCATTTTCGTACTGAACAGTGACTTGGGATTTTGAATCAGGGCGAAGCCAATTGACTTTGTTGGCCTTACGAAGAGCCGCTAAGTCCTTCATCAATTTGTGGGACATGGCGATCGATAAAGGCATCATTTCAGGGGTTTCATTCACAGCGTAACCAAACATTAAACCTTGGTCGCCAGCACCTTGGTCATCACTCAAAGTTTCTTTAACACCTTGGCTGATGTCAGGGCTTTGCTGACCAACGGCCACAGAAACGCCGCAGGTTTTGTAGTCAAAACCTTTATCCGAATGATCGTAGCCAATTTTTTTAACAGTCTCACGTGCAATATCAGAAATATTGATTTTTGCAGATGTGGTGATTTCACCAGCGACAACAATCAAGCCTGTCGTTAGCAAAGTTTCACAAGCCT
>DGYJ01000052.1:0-1259 GCA_002396665.1 Bdellovibrionaceae bacterium UBA5009
CAATCCAAATGGAACTTTAGCAAAATTAATTGTTGTCACATTTTGCTCTGTTGCTTGGCTGACCTTGCAAGTATTAAAAACACCTGCAGGGTAACTTTGCATTACAACTTCGCCTTGAAGGCTTTTGCAGTTTGTAAGAATCATTTCAATATTTTCATCTGAGTAAAGATCATCAGAGGCAACATCAACAGTCTCGACCTGTTGTTGGCCATTCGGAAGCTTTGTTGTTTCTTGAACTTGATATTTTCCACCATTGGCAGAAACTATTTTTTTCTCGAAAAGAAGTTTAATTGAATTTTGCCCTGAAGTTTGTTTGATAGAATAAACAACACGGTCCCCGATGGTTGGCATTGACCAAGCGGCAGTGAAAGTCAAAGTTGCGTCTAAGAATCCTAAAATCTTCATAAATCCTCCATAATAGTTAATGTCGATTTATGGTATTCTTAAGGTTTGTTTGCTGTCTAGCTACAAACAAACAATAAACTTTCTTGCCATGCGAAATAGCCCCAGTTGCCACAAATTTTACTTCGTTGCCATTTCGACCCTTTCTTTTGGGCCCTCCCCGGTGCTAAAGACCACCACCTTCAGAAAATAAACAAGGGCCATGGTCATTACGGCCAAGGCCAAGAAAAGACTTAAAGTTTGTGGATCTAAATTTTTTTTGCTTTGCATTAGTTCCCTTTGAAAGCGAATCCATGCTTTCTTTAATAAGAACTTAAGCATATTTTAGGCCATTCAAAGGAGAGCCAATATGACTCGGGCCGAACTCACCAAAGAAGTTTTTAAGATTTCCTACCTTCAAGGCGAATTCAAACTCAGATCTGGACAAACATCGAATGAATATTTCGACAAGTACAGATTCGAAAGTCAGCCCAAACTGCTTGCAGAGATTGCAAAACAAATGGCTGCACTGATTCCTGTAGGAACAGAAATTTTAGCTGGACTTGAAATGGGCGGAATTCCAGTCGCCACAGCCTTATCTTTAGCCACAGGAATCCCCGTTGTGTTTGTACGTAAAAAGCCAAAGGACTATGGCACTTGCCGTTTTGCTGAAGGCATTGATATTAAAAACAAAAAAGTTTGTATCATTGAAGATGTGATCACAACTGGCGGGCAAGTTGTCCTCAGCACCCAGGATCTGCGCAGTGATGGTGCTGTCATCGATACAGTTTTATGTGTAATTCATCGCGGACAAAATCCGCAGCCACAATTGCAAGAAATTGCTTTGAATTTAAAAAGCTTGTTCACAATGGATGGGT
>DGYJ01000052.1:1359-2450 GCA_002396665.1 Bdellovibrionaceae bacterium UBA5009
CCTTCACAATGGATGAGCTCAAAAAAGCAAATTCATAATTTACATAATTTAATTTTAAATCCGATTTAATCTCGAAACTTATAAGTTTTAAACAAACAAACTTATTCATATTTTTTGAAATCTAGATTAGCATTTAATTTCTAATGATTCCTACGGAGATCGAATGCCAAGTGATAGTCAAATTGAAAACACGATAAGAAGGGGCAAAGAAGTTTTATCAAAAACCAATATTGACCCCTCTGTCAGGGAAGCCATTGATGACTTCATTGAGCTTATAGAAATATTCAAACAAGAGGAATTTAATGCCTCGAAAGAAGCCATGAATTTTAGGCTTAAAGAAGCCAAGCACAACGAGACCAAATTCAAACTTCAGGAACTAAAAAAGCAGCAAAAAGTTCAAATAGAAAAATTAAAAGAGGCCATACCGGAAATTAGACTTATTACTCAATCTATTCAAAGAATAGAAAAAGAGGGCTCCGAACATCAGGCCGAAATCCCCATCCTCAAGGACGCTACAAGGAAGATCATCTTGGCTATAACTTCTGTATTAAGCAGACCAGACGAAGTAGACCAAGAAAATTAGCCCTGGATGTGACAATTTTTTGTACAGATCTATAAGATTTTCCAAGGGACAGATTTTCCCCAATAATTCACAAAAACTTGCTAAATTAGCAGAATGAAAAAGGGGTTTTTACTTCTCAGTTTAATAATCGCATTCACAGGCTGCAATAAGAGCCTACGAAGTGCTGTGAATGCCAAAGGTGTTACAGATATTAACACAGTACCTGACACTTTCGAGCCAGGCTTTGACCTTGATAAGCAAGCCCAGCCTGTCCAACCGAAAACACCTGGAACAAAAGATCCTCAAAATCCAGATGATGATGAAAGTATCATTCCCCCTGCTCCTGAAGACAAAACTACACCGGCGACAAAACCAACCCCTGGAACTCCGGGCGGAAAGCCTTCCCAAGGAAGTGGGCAGCCAAAGGGCTCGGGCGCTTCCTCTGTTGGAAAATCAACAGCTATCAAAACAAGTCTTGAGGCTTCGCGAATTATTTATTACGCACAAAAAGTAATCGAACTAGAAGCTC
>DGYJ01000052.1:2631-3109 GCA_002396665.1 Bdellovibrionaceae bacterium UBA5009
AAAGCTCGAAAACTTGGAACAGCTTGCAACAGATTTATCCTTCGAGTTTTATCTTTGTCGGGCTTTGCGAACGAAGGATTTATAGCCAATGACTTTGACAATTATGCGGCTAAGAATTTTAGCCATGTTCGTGCTGTCAAATTTCAAATTGATAATAATGGTGACTCTTTGAACAGGCTTAAAATTCATATCTGGTCTTACCCAGAACGTACTCCGTTTATTATGCAATGGAGCAGATCCGGTGGGCATGGCCACGTCGCCTTACTAGAGCGCATCCAAGACAAACTTGTCATTTACCAAGCCAGTTTGAATTCCCAATACCCAAATAAAAGACAAACTCTTCTTAAGGCCCTGATCAATAAAAATGGTCGTGAACATTTAACGGTTTATTCTGAAATGTCACCCAAGGTTGCCAAAGGCAGTTTGGCAAAAAAATAAAATCACAAACTTGATGTCAGTTCAAATTAGATTTTTCTGT
>DGYJ01000042.1 GCA_002396665.1 Bdellovibrionaceae bacterium UBA5009
AAATTTGCGGATTGCGCTAGCCTTTAAGCTGGGTGGGGTTTGCTTAGCTTGATGGACGAAAATATATGCCTAAGAATAGAAGAGTATGAGGATATCCTTTTGTTTTATCTATAGCGTGATTTTCTCCTTTTTTAGTATATCAGTCTATGGTGCAGGATTGGATGGGTTAGATCCAAATAAAGTGACTGTTTGTAGTGCAGCAATTAATTCGACCAAAGAGTTTGATGTTTTTAAGAAAACTTTCTCACAGGGACGCCACAGTGGACAGTTTCAATTTGTTGAGCTCACGTCCTTAGGAACTCCTGAAAATATAAAAAGTGGTCGAGTCGATGGTTGGTTTGATCGTGCCTGTGCATCCGGTGTTCAATGTAACATGTTAGTTGTATCAGCTCATTTTACTTCCAATGGATTTTTTTCAGATGATAAAAATCCCAGCCCATTTCGATACCCCTTAAGCACTGATAATTTAGAAAATCATATGTGTAAAATGAATTGCGATGGAATTCTAAGCCATCCACAAGAAACATTTTTAATGTCATGTAATACTCTTTCTGGAAAACAACGGGATCATCGAACCCCAGAGATGTATTTACAAATTCTAAAAAAAGATGGCGCAAACAGGTCAAGAGCAGAACTGGCTGTCGAAGGGCGCTATGGAACTGGTTTGGCAAATAAAGAGAAAATTGAATTTGCCTTTGGCGGCGGTCCTACAATTTATGGATTCAAATCGACAAGCCAGTTGGCAGATAACAATGTGAAATACCTTGAAAACTACTTTAAGCAAGTTCCAGATTATAGTCAGCATCTTCAACAAGATGCTGTAGATCTCATTAGTGCTGGACTTCGACAGTTGCAGAATTTTCCTTCGCATAGAGAGATGGCCAGTGCGTTTTCATCGACTTCATTGTGCATATCACGAGGAAATTATCTTGGAAGGCCAGAACAAGCCGAAATTTGGAGAAAAATATGTGCCCTTAGAGATCCAGCACTTTCTGATGATGAGCACTTTAATGTCATCACACAGATGATGGAGTCATCACAGCGAACAAAATTTACCCATGAAGTTGAAAATTTTCTGGCTAGATATACTGCCAAAGGCAAAAAAATTCCGACAGATTTTTTGACAAAAATGAAATCATTAGATGAGGCCAAAAGTTTTTATATGCGCGAGATTGAATTAAAAAAAGACTACCCAACATTAAGATTAAGACTTGTGCGATTGGCAAAACGAATGGGTTGGCTACCGTCGGCATCCGCTGACCCGCTGATTGCAGAAATAACCACTGAATTAAATAGTTCAGACTGGCCAAAGGAAAATTTTTAACAATGAATTTAAATGATCATATCGACAATGTGTTTGACTTAAGTTATTTGGATCATTCTGAATTTTCTGCAACAACAATTCGAAGTATAGGTATTGTTGGAGGTGGGACAGCTGGATACCTGACAGCCCTAGCTTTGAATAAATGTCATCCAGAAATTAAAGTTACATTAATAGAATCAAGTAAAATTCCGATTATTGGTGTTGGCGAATCGACAACGACTGAAATTGTTCCATTTCTTCATCGCTTATTAGAGATCGACCCGGTTGAATTTTTTAAAGAGGTAGAACCTACAATTAAGCTAGGCATTCGGTTTGATTGGGGAATGCCAGGGGACTATAAATTCAACTTTAGTTTCTACGCTGGTCACCAGTACGAGTCTTATTTTTACGAAAATTCCATCGCGAATTGCAATTGGACTTCGGTTTTGATGAACGAAAACAAATTACCTATTTTACGTCAAGAAAACGGTCAGTTACTGTCGTTTTTGAATACAATTCCATTTTCATATCATCTTGATAATAAAAAACTTGTTCGATTTTTAAAGAAAGAAATTCAAAAACGTGGAATGCAAATTCGAGATGCTGAAGTCGATAGGGTGCAGCTAGATGAAGACGGTTTTGTCAATTCTTTACATTTTAAAGAAGGTGGGTCGGCCAATTTTGATTTATATATTGATTGTTCTGGTTTTCGTTCAAAACTACTTGGGCAAACTTTAAAGACTGAATTTATTTCTTTTAAAGATACCCTTATTACGGATCGAGCCTTGGCCTTTGAGCTAGATAATAAAAATGTTTTAGACTGTTATACTGCTGCTATCACAATGGATAACGGTTGGTGCTGGAAAATCCCAGTTCAAAATGAAGATCATTTGGGATCAGTCTTTTCGACAAAATTTTGGGATGATGAAACGGCCTTAGCCGAAGTCAGAAAAAAATTTGGCGAACCCAAGGGCTACCGCTATGTTGATTTTCGCTCGGGACGACATGCGAAAGCCTGGAATAAAAATGTTTTTGCTCTTGGAAATGCCTATGCATTTTTAGAGCCTCTGGAGTCCACGGGCATTCAAATGCTAGTTCATAGTGTGATGCTATTGAATCGAATCATGCCCCATTCTTTGAATGACGAAAGTTCAATCGCAGGTCTTAATCATGAAATAGCGGCGACCTGGGATACTTTTCGTTGGTTTCTAGGGGTGCATTATAAGTTCAATCAAAAGTTAAAAACTCCATTCTGGGATTGGTGCAGAAAAAATACAAATATTGGAGATGCCGAAC
>DGYJ01000053.1:0-155 GCA_002396665.1 Bdellovibrionaceae bacterium UBA5009
GGCTTTACAATCGAACATTGGATTTTACTCAAAGAATTGATGATTATTTATCCTTAGGTTTTTTCGACTTTCAATTTAAAGTCAGTGAAGGTCATATTAAAGATTTAGAAATTTTTTCTGATTGCCTGTACCCATCTTTAATAGATGATTTAAAG
>DGYJ01000053.1:307-10577 GCA_002396665.1 Bdellovibrionaceae bacterium UBA5009
TAGTTTGATGAACAAAGAATATTCTTCACAAAGTGTTTTAATGTCTTTTACATTATTTTCTCAAAAATATTTATCAATTTCTGATGGCCTTTCAGAGCTTCAGAATTGGCTTGTTCAAAAAATTGAAATTTAAGCGCAATGTAACTTCAATCAAAAATACGACATGAATATTCAAATTTTTTTGAATTACTCAATAGAGAGCACTTCATACTCTTTTGTGACAGAGCCTTTTTCGACAATTGCAATATCGCCAACTTTAAGACCCAAAAGGGCTTCCCCCAGAGGACTTGATGGAGCAATCAGTTGAATTTGTTTTCCTTCGAAGGGAAAAATAAATCCACTTCCCTTGGGCATTAAAAAAATAAAAGATTTTTTATCTTCGGATTCTAATTCGACAAGGGCCGAAGTCGCGATGGACTCTGTTGATTTAAAACTTTTTACGGTCGTGTTTTTATAAATATAAATAAGTTCTTCAATTTCTGCCACGCGCTTCGATTGGGCTCCGGCAAGGTAAGAGGCCTCCAGCCCACGGGTATCGTATTCGTTTTCAGGTTTGCTTTCTTCGTGGGTGGCAGCTTCATAGGTCGCACGCATGGCTTCCAAGGCCATATTAAAGTCATCTTCCAATTTATTGATGATCAGTTTTAATAATTTATTTTTATCCATATTGCACCGTAGTCTTTCAAAAGAAACGAAGTCGATCTAAGGTATTCTATTGCACATTTTAATTGTTCGCAGCAAGATAGTGCCATGAAATCCGAGCAAGATATCAAAAATTCTTTAAAATCAGTTTCAAGCACTATGTCTAAAATCCATAAGATGATACTTGAAAACGAAATCGAAAGAATTGAAAAAATTCAGGGTGTAAGTTTGCCACCGGCGGCTCGTATTCAAATTTTGCTCAATGATCCAAGCCTGGCCTGGCTGCGCCCAATGAGTCAGTTGATGTCGACCATCGACGGGATTTGTTTTCAAAAAGAGCCAGTGACCCCAGAGCAGCCAAAAAAAGTTTACTTAGAAATTGAAGAACTTTTTTTTAAACAAAACGGTTCAGACTTTTCAAAAAAATACATCGGCCATTTAATGGCTATGCCCGACATGATGATTGACCATGGCCATCTTAAAATAGCCTGGAAGCAGCTCCTTTAAATCCACGACTGCAAGCTGCCCCTGTCTTTTTAATTAATTATTAATTGTGACAGTGATTTTTTCTGTTTGAACAGTTTTATCAAAACCATTTGTACGAACATGTCCCACCATCCAAATTTGGTAAACACCGTTGGGAACCATATTTGTTCTCCAGCCCATGGTGAGTCCCTCTGTCACTGTTGTGACAGTCTTTTTGTGATCTTTGCCGTCACTTCCAACAAAATGAAAATCAATGGAACTCATGGGTACTGTTGAGGATTGGCTATCTACTGCAAATTCGATACGACCACGCAATGGTTTGCTAAGATCAAGATCATCCATCCCTGTATAGCTCAATTTCAATTCTGGTTCATTGTTTGCGACATAAAAAATTTGTCTTGTGGATTGCCCAAGCACTTTTCCGTCCGCATCTATGGCCTGGGCTAAGATTTCATATCTTCCGTCAGTCATTGAGGCAATTTCAATATTTTGGTCGCAGGAATTGCTGCTCATTTGGCCGCAGGTGCTGGCCCAAATTTGTTTATTTGCACCATTGTAAATTTGAACATTGAGGTTATTCGTTTTTTCGAAAGTGGACGAGGCTTTGAACGGAATGTGCCCAGTGAAATAGGTGTAATCCGTTGGACTTGCGATCGAGACAGCCCCGTTGAATGCAGGCATTTCATATTGAAGTGTCATGCTTCCAACCCCAGAGTTGTCATCGTAGGCAACATATCCAAAGCCGTTTTCACCCCAATCAGGTCCCCAGCTATTCCGAATAATGAAGGCTTGCTTAAAATCGTCGTAGCCGACAATGGAAATGGCGTGGCCACCAGCGGATGCTCCAGTGACATGTTTGTAAATTCCAGAAGAGTAAGCAACAAAATCACCGTAAACAATCATGGTCGTGACAAGGGGGCCCTTTTGTAGGGCGGCACGGATGGCATCTAAATTTTTTACAAGTGTGGTTGGTGCTTTGTAACTTGCAATTTTAATACTTCGTTGAGCCGTGTTGTTGCAGGTTTTGTTGCAGGCCACATCATTGCTTGTTGCTCCAGAGGTATAGGGCATACAAGATTCGTCGGGCACACCTTTCGTCATCAAATATTTGGCTGCCGGATAAATTTGCCAACCTCTGTTGCAGCCACCACCGCCACAAGAAAATAAATGTTGAGGAGAAAGTTTAATATTCAGCCAAGGAAGAGCTGCTGAAATTTTGTATTGAGTTTCAAGAACTCCGATGGATGCAAAGGCCACGCAACTTCCGCAATTGGCCTGATTTAAAATTGGAGACACCCAATTTTTTCCATCTTTATTTCTCCAGTCGAGGACGGGTGGGTACTGGGAAACATTCTTACCTGATTCTTGGATAGTGAACTCGACACTTTTTGTATCGGGCATTTGAACGCCCATCATCATTTTTAATTGGTTAGGTGGTAATTCTGTTAGCCAGTTGTCGTTGGCCTTCCATTGGGCGCCAGCTTTTTTGATGGCGGCATTGATATCAATCGCCTTTGATGCTGCGCCTGCGGTTTGGAAACCAAAGACCAATAGGATCAGGAAAAAATAATTTTTAGACATAGAATCCCCCTCGTCCCTAAATCATCTCTTTGGAGGATGGAAAACCTCAAGAAATAGTCATTGTGATCGACTATTTTATTCATGGTGTTATCGCCCCCATTAGGGCTTTCAAGGGCGTCTATTTGCATTTCCATGGCGAACAGAATAGATTGGGCCGATGTCAGAAATTTCTTCTTTACGTTCCCACTTCGAATCCAGGGCATCCCTGATGAAAGAGCTTGGGACTAATCCCCAGGTTTTGCCCCAAGTTTTGGCCTATCTTGAGCTTTTGTGGAAGTCCAATGAAGAGCTAAATTTGATTAGTCGTAAAATGTCTGTGGAAGAGCTTGTTGATAATCATCTGATCGACTGTCTTTTACCGTTAAAGCAATTCCCAACAAATATAAAGCAAGCGGCCGATTTTGGTTCTGGTGGTGGTTTGCCCGCCGTTGTTTATGCCCTTCAGTTTCCCCAGGTGACCTATCACTTGTATGAAAAAAGCAATAAAAAGCAGGATTTTTTAAAACGCTGCCAATCGATAGCTAAAAACATTCAAATCCATGGCGAAATTCCAAATAAAATTCCACAAATTGACTTGGTCACGGCCAGGGCTTTTAAGCCTTTGGATGTGATTTTAGAAATCAGCCGGGATTATTTTCTTCGCGGTGGCAAATATTTTTTACTTAAAGGCCGTCGTGAAAAAATTGATGAAGAGTTTCTATTAGCTCGCAAAAAATTTAAAAATTTAGAAATCCAAATTCAATCTTTAAAATCTCCAATTATGGATGTCGAACGTCATCTGGTTTTGGTTCATCTTTAATAAGTAGGTTCAAATCATGGGTCCTTCCGATTTTAAATCCCTTTCCATTATTCCAGAGCTTTCAGATGTATTGGCAGAAATTGGCTTTACTCAGATGACAGCCATTCAAGCCCAAAGCATACCATTGTTGCTGAAAGGCGAAGATTTGATTGGCCAGTCCCAAACAGGAAGCGGAAAAACCATTGCCTTTGCTTTGCCGATTTTGCAAAAAATTGATCTCGAAAATAAAAATATCCAAGCCCTTGTTTTATGTCCCACACGAGAGCTCACCAACCAAGTGGCGAAGGATTTCAGAAAACTGGCTCGCAAGATGGTGGGTTTGCAAGTGTTGACGGTGACCGGTGGTCAGCCTGGTCAAATTCAGGCCCAGGCTTTAAGGCGTGGAGTGCATATTGTGATTGGTACTCCTGGGCGATTACTTGATCAAACGCTTCGTGGGCGAATGGATTACGAGTTTTTGAATACTGTGGTTTTGGATGAGGCCGATGAAATGCTTGATATGGGCTTTGAACATGACTTGCAAGAAATCATGAACTCTTTGCCATCTTCAAAACAAACAGTCTTTTTTTCTGCCACATTTCCAGAAAAAATCATGTCCCTGAGTCGCTTGTATCAAAAAAATCCAAAGCAAATCGTCATTGAAAAAGTGAAAGAAACCGCTCCGCAAATCGAGCAATTTTATTATGAAAGTGAAGCGGACGAAAAGGGAAACACATTGATGCGGGTTCTACAGCAGCACCCAGCCCAATCCACTATTGTTTTTTGTAATCAAAAGACGACAGTGGCAGCCATTGGACAAAAATTAGCTGATATGGAAATCAGCAGCGGAGCTTTGCATGGGGATCTAGAACAGCGCGACCGAGATCGCGTGATGACTTTGTTCCGCAATGGAACTTATAGGATTTTAGTGGCCACAGACGTGGCAGCCCGAGGTTTAGATATTGAAAATTTAGAAATGGTCGTGAATTTTGATTTGCCCCATCAGCCCGAAATCTATGTTCATCGTATCGGTAGAACTGGGCGTATGGGTAAAAAGGGTTGTGCCGTCAGTTTAGTCACTGCCGAGCAAGTTTATGATATTTACGAGATTGAAAAAACATCCAATGTGACAATTGCAAAAGGCAATTTAGGATTTAAAAATCAGCATGGGTTGAATCCCCATCAGTTTATTTCGCCTTGGCAAAGTATTTTGATCCTTGCTGGTCGAAAAGCTAAAATTCGTCCTGGGGATATTCTGGGCGCGCTGACAGGTCAACCCAATGGTATCGCAGGTGGTGATGTGGGTAAGATTGATGTTCAAGACCATGTGTCCTACGTCGCAGTGTCTTCGGCCCAAGCCCAGCAGGCCATTGCAAAACTACGACGGGATGGAATTAAAAAACAAAAAATCACAGTTCAGTTGGTCAAATGATTATTTTTTCTTCGATTGAGCCTGCTGAAAGGCAGCAGCAAAGGCCCCCATGCTTGAGGTCGATTGATGTTGCTTCCAAGAATTGTCTTCGGCTTCAGTTGGTAAGCCCAAAGAAATTTTTCTTTCCTCAAATTTAATTTCATCAACGCGGACTTTGATTGCATCGCCTCTTTTTTTGTTTTCATAGGTTGCTGCATCTGCAGAGTCCCGCCATTTTGATTTAGGCAGAAGACCGTTGATCCCTGGAGCAAGAACAACAAAAAGTCCAAAGACTTCTTTTTTATCGACTGTGGCATCTAAAATTGTGCCCACTGGGAACTGCTGCGGAACCTGCATCCAAGGGTCACCAACTCCGCCGGCTTGTTTGATAGATAAAGAAATTTTCAGACGGTCATCTTGTTCTTCAATTTTAAGAACTTTTACCTGAACTCGGTCACCGGTGCTATGGGCTTCTGAAGCATGACGAAGTCGCGTGAAGCCAATTTCTGAAATATGCACAAGTCCTTCAACGCCCTCGCCTAAAGAAACAAAGGCGCCAAAATTTTCTAATCGTGTGACTGTGCCATCAAGAATATCGCCCACTTTATGGGTTTGAATCCAAGCCCCTTCATTTTCTGCCTTTTTAAGATCTAAAAGTTTACGTCTGGAAACCACTACATTTCTTTTTTTAGAATCAAATTGTGAAATCAAAAATTCATATTTTTTTCCAACTTGGCTAACGGGATCAGAAATAGGTCTTGAATCCAACTGGCTAAAAGGACAAAAAGCCGATTGTCCTTGGACACTGACTCGGTATCCACCGTTAACAACTTCTGTGATTTTTCCCTCGACAGGAAGTTCCATATCAAAGGCATCTTCAAGGCTTTCAATATCAGCAGGGGCAGATTTTGAACCCTTGCGAGTCACTTTAATCTCTCCACCTTTGGTGCGTAGGACAATGACATCAATAATGTCGCCCGCACGGTAGGCCAACTGTTTGTTGTCATCTAAAAGATCTGCCGTTGCGATGGAGGCATCTACAGCCGAACCAGTTGAAACAAAGGACTCTTCTTTTCCAATGGTCAAAATTTCTGCTTTAAATTTGTCGCCAACTTGAATTTTGCGATCAGCTTTAGTCATGGATTGTTCGAATAACGAAGAGAAATCATTTTCTTTGTTTGAGTTCATCTCGTCGCCAAAAATGTCTGTTTTATTTGGTGTTTTTGTCATGGCGACATTCTGGTGTAAAAGCTTCCTTTGAACAAGAAAATTTTTGTGTTATCCAGATGGAAGCCCTAGGGTTGAAGTCCCTGGCAGAAAATTCAAATAAAGAGAGTGCAAAATGGTAAAAATGAGTGTCGTCTACGAAGGTCAAAAGCATTGCTCGCTGACCCATGGCCCATCAGGTTCGATCATCCAAACTGACGCGCCGAAAGACAATCAAGGTAAGGGAGAGGCCTTTTCGCCCACGGATTTGGTCGGTGCTGCGCTTGGCAGCTGTATATTAACAACCATGGCTATTGTGGCAGAGCGTGATGGAATAGATTTTACGACGGCACGGGCTGATGTTGAAAAAGAAATGAGCCCTGCCCCACGTAAAATCGCCGCCTTAAAGGTGAAGATTTACCTTCCTGCTTCGCTGGATGAAAACCATCGGCGTAAATTTGAAGCCACTGCGAAGGCTTGTCCAGTGCATAAAAGCCTACACCCAGATGTTCAGTTGCCCATGGAGTTTATTTACGAATAGAATGATCTTGGTCTGGATGCAGGAAACGGAGGGGTTATGATTCGTGTATTTTTATTCATTGGACTTTTGGGTTTTTGTTTTCATACCTATGCCGACGAGTACATTCTTAAAACCAAAGGCGAAATGAAAAGTGATTTTTTTAAAGATTATGGAATCACAGCATTGGACTATCATTCTGCAGGGCAGATTTATAAAGTTGAAATTCCAAATTCAAAAATTTTATCGGGCCTGCAAAATTTAAAATCTAATGATCAAATTGAATATGTTATTCCCAACGTGAAAATTCAGATTGAGCCCATGATTGGCGAAGAAATGGATCTTAAGTCAGTGCAATTATTGGATCAATGGTCATTGCCTAAGATTCGGATGCAAGAGGCCTGGCAAAAAGCAGGAAATTTAGGTTCAAGAAAAATTGTCGTTGCCGTCATTGATACGGGTGTCGACGTCAAGCATCCAGCCTTGGCCCCGAATATTGTTCCTGGTTTCAGCTTCACAAAAAACAATTCTGATGTGACAGATAAAAATGGTCACGGAACACATTGCGCAGGGGTCATCGGAGCCACTGGGCTTGTTGTGAAGGGTGTTGTTGGAGTGATGCCAGTTGTTTCCATCATGCCATTACAATTTATTGATGCCAATGGTTTGGGAAATCTTTATACCGGCATTAAAGCCATTGATTATGCGATTGAAAAAAAAGTTGATGTTATTTCGGCCAGTTGGGGAGTGCAAGTCAGTGAACCCGGAATTGGGATTGCTCTTAAAGAAGCCGCCGAGCGTGCTGATCGCGCCGGTGTGATTTTTGTTAACTCCACTGGAAATGCTAATCGTGATAATGATGTCGTTGCAGCTTATCCAGCCAATGCCAATACTCCAAGCATGCTGGCTGTGGCGGCCACGGGCCTTGATGATGTTAAAATCCCCATGTCAAACTATGGCTTGAAAAATGTCCATATTGCAGCCCCTGGTTTTGAAATTATTAGCACTTTTCCCAAGGGAAAATACAAAAAAGAATCTGGCACATCCATGGCAACACCGATGGTCGCAGGCCTTGTGGCCTTCATGAAAGCTCAGCGTCCAGAATTAACGGGTGCAGAGATTCGAAAAATTTTGCAGGACACTGGAGCAAGAGCAGACATTCAAAATGCCTGTCGTTGTCGTATAGATGCCGCCGCTGCGATCAGTGCAATTCTAAATTAGTTTTACTGTTCGACTAAGCTTGTGCTTGATTTTTGATGGTGCGATCAATTCGATACATCATAAACATTGTTATCACGGCAGCACCAATGACGACGTAACCAATCACATTAAAGCGCTCAAGATAACCATCTTGATTTTGTATGACAATCAATCCAGCGATCAAGGATGCAATGCCGCCAGAGACTTGCTGAATTGAAGAATTCACAGACATAAATGATCCACGATTTTCAGGTTTTGGAACTGCTGTCATCAAGGCTTGTGAGGGGATCATTCGTGAAGAGATTCCAACAAACATAATTACGCTAATAAGAATCAACATTGGCAAAGTCGTATGTCCTAAATTTGTATAAATTAAGACCATGATGACACTTAGAACTGATCCAGCAAAAAAGACCTTTAGTTTTCCGACTTTGTCACTGAGGCGGCCGACGATGGGGCCTGCGATCATGGACCCAATACCAGTGACTAGATAAACAAAAGGCAATTGTTCAACAGATATTCCAAGATTATGAACACTGTAGGCGCTACCAAAAGGCATTAGCATATATCCACCTGTTGCAAGTAGGGCTGTAGCTGCAAAGCCTTGGATATGTCTTGGAATTGTAAGTGTTGCATACAAGTGATGAAATGGGTTTTTGTCGACTCGCTTTGCAAGATGTCCATCGATGGGTTTTAGATAATACCAAATAAGAAATCCAACCAGCACACTAACAGCAACAATCATTAAAAAAGGTGCATGCCAATTGAGATGATTTGATAAATAAAGGCCGATGGGGATTCCCAAAATTTGACTGACAGCAAATGCGGTTTGAATAACACCCATGACTCTTCCGCGTTTTTCGAAGGGAAACAAATCAGTTGTGATCGCAAAAACGATGGAACCGATCACGCCGCCAAAGATTCCAGTGATCATTCGTGCCGCTAAAAGAAATTCATAGGATGTCGCTATTCCGCAAAGTAAAGTCCCAAAAACAAATCCAGAGTAAAAGAAAAGTAAAAGTTTTTTTCTATCGAAACGATCGGCAAAACCTGCGGCCAGTAATCCAGAGGCCCCAGCGCTGAAGGCGTAGACAGAAACGACAAGGCCAAACTGCGAAGTGGTTACATTCAAAGCAGGCATTAATATGGCCCCAAGGGGGGATAAAATCATAAAATCTAAAATGATTGTGAATTGCAAAAAGGCTAATATGGCGATGACAAACTTCTGGTATCCAGTAAATACGTCTTTTTCTGGTTGCGAATGCATAGGTGATTCCTTTTCGAGGGGGATAACTCAAATATGACATAACTTAAATCCGTGGGTACAAATTAAAGACGAACTTTATTAAATGATACAGAAGTCCAGACTTTTTAGTTGGTTATGGACCTGTTTCTATGGGTTCAAGAATAGGCCTTCAAGTTATGAAATAAAAAAGTGAGAAAATAACGAGTACAAACTTGATCCTAACACGACCAAAGTAACGATTCTTTTTTGTCTAGGATTCGTGTTGGATGACAATTTGTTTAGAAAAAAGGGGAAGGCCTGTAAAGCCGGAATTGATGATAACGAAAATAAAAACATCACCAAAGCTCCGGCCCAGGGGCTTTGCGTGGCTGCTGAGGCCACAACAAAACTGTAAAGCCAACCACAGGGAAGAAGCACACTGCTTAAACCTAAACCCCAAAAGCCAAACTTTTGCCATTTTTCATTCTGGCTTTTTTGCATAAAAAAGCGAATGGCTTTTTTTTGTATAGAATATTTTTTTGAAAAATTATTTCCAGTTGAATGATTCAACAATAAAGAATTTTGGCTGAAGTAGGCCAAAGCTAAAATTAAGGTTGATAATAAAATAAAGAGTACCACTTTCAATTCAAGGTTTGCAGACAGCACAAAGTGCTTTCCAAGCCAACCACAAATAAGTCCCAGCAATGAATAGGATATTAAACGTCCAGCATGATAGTAAAATAAAGATTTTTTTTGTCCTGCAAAGCTTGCGAGAGGTCCACACATCATCCCACAGTGCCAACTTCCTAAAAAGGCGGATGCGACAAGTGTTGAAATTAAAAACATCAAAGAATTATTGGCCATTTTGTGGACCTAGAATTTGAAAATCTTTTTTAATCTCATTAAATTTAATTTTCACATTTTTATCGTGACTATTTTTCCAGTCATTATCAATTAAGAAAAGATGAACAATTTTATCTTTTCCGGCCTCGATTATAACTGGATTTTCTGGTGTAGAAATATTGTACTGTCCAACATTTATATTTTCTGGGTCTAAGGCAATTTGAATGCTCGCACTTTGGTTGGATTGATTTTTGATGTGGGCTTTAAAGTGATTTGTCACAGTGGTTTTGCCATCAGCAGTTTGTAGAACTTGAAATGGCTGCTCTTTTGCCCTGAGCAAGCTAATATCATAATCAGCTCGTGTAGATATAAAATAAATCC
>DGYJ01000053.1:10751-17834 GCA_002396665.1 Bdellovibrionaceae bacterium UBA5009
GATAAAATAAATGAGGGTCGAAAAGCAAACTAGCATGATCGCTGTGTACAGCAATGATCTTGGTCGGAAAAAAGAAATGGATTTTCCATTTAA
Organism: Bdellovibrionaceae bacterium UBA5009; assembly: GCA_002396665.1. Lineage (GTDB taxonomy): Bacteria > Bdellovibrionota > Bdellovibrionia > Bdellovibrionales > Bdellovibrionaceae > UBA5009. The sequence goes on from DGYJ01000053.1 coordinate 10,845, forward strand.
TGTCCCATAACTGATCAAACCCTTTGGTTTTTTGACTTTGGTCATGATTTCATCGCAGGCGTCAATGCAGGCGGTGCAGGCAATGCATTCCATTTGTAAACCATAACGGATATCAATACCTGTCGGGCAGACTTGAACGCAACGTTTGCAATCGACGCAATCCCCCAGTTGACCTGTGGTGACTGGCAAAGAATTTTTAGCTGTATCAGCCGTGCTTTCAGAAACAGAACCTTTTCTGGGTTCGCCCCTTTGGGCATTGTATTGAACAACCATAGAGCCCGAATCTAGCAAGGCGCTTTGAAAGCGTCCATAGGGACACATAATGATACAAAACTGTTCGCGAAACCATCCAAAATCGAAAAGAATAACTGCGGTAATAAAAGTAATAATTGTGAAGTAAGTCATATTTTCTGCAGGAGATCCTTGAATCATCCCAACAAGCTCTTTTGCACCAATAAAGTAGGCGGCTACGCTGTGAGCAAAAAAAGAAGAAACGATAAAATATAAAAACCATTTCAATGCTTTTTTCAAAAAAACACTAAAGGTCCAAGATTCAGAATTTATTTTTCTTCTTTGAAGATAATTTCCTTCGATCAAAATTTCGATGGGTCTATACACAAATTCGATAAACACAGTTTGAGGGCAGGACCATCCACACCACACCCGGCCCCAAACTGAAGTGACCAAAAATAATAAAAATACAAAACTAATTAAAACTAAAAAAATTAAAGGGGACTCATGGGCCCAAAGTGTTGTTCCTAAAAAAGTAAAATGTCTTTTTGGAATATTAATCAGGACAGTTTGTAGTCCATCGTATTGGGTCCACGGAAGCACTAGTAAAATAATCATCAAGAAGGCATGAACATATTTTTTCTTTGTTTTCCAAGGACCTTTCACTTCAGCGGGAATTAGCCCCACACGTTGACCGTGTTTGTCTAAAGAAGGAAGCTGACCTTTTTCAAAATAAGATTCGTTGTTTTTTGAGTCCATGTCAGCCCTTCCTACTTTGCGATTAAACATTAACTATTGTACAAGATCCCCTTCGGGAGCTTTTGGATTCGGTGGATTCGAATCCTTCTTAGAAAAAATATAATTTGTGACGGCATAGATTTCATCATCTTTTAGTAGAAGACCCCAAGCCGCCATGCCTTTATCGGGCACACCATTTCGAACCACGTGGGAAATATCTAGACGAGTGCCTTTGCCGTTTTTCCAATGCTTATCGGTTAAATTAGGTCCAACAAGTCCTTGAAGCTGCGGGCCATGGCACATGGCGCACTTGCCATCATAAATTTGCGCACCCAGGGCCAAATTTTTTGGATCTTCAGACATTTTCTGAAGATCTTGTTCGGTGATTTCTGGTGCTGTTGCTTTTGTTGAAGCGGCAACTGCTGATTTTTGTGACTCAAATGACTTCATGGCGGCATTCAGCTCTTGTTTTAAAGAGGGGCCACCAGCTACTTCGTAGTGAATGTAGTAAATGAAAGCAAAAATAATTGTTCCAAAAAAAGTGACAAGCCACCAGTTTGGAAGTGGGTTGTCGAATTCTTTAATACCATCGTATTCGTGGCCTTGCATTTCGCGATCTTCATTTTTCATAATTGATCTCCTTTCTCGAAGGGACTTTTTTCAAGTCGAGCATAAAGCGTGCTAGAGGATTTTCTGTAAACCCAGAACAAGACAGAAATAAAGAATGTTAAAAAGATGAATAAAGCGAGCAATGTTAAATTGGCATCGCTAAAGTTCATGACCCATTGCTTATTCATTTGGTCCTCCGTTTGAAGCTGCAGCACCGTGAGTGTTCAAGCCCAATCCTTGGAGGTAGGCGATCAAGGCAATGATTTGTTTTTTCTCGAGTCCTGGAATGTCGATGTTTGCTTTTTTCAAATCCTCAACAATCACTGCGGCCTCTTTTTGTGCGATCAAATCCGCCTCACTGACTGTTTGATCATCATAAGGAACACCCAAATTTTTAAGCACAGATAATTTTTTTCTTAGAATCAAATAGTCTGTGTTTTTTGGTCCCAACCAGCCGTAGCTTGGCATAATTGATTGCGGGCTCATGCTGCGTGGATCAATCATGTGATTAAAGTGCCAAGAGTTCGGATATCTATTTCCTAAGAAGGCCAAATCAGGACCCGTTCGTTTTGATCCCCATTGGAATGGGCGATCATAAATAGAATCCTCAATCTTTGAAGCTTCTGTTCCATTTTTACCAAACCTGATCACATCGTCAGTCAACTGACGGACTTGTTGGGAATGGCAGACATAACAGCCTTCAGCTATGTAAATATCTCGTCCAGCCAATTGCAGTGGAGTATATGGTGAAGTTGTAATTGCCGGGTTGACATATTTGTGAACATTCAATGAAGGATAAATTTCGATCACAGAACCAACTAGGATGGCCGCTACTGAAAGTACTGTGAAGACTGTTGCTAAGCCTTCCAATTTTCTATGTCCAACTTCTTCGTGGGACTCTTCCGTCCATTCAACAACTGTCGCTTGATTGTCTGCTTCTGATTTTTTAGCCAGGGCAATTGTTTTGTAGATGTTGTAGCACATCATCACAAAGCCCGCGATGAACAATAAACCAGCGCCAACACGAACCCAGTACAATGGAACAATTTTCATCACTGTTTCTACGAAATCAGGGTAAACAAGTTTTCCCTCTGGGGTTAATGCTCTCCACATCATCCCTTGGGTAATCCCTGCGGCCACCATTGATAAGTAGTAGAAAACAATACCCATCAAACCAACCCAGAAATGTTTTGTTGCTAAAGATTTACTGTACAAGTTGGTGTTCCACAATTTTGGAACCAGATAGTAAATCATACCGAAGGTCATGAAGCCATTCCAACCCAAGGCTCCGCTATGCACGTGACCGATAATCCAATCTGTATAATGCCCTAAAGCGCTGACGGATTTAATCGAAAGCAGTGGTCCTTCGAAGGTCGACATTCCGTAGAATGTGATCCCTGCAACGAAGAACTTCACAATGGGCTCTTGTCTTAAAAGATTCCAAGCTCCGCGAATTGTTAATAAACCATTGATCATACCGCCCCAGCTTGGGGCCCACAACATCACAGAAAAAACCATTCCCACTGTTTGAGCCCAATCAGGCAATGCTGTGTAAAGCAAGTGATGGGGACCAGCCCAGATATAAATAAATACCAAGGCCCAAAAGTGAACGATAGATAATCTGTATGAATACACAGGTCGTTTCACAGCTTTTGGTACAAAGTAATACATCAATCCCAAGAATGGAGTTGTTAAAAAGAAAGCCACGGCATTATGGCCGTACCACCATTGGATCAAAGCATCTTGGACACCAGCCCAAATCGGATAGCTTTTGAACATGCTCACTGGAATTTCAATCGAGTTCACAATATGAAGAACAGCAACAGTGACGATCGTTGCGATATAAAACCAAATCGAAACGTACATGTGCTTTTCTTTGCGTTTAGAAAGTGTTCCAAAAAAATTCACCGCAAAGACAACCCAAATCAAAGTGATGGCGATATCGATTGGCCACTCAAGCTCGGCGTACTCTTTGCCTGCAGTTAATCCAAAGGGTAATGTCAGTGCTGCAGAGACTATGATCAGCTGCCAACCCCAGAAATGGATTTTACTTAGAAGATCTGAAAACAATCTGGTTTTGCACAGTCTTTGTGTCGAATAATAAATCCCTGCAAAAATAGCATTTCCCGCGAATGCAAATATTGCTGCATTGGTGTGCAGTGGGCGGAGGCGACCAAAAGTCGTCCACTCAAGGCCTAAGTTGAATTTGAAGTAAGCCAATTGCAAGGCGGCGATAAGTCCGACCAAAAAGGCGACTCCTCCCCAGACCATGGTGGCTACAACGAATTTTTTGACGATATCGTTGTCGTACAATACTTTATCAGTCCTGACTCTGACGTTGTTCATTTTTTTTGTTCCTTTCGTTTTCGTTATCATTTTCGTCATCAAATAAAATTCGAAGCGATGGCGTTTCAACGTCATCGAACTGTCCCTTGGTGGTGGCCCACAAAAAAGAAGCCACAAATCCAAAGCCCAAAAGAAGCGAGAATGGAATCATCAAGATCAATACACTCACTTCATCCCCCAAAAAGTCATCCCCAAGATCATTAAAGAACTTGCTGGCATCAACAAGGCGGCCACTAAGGGATTCACAAAGCCACTCAGCGCACAAAAGCCTGCTATAAAATTGTAAAGTAAAGCAAAAGTCAGATTGGTCGTTAAGCTTCTGTAGGTCTTGTCAGAAATCTGGATTAAGTCGATCAAGGGATTAAGCCCAGTTTTTAAAAGCAAAACATCCGCAACGTTTTGATTTTTCAAATGGGATCCTTGGACTGAAACGCTGACGTCGGCTTTTTGAAATGCGAGCAAATCGTTTAACCCATCCCCAATCATCAACGAGCCCGTGTGTTTTTCGAGAATTTTCTTTTTCATGTCAGGAGTGCATTCAGAAAAATAATTTTGCTGGCGAACTCCGCAAAAATCAGCCATGGCTTTTACATTCACGCTACGATCACCAGAAATTAAAAAAACATGAAAACGTTTTTTAATTTTTTCGACAACTTCTTTTGTTGCAGGTAATGGTTCATCAACAAAATAAAAATAGGCCATGGCCTCGTTTTGTTTTTTGAGGCTAACACAAATCATTCCTGCGCTATCTTTTGCATCTGATTTTTCCAAGCAATAATCTACCCCATCAATGACGGCTTGGATTCCTTGGCCTAGAATTTCTTTGATTTGGATTTTTTCTACTTTGGAAGGACTAACGTGGGACCAAGCTCTTCGAAAGGCAAAGGCCACAGGATGATGGGAATCTTTTTCGATATTTAAAATCAATGCTTTGATGTGATCTGGAATTTCTTGAGGCATGCTTCGGCCCAATCGCAATTGCCCATTGGTTAAAGTTCCGGTTTTATCCATAAAGATATTTTCAACATGACGAATTTTTTCAAACACATCTGGATTTTTAATTAAGATTCCTTTTTCTTTTGCCCGACGAAGTCCCAAAGCAAAGGCCAGTGGACTTCCAAATGCTAAGGCGCATGGGCAGGCTATGATCAGCAATGCCAATGATCTGTGAAATGCATTTTTGAAATCGGCTTGAAAGTTCAGCAAAAAATATCCAGTCGCAACTGCAAAAACGATGACAATCAAATATTGCGATACGACATCTGTCAGCCGAGTGAAAGAGTTTCGATTTAAAGACCCTTTTTCAAGTTCTTTCAGTAAATGTGACAGGGCCGAGTTTTCGATGGCCTGTGTGACTTGAATTTCAACTTTTTCTGAAAGTAATTTCGTTCCTGCGGAAAGTTTCATGCCGCAAGAGTAGTGCTGGGGAAAGGATTCACCACTAAAAAGTGAAGAATCAATTTCGGCCTTATCGCTGATCAGACTGCCATCGGCAGGCAAAATTTGTCCACGCAGGACTTGAACTTTGTCGCCCACACATAGTTCATTTTGGTGCAAATGCATGATTGTTCCAAGGCGAAGGACTTCGTATTTTTGTGGTGGTACAAATGAATCAAGGGTGAAGTGAAATTCTGTTTTTTGCTGAATAATTTGAACAAAGTAGCGAGTCACTAAAATTAAAAAAATAAAACTAGCCATGGAATCAAAATAAATTTCGTCAGAACCATGGATTAAATTGATTGTCGAAAATACAAATCCCACAGTCAGTGCCAGTGTCATTGGCAGATCAATGGAAAGGGTGCGAATCATCAAGGAATTCCAAGCCCCCTTAAAAAAGGGCAGGGCCGAATAAAAATACAAAGGCAAGAAAAGTAAGAATTGAAGCCACATAAATGCAGTTTTGATGGGCCCGGTGACTCCAGAGTACACCGGGATTGCAAAAAGCATCACATTGCCAGTGATTGCGCCCGCAACCGCTAATCGTTTCAATAAAGACTTAGAGCCTTCAGCTTTACGAGGCGAAATCAATTGCAGTGGTGTCAACGGAAAGCAATCATAACCCCACTCTTTCAAAATTTTCGCATATTTCGAAAGGCCCTCGGGCTTAAACAGTTCCAATTTGATTTGCGCTTTTCCGTAATCAACAGTTAAAGATTTTATTTCATCAAAGTAGTCTGGAATTTTTTCGATCAAATGGACACATGAGGCGCATTCAAGTCCGCTGACCTTTAAGATAAATTCAGTTTTAGATTCATTTTGGGCCCAGTCAGACAAATTCGCAGGATCATCAAGGTAGGCAAGAGCATTGTCTTCAGATTTTAACTGAAAGTTTTGCTTGATAAAGCGAAGCTCTTGAATTTGATCCAAATGTTGACAGGCGCGGCAGCAATAAATTTGCTGTGAAGTGACGGGGCCGCCACAGTATCTGCAGGGACTTAATGTTTGGTTCATGCTTTAAATCTAAATGATCACCCTAAAATCAAATATGATCTGTATCATACAGACCTTATTAAATTAAAGAGGATTATTCGGCTTCGGACTGTTCTTTGATCCCACTACGATTCAGTATGTGAATATGGCGGTCCAGTTGGTCAATAAGTCCCATTTTCTCAAATTGGGCCAAGGTCCGAATGACAGTTTCTGTTGTGGTCCCAGCCCACTGGGCAATTTCTTTTCTTGTCCAATGATCATGATCAAAATGATCACTTAAAAACAATAAAGCTTCTGCAACCCGGCCAGCTGCGCCTTTTTCGATTTGATCCACCCATTTGGTTTCGGCCTGCCCTAGATCTTTCGAGACATGGCAAAGAATATTCAGTGTCACTTCGGGATGTTTACGAAGAATATCAAAGAGTAAATTCTTAGGAATGAAACAAAGTTGGGAATCTTCGACAGCAACAGCCGTAGCCTTGTAAGGTTCATCGGCGAAAAGTGACCGATACCCAATGGCGCCGCCAGGGCCCACCATGCGAAGGGTAAGATTATTACCTTGAGCAGATGTGGATTCAATTTTCATCAGTCCAGAATTAACCGAATAAAATCCAAGCGGATGTTCACCGGCACTAC
>DGYJ01000053.1:18025-31507 GCA_002396665.1 Bdellovibrionaceae bacterium UBA5009
GATGTTCACCGGCACTAAATAAAGTTTGACCAGCTTTGATTTTGTTAACAACTTTGACTTTATCGATTTCACTAACGACATGGGGAATCGAGCACAAAGGGCTTTTGTCTTTTGACTGGCAATAAGCGCACTCGATTTTTTTATCCATAGAGACGCAGTATAATTACTTTGCGACGTTACGACAAGCTTTTGGAATTTTTACAACGCGGGCAACGGGCTCTTCGCTAGCATTCATCTGGGTGGCGATGGCACTTGCGCTTAGCCACCAATCTAATTCATTGCATCCATTTGTCGAAGGTACGGGGGCTTGGTTTCGACATTGGGGCATATCACTTGGGCATTTCATGCGGACATGGAAATGGGCATTGTGAAAGTACCAGGGACGCAGCTTGTTCAAGGACTCGAACTGGGGGTATTTTTCGCAAAAGTACCTTTTGACCACAGCATTGACAAAGATGCGATCTACTTTTGGATTTGAAGCAGCTGCCATAATGACGTTGTCCATGGCAGGGACCCATCTTTCAGGTCTGAAAGACTTCCAATCGTCGCTCACAACTGAAGTCATCTCGAAGGATTCCCTTTGGGGATTTGTGATCGCAAACGGAGTGAAAAAACTAAGCGGCTGAAACCAAATATCAGCTTCGATTCCTAATTGATGGGAGGCATGGCCATAGGGAGTAGGTCCACCGCGTGGCTGGGACATATCTCCGATTAATATTTTTTGACCACTTCTTAAACCGATGGAATCAATTAAACTTAAAAGCTGGGGGTGACCATAGTAGCGATTTCGAGAGGGCTTCATCACTTCGTGATGGGGGCCAGAAAGACTTAGTCCAAGACCACCGGCAAAACAGCCGCCCGTATAGAATCCAAGGGTACTTAATGGGCCAGCCTTTGGAGTTTTAATTTTTGGCCAGGGATTGTTGGGACTGGTGTTAACAATCTGATCGTAATCATTTTTCTTATTTGAAACTTTCTTTGCAATGGCCAGTGACTCTACTGTCAGAATTGCGCAAAGACTTATCATGATTGTGTTAAGGAACAATTTAGAACTCATACTCTAAGATTCCTGTTTTCTATTGATGAAAACAAGAAAATAAACTGAATGGTTACCATTTTTAGATATTTTATTAATGCCCAGCAGCCCTAGGGGTAGGGCCACGGAAAATTCAATAGGTCACTTTATCTTGTTTGTTTTGCCAAAGCTTAAATACCTGCAGGGCTTCTTTGCGTCCAATTTGTTGAATTGGAAGAGCCCGTTTCTTTAAATCCTTTTTGATTTCTTTATATAGGAAATCATCATCGAATTCGATTTCTGCAGCATCTTCGCGGGTATTGGCGTAGTAAATCTTAGATAATCTGGCCCAATAAATGGCAGCTAAGCACATGGGACAGGGTTCACAAGACGTGTAGATTTCGCAATCACTAAGGTCAAAATTTTTCAACTTTTCACAGGCTTTTCGAATGGCCGTTACTTCGGCATGGGCTGTGGGATCGTTGGTTGAAGTCACTTGGTTCCAGCCTTCGGCAATGATTTTGCCTTGACGAACTATGACTGCTCCAAAAGGGCCGCCATGGCCCTTCAACATATGAGTTTTAGAAAGAGCAATGGCTTTGCTCATGAATTTTTTTGAAGACATTTTTGTTCTACCTAGACGTGCTTGCCGATTGTTCTTTCAACAGGTTTACGAACCATGAAGAAAATGATTCCCGTCGCAATTCCAAGTCCGAACAACATCATAAAGAAGCTGTCCTTAGGCATTTTGTCATAGAAAGTTCCAAGGTATCCAGTGGCGTAGTTTCCAAAGAAGCTCGACATCAACCAAACGCCCATCATGGTGCTTAGAATTGGTTTCGGAGCAACTTTTGTCACTAAAGATAAACCGATCGGAGAAAGATATAATTCACCCATTGTGAAAACAAAAACTGTTCCCACCAACCACATGACACTTCCTTTTTGTTCACCGGGAACTGCCATCGCGGCAAGGATCATCAGGATGTAGGCTCCGCCACAAAGAAGACAACCAATTCCCATTTTTGCAATGGAGTTGGGCTCTTTATTTTTGCTAGCTTGCCATGACCAAATCATATTTAAAACTGGCGCAAACAAAAATATCATCAGTGGATTAAAAGATTGAAACCAAGACGACGGAACTTCCCAGCCTAAAAAGACCCAATCCGTTTTTTGATCGGCCCAAAGTTGCAGGGTATTTCCTTGTTGTTCGTAAATGGCCCAAAACACAATATTCAATACGCACAGAAAAATAAGAGTATAAACTGCATTCCATTCTGTTTTAGTCAGTGGTCGTTTTTCTTCTGATTCTTGTTTTTTAACGACTTGACCATGGGGGATAAGGTCACTTCCTAGCCAATAAATAACAAGTCCAAGCAGCATTCCAACGCCTGCGGCGCCAAAGCCCCAGTGCCATCCCACTTTTTGTCCTAATGTTCCACACACTAGCGGAGAAAAGAAAGCCCCTAAGTTAATTCCCATATAAAAAATGGTAAAGGCGCTATCGCGGCGTTCATCGCCTTCTTTGTACAAGTTACCAACTTGAGTTGAAATATTTGGTTTGAAGCAACCATTTCCTAGAATTAGAAAGAACAGGGCAAGAAGGAAGGCCTGTTCGCTGGCCATTAGAAAGTGACCAATGGCCATCAAGATCCCACCCAAATACACTGTTTTGTATTGGCCGAAAAGCTTATCGGCTAACATTCCACCAAAGAAGGGAGTGAAGTAAACAAGTCCAGTGTAGAGTCCATAAATTTGAGAACTCATTTGTTGAACTGTCATTTCCCCGAAGACACTTGTTAACATACTGTTCAATGTAGAATAACCAAGCACATCAGCGGCACGAGCTGGATCGACAAGCAGATAGTTTGTCATGTAAAGCACAAGAAGAGCTCGCATCCCGTAGTAAGAAAAGCGCTCCCACATTTCAGTTAAAAACAAAACGTAAAGGCCAGCGGGGTGACCAAGAAACTCTTTACCATTTAAATTTTTTGCAACGATACTTTTCATGCCTGACCTTTGTTAGGATTGATATTCGCCGTTGTCGAAACCCTATTCTTTGTATAGAATAGAAACTCGACCAGCTATGAAATCTGATTAGCGTGGTTTTTGCAAATTCTCAAGAGAATAAAAGGAGTTAGTCATGTCTTCACACGAAACAATTTCCAAGTCTGATGCTGCAAAAGAGGCCCAAGAAAAGGCAATAATGAAAGAAATGGCCCCTTTCTTTTTGTATGCAGCTATACCAATTCTATTTACAATTTTTATCGCATGGAAATTTGGTCCATCAATGTAGTTTTACTATTTCAAAGTATTTAAGATATCTTGGGCTGCCTGACGGCGGTCCGCAGATTCTAAGATAGGGCGTCCCACCACCAAGGCAGAGGCGCCTTTTTTTATGGCTTCACGCGGAGAAAGTGTTCGTTTTTGATCTTGATGATTATCCGTCAACAGTCGAATTCCTGGGGTGACAGCATAAAAATCTTTTACATTTAAATGCTCAAGCTCATGCGGAGAGCAGACCAATCCCGACAGGCCAGCAGTCTTCACCATTTGTGAAAGCTGAAGAACATGCTCTAAAATTGAAATTTCTTTTAAATTTGTTGGCAGGCTTTTCTGATCCCAACTTGTTAGAATGCTGACGCATAAAACTTTGAAGGGTCGAATTTTGTTCAATTCTTTTTCAAGGGCTGCAACTTGGCTTAGGGCTTCAAATCCCGAAAGGGCATGGACTGTGACCAAAGTTGCCCCGGCATCAAAGCTGGCTTGGACTGCGGCAAGCATGGTCGACGGAATATCAAAATGTTTATTATCTAAAAAAACCGGAGCTAACTGAGAAATTTTTTTGATCAGATCTTGTCCATACCTTAAACAAAGACGGGGGCCAATTTTAAATCCCCCGACAATGTCATTCAGTTCTTGAACAATCTTTAAGGCTTCATTGTCTGAATCCACATCCAAAGCTAGAATCAATGGATTTCTTAGCAGTTGGGATTGTGGATTCAAACTCATTTTATTGCCAACGTCTTCTAGTGCCCGCGCTTTTAATCACGTAGTCGATGTAAGTGATGTCCTCGCCACGGCATTGATCGTTTTTGCACTGATTACTTAATCTGCAGCCATTGACTGTATTAAAATCATTTTCGCCACGAACAAGTATTCCAAGCACTTCATTTGTCACAGCACTAAAAACGGCAGATCCACTATTGCCACCGTAGGTGTCAAGATTGGCAGAAAAAAAGCCTTTGTTTAATTTGCGAACATTGGCTCCGCCAGCGATTTTCTTAGGTAAGCCAGCAGGGTGACCGATCACATAGATGGATTCATTCACTTGAGGCACACGAGCTGCCAATTTTAATGGTTTGTGATTTTGTACGGGTCTATCCAATTGAACAACTGCGTAGTCTTGGTTGCTTGTTAATTCGCGAGCAATCACTTTTTTGCAACCATAAACTTCAGTTTGCGGAAATGTAATATTTGCGGTGTTGTTTGGATTCATTTGAAAGCCGAAAGCAAAAGCGACACTTCCACATTTTTTTTCATCGATGCAATGCCCGGCAGTGGCAATCAAATCTGGGCCTACAAGAAAACCTGAACAGAAAGCTCCTGATGGCTGGCTGTAATAGGGCTCTTGTTTGCAAAGGCCATATTCAGTTCCGAATTGAGGAGCTTTTAATTGGTAGGCATTCGCTTGTCCAAGCATGCGAAAAAAAGCTTTACCTGGTATCAAGGCCTTGGCTTCAACAACAGCAACTGTTGAATCTGCAACAGCCAAAATTTGTGGATCAGAAACTTGGTAGGGCTCTTGGCGATTGTCGTCGCCATAAATAACGCCTGGATGGCTGCCGCGCATACGGAATTGTGCCGATGCGGAAATCGTTGTTAATGAACTCGCAAGAAAGGCTGTTAAGACTAACAATGTTTTCACATTTCCCCCTTAGTCTTTGCTGCAAATTTTGAGCTTGCAGCAGTTATTTGCCAATTGGACCCCTCCAAAAGACAGATTTAATTTGCAAGAGGATTAGCAAGGCTTTGAAGAGCCTGACAATCTGAATAATTAAAAAAAAATAAATGACACTGTGTGCTTTTAAATCTGAAGCAAAAACCAACCTTAAAAGGTCCATTTTCTAACGAATTCAGGGGGGGACCCAAGAAATACTTATGTCTGGTATTTGCAAAGGCGGGCTCAGCTGTTAGAAAAGTGAAATGTCTAATTTATTACAGCTTCAAAAGGGTTCAAAATCCTTCGGGGCAAAGAAGATTTTTGATGAAGCCGAATTCGCCATTAACGAGGGCGAGCATGTGGGGGTGATTGGCCCTAATGGTGCTGGTAAAACAACTTTATTTAAAATTTTGACCGGCCTGGATTCCTTGGATTCGGGAACCATTATCAAGGCCAAGGATCTTCGAATTGGCTATCTAGCCCAGCATGACGAGTGGTCACCTGAAGACACGGTGGAAAACTTTTTAGCCAGGCACACGCAAATTCCCCTTTGGGATCTAAAATCATTGGGAAGACGCTTAGGCATTCAGGAAGAATTTTACCAAAGAAAAATTCAAGATCTTAGTGGTGGCTATCGAATGCGCTGTAAATTGCTTAATCTTTTGGGACAAGATCCGCATCTGATGATGCTCGATGAACCGACAAATTATTTAGATCTTGAAACAACCTTGGTGTTAGAAAATTTTTTGCAAGGCTATAAGGGCGCTTTTTTATTGATCTCCCATGACCGTGAATTTTTAAGACGTACAACGGACCATGTCCTTGAAGTTGAGCAAGGGGAGATGACGAAGTACAACGGTAATTTAGATGACTATTTCGAGCAGAAAGAATTATTGCGCAGCCAGCTCGAAGCCCGGGCCATGTCTTTAGCTGAAAAACGAAAAAACATTTTGGATTTTGTAGCCCGTTTTGGTGCGAAGGCAACGAAGGCAAAACAAGCTCAATCCCGCTTAAAGAGCCTGCAAAAAATGGAAACAATTGAAGTCAAAGCTTTACCAGTGAAGGCGATGATTAAAATTCCCCCTCCGTTTCGTACAGGGAAGCAGATTGTTTCCATGAAGTCTGTGGATCTTGGTTATGGCGAAAAAGTGATTTTGAAAAATATTAATTTCAGTCTGCAAAATGGGGATCACTTAGGTGTGGTTGGATTGAATGGGGCTGGGAAGTCGACTTTTTTAAAGGCCTTGGCCCAGCAGTTAAAGCCACTGCGGGGTGAATTTGAACTGGGCTACCAAGTGAAGATTGGTTATTACGCCCAGCATGTGGCTGAAAATATTGACCCCAAGAGTACGGTGATCAACGAAATGTCGAAGCACTGTCATCCCGATGTGACCCGCCAGGATGCTTTGAATATGGCGGGATCATTATTATTTTCCGGCGACGACGTCGATAAAAAAATTTCTGTGCTTTCCGGTGGTGAAAAATCCCGCGTGGCCCTGGGGCAAATTTTGTTGCAAAAAAATCCATGTTTGATTTTGGATGAACCCACGAATCATTTAGATTTTCAAACGGTCGAAGCCTTGACCCAGGCCTTGGTGGCCTATGAAGGAACTGTTGTTATTGTTAGCCATGATCGAAGTTTTATTCGCAGGGTGGGAACAAAAATTTTAGAAATAAAAAACGGCCAAGTCGGTTTGTACCCAGGAACCTATGATGAATATGTTTGGAGTTTGGAAAAAGGTGGTTTTGGCGATTCAATGGGTGCGGAGCAAACGTCTTCGACGAAGACTGCTGGACATTCTGGGACAAAGTCAGAAGGAGCTCGATCTGGGACAGATCATTTAGGTGTAAACCAACAGAATTTTTTAAACCCACGCGAGGCCAAAAAAAATTTAGAAAAAACGATTCGTCAGTTGGATGTGAAGTTGACGCAGCTGAATTCGTCCATTCAGCAAAAACAAAATCGTCTGGCCGAATTGAATGACCAAATTGCCCAGGGAACAGCTGTCAATTTGTCTGCAGCTGTGCAAGAATTGGGGCAATTACAGATCCAAATTGATCATGATGAAAATCAGTGGATCGAGCTCAGCTTGCAAAAAGAGCAAGCCGAGAATGATTTGAATTCGTTAAAAAAATAATCCTAGGCCTTTAGCTTAGCATCTATCTTTTCTGCCATTAAAAGAGCTTCACCGATGGCAGTTTCCAATGCAGGCAATGACCAATTGTCTTGTTCTGCAAAGAAAATTCTATCTTTGAAAGGTTTTCTAAGTTGTTTAACGTGACCTTCGCTGATCAGCCCCGGGGATGCGACTGGAAGAGGGTGTCCCCATCTGCTGATGCGCAGCTCTTCAACATTTTCATTTTTTAAGTTAAACAATGGAAGAACTTGATTTGTAATTTGCTCTTCAAACTCTTTGCGGAATTGTTCGTAGGAATTTTCGGCATATAAAATGGGGCGGCCAGCGGCAAAAGGCAGGGCTCGATAAAGTGTCAGCACGGATTTGTCAGCCACAGGTTTTGCAAAGCAAGCGTGTATGACATCCGTTGCTTTTTGGTCCATGGCCGCCTTCATTAAGTTTGAAGAATCGCAAGTTCCATCGTTCAGTAAAAACAAATCGTAAAAATCTTCCGGGATGTGTTTATTAATACAAACGTTGGCCACTAAATAGGCATTGTATTTTAATTTGTTAATGGCTGCCAATCGTGCAGGTTCGATCCCATTTAATATTCTTTTAACCACAAATTTTGGACAAGACATCACGGCATAGTCAGCTTCGATGCCTTTGATTTCCCCTTGTGTATTCAGATAATAAATTTCAGTTTTATTGTTTTTGACTTTGACATCAAAGACCAAACTTTGAGTGCGAATGTGGCTTGGGTCTTGTTCATATAGCTTTTTACCTAGGGCTTCGGTGACTGCAGAGTTACCACCCGGTGTTACCATAAGGGCTTCGCCACCGAATTCTGCAGCGTAAAAATTAAGCCCTGCAGCCGCACTGATTTCGTCAAAACCTGCTCCATAGCTTGACCAGCAGTAGTGTTCTAAATTTGTGACAATGTGCGGGTGAAGCTTCCCGCCTGCGACTTTTTCAAGATGTTTTTTAAATGAAATTCTATCGAGGGGTTGAATTTTTTTAAGCAGCTTCAGATCGTCTGTCGGATAGTCTGGAAAAGTCCATCCGTTTTTTTCATTACTGACATCGGCGAAATGCTTTGCAATTTTTTCGAATTGGGCTTTGGATTCAGGAGCAGTAACTCCAGACCAAAAATTTGAAACTCGTTTTGAATTTAAAACAACTGGATCTTCATCGCCCTTGACCCTGGCAATTTTATCGATGCCAATTTCTTTTAAAATTTTATCTATCCCACTG
The DNA here is from genome assembly GCA_002396665.1 of Bdellovibrionaceae bacterium UBA5009. GTDB lineage: Bacteria > Bdellovibrionota > Bdellovibrionia > Bdellovibrionales > Bdellovibrionaceae > UBA5009. The sequence goes on from DGYJ01000053.1 coordinate 26,352, forward strand.
TCTTTTTCTGGTTGCATAAAGTAGGCAGCGCCAATGGAGTAATCAATACCCCTCCAGGATTCGCCTTTTGCATTTCCACCCAGGGCCGATGCCTGTTCTAAAATGATGGGTTTGTGATGTCTTAAAAGATACGCGGTGGTAAGCCCAGACAAGCCGCCACCAATAACAACTAGTCGCGCCTTTTCTAGATTTTTAGGAAGGCTTAGGTTTTTTTCTTTCAAAAACTTTTCTTTATCCCAAAGAATTGCATGGGGGCCAGCGGGCTGATCGCCAGTATAAACTGGGGGAGCTGGTTCAGGACGACTTCTTTGAATAGGAGATATTTTTTTCCAAACTTCCGAAAGATCATAGGACGAATTTTTTTCATCCATGGGAGAGAGTGGATTTTTTTTGTAGGGGCTGGCACAGGCTGTCACATAGAGTGAAGCAATTCCTAGCGATATTTGTTGTAGGGCTTTACGTCGATTTATTTTTTTCATGAAGATAATTTTATCTTTGTTTTCAAAGGAGACAAGTCCAAAATCAAGTGATTTTTATGGGCTTGATTGAGGGTAAAAATACCTCGTTAGCATTGTCCAAAGTACAGGAAAAGGACTTGGTTAAATTTAATTGTGACGTCATTCAGGGATTCCTTCGATTGGATCAATATTTTACTTTGGATAGCAAATTGCATTGTCACCGGGTACTGATTTTAAAAATGTTTAAAATCAAAATGTTCGTGGACTTACTAAAGGAGATCCCATGTTTAATTTTTTCTCTAAAACGGATTCGGAAATTCAACAAGACGTGATCAATGAAATCAAGTGGGATCCAAGTTTAGATTCTTCGCAGGTCAGCGTGACAACAAATGATGGCATTGTGACCTTGCGCGGAAGTGTTCCGCATTATTTTGAAAAATCACAGGTCGAGGATGCGGCCCAAAGAGTTGGCGGAGTTCGTGCCGTGGCAGACGAGCTTGAAGTGAACATCCTTGGATCTTTTTTAAGAAGTGATGAACAAATTGCTGAAGCGGCGCTGAGTGCTTTGCAGTGGAGTTATACTGTCCCTAAGGATTTGAAAATCACAGTTGAAAAAGGCTGGGTCACCCTAAAGGGTGAAACGGAATGGGATTATCAGCGAAAAGCTGCGAAGGATGCCATCAGTCAATTGATGGGTGTTTGTGGAGTCACAAATAGCATTACAATAAAATCAAAAGCCCAGCCAACTGATATTAAAACTCGAATTGAAGAAGCTTTGAAACGATCAGCTGAAAACGAGGGACGAAAAATCAATGTGATAGTTTCTGGTGACGTGGCAACGCTCACTGGCAATGTTCATTCTTTTGCAGAGCTTGATGTCGCAAAACATGCGGCCTGGATGGCCCCCGGAATTATGACTGTTGAAAGTCATTTGAAGATTTCCCAATGAATAAAATTCGCACAGCCATACTCGTTGGAAGTTTGCGAAAAGGATCCTACAGTCGGATGGTGGCCCAAGCTTTAATGGCCTTGGCGCCAAGTTCTGTCGAGCTCGAGATCTTAGAAATTGCTCAGCTTTCGATGTACAATCAGGATCTCGATGAATCTTCGCCAAAACCGTGGATGGAATTTAGAAAGAAGCTTCATGATTTTGATTCGATACTTTTTGTAACTCCAGAATATAATCGATCTGTCCCCGGGGTTCTGAACAATGCCATAGATATTGCTTCAAGACCCTACGGAGAGAATTCCTTAAGTGGAAAACCAGGAGCCGTTGTTAGCGTTTCCGTGGGCGCCATGGGTGGCTTCGGGGCCAATCACCAATTGCGCCAGTCCCTTGTTTTTTTAAATGTTCCAGCCATGGCTCAGCCAGAGGCTTATATCGGAGAAGCTGCAAAGTTATTTGATAAAGATGGAAAATTAACAAATGAATCGACACGTTTGTTTTTAACAAAGTTCATGTTGTCGTTTGTTCAATGGGTTGAAAAAAACAAAATTTAGTTAAAATACAATGGAGGATATTATGGTGAAGGATAAAAGTGCTGAAGATACAATTTCTGAACAAGAGTATACGATGCGAATGAAATCAGCTTCGAGCTTACCAGAGAATGACAGCCCAGGAGACTCTGAATCTGATGCAGGTGCAGAATTTGGCATGGGTCTAGAATACGAACCCGATGAAAAATACGATCCCCAATTGCCTTCAGAAGATATCGCAGACCCTTTGCTAGCTGAGGGATTGCCAAAAGATAAAACAATCGTAAAGCCTTTGGTTGTTGATATTCCTGAAGCATCAAAGGTGATTTCGTCTGAACAGCCATCCCCTTGGATGGATAATGAAAATCCGACCAGCACGCATTGATTTTAAAGAAGCAGATGGGCTATCATAGCCTTGCATGAAAAAAGAAATTGAAACTTGTTATTGTCAATCCGGTTTAGTTCAAAGTGAATGTTGTGGCCCTTTTTTACAAGGTTCAAAATTTCCTGGCACTGCCGAGCAGCTGATGCGTTCTCGCTACTCGGCCTATGTCACGCAAAGTATTTCATATTTAAAGAAAACTCTTTGGCCAGAACAGCAGTCGCAATTTGATCGACATGAAGTTGAGAATTGGGCAAATCAGGCAAAGTGGCTAGGGCTTGAAATTTTACGAGTCGAAAAAGGAAGCCTCTTTGACACAAGTGGGATTGTAGAATTTAAAGCACATTATAAAATTTCTGGCCGTCACGAGATCCATCACGAAGTTTCTCGCTTTCAGCGAGGAAGTGATGGGAAATGGTATTATGTGCAAAATGTTACTGGCCAATGATGCACTTTTGTATTTTTATTAGTAGGGATTGACTCCATGAATTTGTGTGGCCTGTCTGTAATCACCGGCAGTAAATTGTTTTAAAAGTTGAACAAGTCCTGCGGTTGATTTTTCGATCTTCACGCCCATCGAGTAGTATTGGATTGGTACAAATTGTTTTGTGTCCAGTGCCGTTTGCAAAACATTGTCAGGGCTAATTGTAAATCGTCCCATTTGCTGTGAAGTTCTCCATTGGAACTGTGGTGAAATAAATGAAACATATACGATTTCAGAGCAAACAATTGTTTTGTCTGTTTCAACATCGAAGTTAAAATCGTAATCTTTACCAATCTGCTGAAGCGCTAAAATCAGAGCTTCCTTTTTTTGCTGTAAATTCATTTTTGTTGGACGCAAAGACAAGAAGTCATCAATATTTAAAAAATGTTCCATTGTGTTGATTTGAACACCGGGGCGCAGAGCTTCCACTATTGTATGTCCACTTTGAATCATTTGCATAATTTTTGGACCAATATTTTGGCCCTTAGAATTTTTAATATTTTTTAAAGATTCCCAAAAAGATTGTCCAAATGTTTCAATGATTTGTTTTTGAGTTCCTACATAAATAGCAACGTGACCGAAGTGCCCAGGGATCGCCATATCCGTTAGGCGAAAAACTGTTTTTTCAAGCAGGACATCCATGGGTTGCAATGTGGATTGAAGCTCGTTTGCTTTTTCTTGGATCAATCCTTCAGGCAACATCACACTATTGTTGCTTGGGTTGGCGACCATGTAACCGTAACGAGTTGAAACCGAGCCAATGGAGTTTCCAAAAATTTGACTTAAAGTGTACTCGAAACTTTTTTTGCGTACGGCCATGCTGTCTTTCATTTTTAAAATGGCAAGGCTTAGTTCCGATTGGGTTTTTAAAATTCCGCCGGCGGAAACTCGTCGAAATGTAAAGCTACTTTGAATCACCTCGTCCAGGGCTTTAAGTCTTGGATTTGTTTCTGAAGTCAGATTGGCTTTATAAGTATCAATCGCCATTTTTAAGTAATTTGCGTATTGCTTTGAATTGTAACTTAGAATTGTGTCTTGAATAAGCTTTCCTGATTTTGCATCTGTCATCAAGAGCAGGCGAAAGTTTTGATTTGACTCGTACGGAGCAATTCCAATGGCGTAGTTATCGTACAGAATAAGACCAGCAGCCAAGGATATTTTTAATCGACTTAAGTTGTCGCGACCATCGGGGTATTGCACATTGAAAGTTTGTGGCTTAATTTCTTTAGACGTATTCAGATTTTTAAAAAGCGGATAGCTTAGAAATGCTAAGTTGTAAAGTTGTCCGCGTGTCTCTGAATAAAGTGCAACTGTTTCATAAATACGATGCAGTTGCATTTTTGTAAGGGGTTTATTTTTTCTTTCACCAATTTGGCCTGAAGATTTTAGCTCGTTATAAAAATTTTTAGATTTAGCACGCCATTGGTAAGACCATTTGGCGGCCGGAACTAATTGGTTGTAACTTTTTTCAAAATCAAATCTATTCGCTGCCCATGCCATCGTCGAGACTGTGGCAAGGCTACAAGTGATTAAAAGTATTTTGAATAGATTTTTCATTTTTATTTCCTTACATCAAAAATTGAAATAACTCTGTCGGCACTCTTAAAATATTCATTTGTTTTCTTTGCTTTTCAGTGCTTCCAGCTAAGGGGTCAACGAAGCTGCCATTGTGGTCCACTGCTTTTCCAGATCCAACGACTTCATTGGCAGCAGTTTTTTGACGGCTCAAAATATTTTCTTTTAAATCTTCTGTGAGCTCGCGACTTCCTAGGCAGAACAAACCCATCTCTGCATTGTAAAAGCTAGAACGGTTGTCCACATTGTATGTTCCAACAAAGATTCCTTGGTTGCCATAGACATGGGATTTTGAGTGCATTCCCCAGCGTGAGCTTTTAACAGCCTCGTCTGCAACTGGCATTTCATTGTTCCATTTTGCAGAGTGAATAAAAGGTCTGACCCCTGACTTTTGTAAATTATAAACCTCACGGTAAAACACGGAAGCCGAGTATGTGGCATCGGTCGAAGCTAAACTGTTTGTGAATAGGCGAAGCTCGATATTTTTTTCTGTTAAATTTTTAAGTGAATTTCCAGATCGAGTGTTCAGCATGACATAGGGGGTATCAATTAAAAGCAAATCTCCTGATCTAAGGTTGGCAATTTGTTCGCCCATAACTCGTTCGGTGATTCGATGACTTTCTTTATAACTTCCATCCTTACACATCCAATCATACATACAGTAGCGATTGAAGACACTTGTGAGTGGTTTATCGGCGGCGAAAATTGTTTTAGGGCAAGTGTAAGTCTGAGTTTGATTGAAATTAGCAAGCCCAACCGAATCAATTTTTGATTTTAACTG
>DGYJ01000053.1:31701-34106 GCA_002396665.1 Bdellovibrionaceae bacterium UBA5009
CTGATTTTAACTGCTGCAAATAATTTGAATTTTTCAAAAAAGCTCTGGCTTCAGAAATATTTTTTTGGACTTCTTTGGAATTGGCCAAATCAGGTTTTTGTACGACGGGTGAATTCCAAAAGGCTTCAAAGCTTGCTTTCATCACGGGAACAATGGGGCCTTTGACCCACACGTCACGGTCATGGAAATTGTAACTATGATCTAAGTTAAAATATTTATCTTCGATATTTCGTCCACCAGTAATAGCTTCTACATTATCAATGACAAATAACTTTCTATGACTTCTGAATTGTGAAATTTGGTTGTTATAATATCTGACTTCAAACAGATTTGGATTTCCGCCACGTTTTTGGATTTCTTCTTTAATGGCTTGAACATAGGATAAGTTCAATTGAAAAATTGTGATCGAGTGGTCTACGAGGATTCGAACTTTGACCCCGTCGATGGCTTTTTGAATAAGTTTTTGAATTAAAATTTGTGTCGATTTTTCAAAAACAGAAGAGTCTTTATCACTTTTTTTCTTCTTCGGACTTAAGATAAAATATTCTAATTCGATGGATTTTTTTGCACGATCAATCATTTCGAAGCGCTTAAATAATGCAGCTGTTCCATCGTGGATTAAATGCATGTCGTTTGCTTTGCCTTTGGATTGTTCTTGGATAGAAACAAAAGGCTCTGGAATTTGACTGGATTTTTTTTGATAGGTGTAGGGCTTAAAGATGTCCAGGGCCCAATGCTTATAGGTTCCGCGTGGATTTTTAACTTTTTGGTCTTGTTTTGGTTGAACACTTAAACTCGACGACTGGGCCAAAGATGCTGCTGCGAACATCAAAGGGGATAGGGCCACGATGGCTGTTAAAATTGTTTTTTTAGAGTAATTTGTTTTTCCCATGGGTCCTCGCTTTAGTTTTATCTATAGTAAAACAATTACAAAACCCAGGCCTTAAGATTGCTTATATTTGAAATGAAAATGCATTGGTTTGTTTTAACTGTTATTTGCTGTTTAAGAGGGAAAATTGACAAAAATTGTTAGACAATCACTAGCTGTCCTATCAATAGTGCACTGGATTTAATAACTGGATTTGAGGGCGAAAATGGATGTTTTTACAGAGGTAGTAGGTTGGATTTCTACAACTGCTTTTTTAGTTTCAATTGTTCTGCCCCAAAGAATAAAATTGCATCAGTGGGGGGTGTTCACATCCGTCACTACGGGTTATTATGCCTTTGAACACGGGGCCACTGCAATTTGGGTGAAATGGTTGATCGCACTTTTTTTTCACCTGTACATGTGGAATAAATTGCGGGAATAGAATTGTCTAGATTAGTTTTGGAAACGGATAAGTCGAACTGAGCAGCCTGATTCCCAGTCTTGATTGTGGCCGAACAGAAGATCATCAAGATATTTGGTATCTTTAGATAACATTTCCCTGGTGGATTCAATATCCCAGTTTGGTGTGAACTGTAAATACATCTGCATTTTGTCCAACCTTCGATTTATATTTTTATCACTCAAAAGAGTAAGCTCGTTACGAAGTTGATTCAGGTACAGGTTTGCTGGTCGCATAAAATCACCGTAGTCATACTCTATGATTTCCGAAACGCTTTTACTAAACGTCTTTGTATCGAAACCGATTGGGTATCTCATTTGAGCTCCATTGGTTGTAATTTTTCCAGATCAATTCTTTCTAAATTTGCAGTGTCCCAAGTTTTGAATTCATCGATCAATTGAATATCCTGGCCACCAGTGGCGGCAAGAACCTGCTGGGCCTGTTCAATTTGCTCTGGATTTTCGCTATGAACAGACAATAGTATGCCGCCAGAATGTAAGTACTGGCCATAGCGTTTTGCTGCCGGGTCAGGTGTTCCGATTCCAACCAATATTCCAGCAACTGCACCAAATAGAGCACCAATAAAAACACCCATGGTGATCATCATCAATTGCCCGCCAACTTGTTCTGTGTCGATGAACACGAATAAGGCGCCAACAAGGGCGGCCCCCCAAATAGCGCCCATCAAAGCGCCATTTTTGAATTGATACTTTTGAACTTGGTTAAAATCCTTTGACCCCTTGGGTTTGGGTTGAAATGCCCAGAGGGCCGAGTTGTTAAATCCCAATTTTCGAAACGATTGCAGGGCGATTTTAATTTCTTCGCGGTCTCGATAAATTGCAAATGTCGCGTCTTTTGTGTTCATAGTATCAAAATAGAGTTGCAAGAAGGGGTCCACGAAAATTGGCTTCACATAAGGGCCAAAATCATGAGGTTGGTTTTGAATTGAAATGTATTCAGCGAGTTAGAATTTTTGCCACAGGAGGGGGTAAAAATGGATCGTGAGAAATAAAAAAAATGGCTCAGGAGGAGGGACTCGAACCCACGACCAATTGATTAACAGTCAACTGCTCTACC
>DGYJ01000053.1:34377-34964 GCA_002396665.1 Bdellovibrionaceae bacterium UBA5009
AAGATCCCAAAGCTCAATTTCAAGAATTACTGGGATTTTAGATAGTTACTAAGTTCGTTTTGAAGTGCTGTTGACCGAAAGATCATCCCATTTCTGCGGAACAGGGCATTGTTTCCAGTAGCATTTTCGAGCTGATCGGAACGATTTCCTGCCCAAGATTTAAGCACAACTTGAAAGCTCAATCCGTCGATGTTCGTTGTTGTATAGGGCTCGCTGGTGACTGAACAAATGGCTTCGATTTTTTTTGAGTCCGTGATGTTTTGGCTTGAACCAAAAACTTCAATCCGATCAGTCTTTGGTAGACACCAATTGAGTGGGGTCGAAATGAGTGCGGATTCCTGGGTCTCGATAGTATTTGTTAAGCCCGCCTGTGGATTCATAAGAACTTGAAGTCCCAGCAAAAAATCTTTTGAGGAAACATATCTGATTCCAAATAGGGTCACCAGAAATGCAAAAATGTAGAGTACTACAAGAATTGGAATTTTCGATTTTGATTTTTTATTTTTAAATTGGTTTTGTTTCACGAAATTAGAATTTTCGAAATCGAGCCTTTTGGCAAGGGAATAGACGGCATTGGCATCTGGCCT
>DGYJ01000053.1:35053-35487 GCA_002396665.1 Bdellovibrionaceae bacterium UBA5009
GCATTGGCATCTGGCCTTTCGTCAAATTTTTGTCATTGCACAATCAAATCTTTTCAAAAAAATAGACAGTTTTGTAAATGATCTTTAGTGTTTTGAGAGAACGAAAAACCATCGTTTAATAAACATTTATAGGAGAGTTAGATGAAACCGTCTTTGAAAACGTTCGTTGTATTGTCATTGGGTCTTGGATTTGCACAACCTGCATTCGTGCAAGAATCTGGCGCGAATAATGCTCCTGGTGCTGGTAAAGCCCCAGGATCTGCTCCAGAAGCGGGAAAGTCTTCTGCTGGTGGCGAAAAAGGTCCTCAAGCAGATAAAAAACAAGGTGCTGGAAAATCTGAAGGCGCTGGCGAAAAACAAGGTGAATCAGACCAAAAATCTAAAAAACAAAAAAAGGGTGAAGGTCAACCCGGTGGACAACAACAAGGTGGCGG
>DGYJ01000051.1:0-5468 GCA_002396665.1 Bdellovibrionaceae bacterium UBA5009
GGGCTTGGCTGAATTGCAATCTGACGAGTCCGATCAGGCCCGATTTAGTGAGTGTAATAATGGACTGCTTGCTGATATTCAGAAGCTTTGTAAGCAACAAAACAAGTCGTGCCCATTTTCAGATTATTATCATCTATTTGTTAAGACTGCCTCGTACCCGATCTACAAGCATGTCAAATACAGCGAGTTGAAAATGATGAAAGAGTTGTTTTCAAACCTTAAAAGCAATCCACAGGCCAGATTAATTTTGGAAAACAACTCTGTTTTTGATTTCAAAATGACCGAAAAAAAGTACAACTCATTTTGCCAATGGATTCATAAGAAAAATGATCAGGGCAGATATGTCAGTAAAGAAGAGATCTCGATCTGTACTTTAAATTAAAAAGCCCTCCGTAGAATTCGAAGGGCTTTGTATAAAAGATATCGGTTATTGAGTTTAAGTTACCAGCGCTTTGCTTTAATCGGTGTTAATTCAAAATACATTGCCGGGTGATCCGAGCTGCGATCAACAACAGTATTCACCAATGTCGAACGATGGATTTGAAATCCTCTAGAAAAAGCATCATCGTATTGTTTTTGTGAATTCGGGTTTGACCAAGGGACGCGAGTCATTCCGTATTTAGCAACGATGGTTTTGACAATTTCAAGACGGTTGGTATCTTTTTTAATATTGAAATCGCCTGCAAAAAGAATTGGGCCCACATGGGCTTTCAAGTAAGGTTCGACAGATCTGATTTGTCTCTCAAAGGCAGCATCATCTACCCAGTTGATACCATGGATATTCACAGTCAAAATTTCTTGCTGAGTCGGTGCATGGTAGTATTTTGTGAGCAACGTGACCTTGGGACTTTTTACAAAGGGCTCTAGATCAGTTGTACGAGTGTAAGCTGCGCCCAATGGCAGGGCATAGGATCCTGTCACAAGGCCAGTGCGCATATTATCTCGTTTCATAATCCATGCTGTGGCCATGACCCATTGATAGCCTGACTTCATATCAAGAGATGGCTTCACTAAGGTTCCATCTGTAGCTTCAGAAATCATGACTATGTCTGCGCCATTTGATAGCTTTTGAAAATCTTGGCTAAAAAGTTGTTTTCGTCCTTTATATATATTCCAAGCTAGAACTTTAAGTGTCGGTGATGTCAGTTCTTTAAAACCAGCCCGGCCCCAATCACTCATAACATTTTGAGGTTTTGGAATTTCCTGACACAAGAAATTGCAGTCCGCAGGATTAAAAATCTGTGCGTGTGAGATTGTTGCAGTTAAAAGACCTAATAATATAGATAGGCGTATAAATCCGTTCATTTCCCCTCCAGCGCCTATAATTCAAGCAGCTATCCAAAACCTATGCAAGTGTCGAAAAAAAAGACGCTTTTAAAATGCACCTTGTTAGTTTTAAGGCGGCCTTGAAGTTGCACTGTAGCAATTTGTCCATAAAAGAAGTGAGGCATATATGAATTCATTTTGGTCGCGAAAAGTACATTATCTTGTCGCATTATCATTTTTAACAACGTCAAACCTCGCAAGTTTTAATGCAGTAGCAGCAGTTGAGGCCAACGGCGGTTTACAAAAATGGGTGGCCAAGAATTCTGCGACCGGGCTGATGAAGCCCCAGGATTTGCAGATCATTATGGACAATGACAGATCTTTTCAAGAGAAGTTATCCATACTTCAGCAAGCTGAAGCTGGTGATCGCGTCTATATGAAATACTATATCCACTCGAACGATGAATCGACCTCTGTATTGAACCAAGCCATGATCGATGCTGCGAAACGTGGTGCAAAAGTGAATTTGATGTTGGATTTTGCAACAAATTACAGTCACTTGGATCTTCTAAATATGATGGCCGAAAGGGCCGGAGGCAATTTAGATATTCGCATGTTCAGTCCTCCAGCCGCAAGCATTGGTGAAGATGCCATGTATATGACGACGAATTGCAAAAAAAATCCAGCCCAGTGTATTGAAGAAAAACAAAAAAATGTCGAAGAAGCAAAAGCTGAAAGCATTGCTCGGCGTGGCCGCGGAGAGGTCCTTGGCGCAGGACAGTTCTTTTCTCGACTTTTTATCGCGGGCTTATCAACCAAAAATGCTGGGGCTATGAAAACAGCTCTTTCAGTTGCAGGAACATTGCCAGACATGGGTTCCGATGAACAAAAGATGACTCCAGAGAAAAAACAAAAGCTTGTTGAATTTTTTAAAATTTTAATTGGTGCTAAGATTTTGAAAAATACTAAAGACAAAGTGAAGTTGGCCATAGCTTCGACTTTGTACGCAGACGATGTTGGTCCATTGCTTGAGGCCATTGATAAAGCTTTGCCTTTGAGCACTGAAAAAGAAACTCCATCGGGTAAAGATTGGGAAGAGATCACCCAGTTTACCCATCATAAAGAAATGACCCTTGTGAAGGGTGATGGTTCAAAAATGATAGTCTTGAATGGTGGAAGAAATTTAGAAAACTCATATCATTTAAATGAAAACAATCGCGATATGATTGCTAAGTATCTATTCTATGACACAGATATTCGTTTTGAAGTTACTGATCGTTCTGAAATTCAACGTATGGAACAAGCCTCTGCTGAATTTTTTAACTATAAGCCACTTGTTGCGACACTCAAAGAAGTGAACATGCAATTGCCAATTGATCCAATCAAAGAGTCTGAACTTTTAAATGAAGTCTTAAAATCCCTAGAATCCTTGCGTGCAGATAAAAATGTATCTGCCAATGAATTTGCCAGTGCTGTCGAGAAAAAATTCAATGCAGAGCTTGCGATTCGTGGGCTGACTCAGAAAAGGCGACAAGCAGAGTTCGCCAACATGAAGAAAAATGCCCAAGAGTACCTACGCCAGTATTCTGCAAGGGATCTTAATGTTCGGTCTGCATTTCCAAGTATAGTCGAAGGCTTAAGCCAACAGGACCGTGATGCTAAAATTGCCTATGTTGAAAACTTACCCTACGATGACGGAAGCCGCATGGGTCGACTGAATAATCGTTTGCGTGAAATTTTAGGTTTGCCGTCAAAGGAAATTAAGAGACGTGTTTACAATCCAATTCCTGGCCAAGAAGAAAAATCAAATAAAAATATTCATGGATTGTGGATTCAGTGGATTAAGGATCAGGCTTTAAAATCTAAGGGTGAAAGCGAACCACGTCATATTATTATCAATCAAGGATATTCGTATTTTCCATCGGATCTTGTTGATTTGTTTGCCCAGTTAATGGATGGACGTATTGATGCAAGCAATTTAAAAATAACTTTAATTACAAACTCAATAGAAACAACTGATTTGAGTGTGATGAATATTATGGCCCGTCATCAATTCAAGGCCATGATGGATTACTATGTTCAACATCAAGGAAAAGAAAAAGGAAAAGGAAAGTCTTTAAATTCCTTTGAAATTTTTGAGTATCAATCGCAGGGCCAAGGTAAAATAACTTCTGCCCATTCGAAAGCGATTTATACAAAAGACAGTTTTTTTATCGGATCAGCAAACGCAGATGTTCGAAGTTATGAAACAGATAGCAACAATGGATTGTTTGTCATGGATGCTCCAAAGACAGCCCAGAAAATGGTGCAAAATATCGAAGAGAAAATTTTAAAAGACTCTCGAATCGTGAAAAACGTTACAAATACTTTTAAGCGCACGCATGCAGAATTTTTAAAGGAAGATATGACTTTAGTAAGATCTATAGTCTCAAAATATAAAAAATTTGCTGGTCGTGCTGAAAGCGTTATGGGTGACTTTGCTAAAACTCTTGTCGAGCGTATGACAGAAATTTACTTGATGACGGGTGTGATTGCCAATCCCAAAGAGGCTCCAACATGGTTGGGCCGTCAAAGCACGGTTCAGGATCCAAGCTCACCAAATGCAAATCTATCCGGAGCTCAACTTCAGTGCAAACGAGTTTTTGAGGCTGGAGCTCGTCGCGAGTACTTGAACAAAACAAATGAAGTGCGTGATCAAATCAAAAATTTAATGAATCAGAGCCCAGAAGGCTTAAGACGAAATTTTGATCGAGCCAACCAGTTGATGTAATTTTTAATATTTAAAATATTAAAAGAAAAGAAAAGGAATTTTGGAATAAAATATGAATGCAATAAAAATTTTACTTTCCTCATTATTATTTTTTTCAACATTTTCTGTTGCTGCGGAATCTGGTGACCGTGCTGATGGCAATGTCATTCCATTATGGACCCAAAGACAATCCCTACAGGCTCGGCTGAATTTAGGTCTTCAAGAAGAAACAAAAAAATTAGATGTTTTTACTTTCACATTAAAAGAAGATGTTGTTGGCTATTCTCTTCTTGCACTTGCATTAGATATTAAATCTAAAGGAGGCAAGGTCCGAATTGGTTACGACGCTTTTTCTTCTAAAGTCAGCCCTGATTTAGTTGCCTATCTCCTTTTAAAGGGAATAGATGTTCGTGCCTTTCGGCCGGTAGATACAATTTGGAGTAAGATATTTAGTATGAACCCCTTCGAGCTTTTCCGTTATTACAATATCCGTCACCACGACAAAATATTTATCACTGAAAAAGCAGCCATTTTAGGTTCCTCAAACTATTCCCAGGACTATTTTTTAATATCTAAGTTCAACCAGCCCGATCAAAAGGGCCGTTGGAATTTTTTAGATCGTGATATGCAAGTTCAAGGTGCTGCTCTGGAACAGGCCCAAGCTGACTTTGATGCCAAATGGAATAAGAAAAGCTTTTGGTTAGTACCTAAAAAATCAAAAATGAATTTTGAAATCATTGCTCGGTATGACGAAATTTTCGAAGAGAAATTAAAAACTTTAAATAATATCAAAGAGCTCGGTAAAAAAATTCCTGATTCTGTTGACGTAAAAAATGTTAAATATGTTGCCGATAAATACGGACCAATTCAAAAAGATCGCGTTGTTCATAGGGAAATTATTAAACTATTCGATTCTGCGACCGAAGATATTATGATTGAAAACCCATATGTTTTGTTGCCTGAAGATGTGCGCGAGGCTTTGATTCGCGCAAAAAGTCGTGGGGTCAAGGTTCGCATATTTACCAATCATGTTGGTGGCTCGGATGAGGGTGATGTGAATGATGCATTTAAACGCCACCTCCGTGATCTTGAGGCCCAGGGTTTTGATGTTTATCTTAACGATTACTATTTTGTTTTCCATGGAAAAGTCGTTGTTGTTGATCATAAAAGAGTTTTTTGGGGATCTTATAATTTAGACAATCGTTCGAAAGTGATGAATTCTGAAAATGGTCTTATTTTTGAAAGTCCAGAGCTAGCCCTGCAACTTGAGAAGAAAAAAATGCCTGGACTATTTTTGCCAGTGTCCATTCGCGAAGGCTCTTCATCATCCTATCGTTTGGGATTCGAAGCCAGGTCCTGCAAAGAAGTTTTTATGGACTTCACAGGGGAATCCGAAAAGGTCAATACGCCTTTCAATATCCTTTCTCGAATGAAAGAACCCCTCCTGTAGTCG
>DGYJ01000051.1:5519-14005 GCA_002396665.1 Bdellovibrionaceae bacterium UBA5009
ACCCCTCCTGTAGTCGAAAAATTTGGTTTTAATTTGAAATAAATTTTTTACTTTCAATGTTTATTAATGTTTGTCAGACCTGACAAAAGATCTGTTTATACTGCTGATTTTGATTCTGTAAGCTATTACGGATAGAATCAGAATATGAAAACAAAATTATTTTTTTCTTTTATATTTTTACTTTCTTCATGCTCGCATAATTTACCGCTGAACCATCAGGAAACTGCGGGCCACAGCCAACGGACAGTGGCGACAGATGTTGTTTTTCCCTATGAAAATTCCTCTTTTGCAGGTGTGAATTCTGAAGATGGGCGCATTGATGAGCTTGTCTGTCAAAGCGATTGCAGGATCGGATTTTGTGGGCCCAGTACGACAACTATGCGTGAACCCAACGCCGTCAATGCTTGTCTTAAATCATTTGATTCTAACCTAAAGTCCAGTACGAAGTCAGAAGCTAGTAAAAGTGAAAAAGCCGAAGCTTCTAAGAAAGCTCTTTTCGACTCTGTTGTTCGAAGACAAAAGGAAATTGAACAATTCGCACTGACCGAACCCCAAGGTCTATGGGCCCTTTTTCTTGGTGTAGAAACTGTTCGTAACTCTTTGCAGGAAGGTGTTCACCCCATTGAGTTGATCGGTGAAAAGAAGGCCTTTGTCTGGTCTAAAGCCTGGCGGACTTTGCGTGATATTCCAGACGAAAAATTTTCGCTCAGCACGAAGTTGATGTCCGATTTGAATAAAATGATTTTGGGTGAAAACTCGGTGGATCTTTTAAATAAGCTAAGCCCCGAAATGTACACAGAAAAAGAGCGGGGGATTTTTAGTCGTCTTTGGAATAAGACGGTGAAGAAAGTTTTTTCGTCGGCCGGTGATTTTCGAGGTTCCAGTGAATCCCAGTTGAATACCATTTTTGAAGTGGCCAATGGCAAGTTGAATCATCTGAAAGAGGCTTCAGATCTTGAAAAGCTAAATTTTGTTTCTGAGCTCCATTTGTCCATTCATCAATTAAGCCCTATGAAAAAGATGAGTGATCAAACCCTTCAATTGATGATGAATAGAGTCCTTGTTCAGTTAGATTTGGCCCCTTCCACAATGATAAGCATTGAACTCACTTCGACCCTTGAAGATGTGCGGACTCAGTACATTGCCGGTGTGACGGCCTATGTGAATTTAAGTAAGCAAGATTACAAAGAAGTGCCATCTGTTATGGGCCGTGGGGTAGGGACATTGATCCCTCTCAGCAAAGATGAGCGCGAAAAATTTCCCAATGTTGGGCGAATTATAAGGCACAAAGGGGCACTGACCCCAGATTTAGCGGGCCAAGTGTTTCGCATGGGTAAAGAAAAGAAAATGTTTGTTATCGCAGAGGACGGGCTTATTTATGATAACTACGGAATTCCCTACTCTGTTATTGAAGTCGCTGGCCAATTAAAAGTTTATCCACTTTCGTATAAATCTTATATTTTAATGAGCTACAATGGATCGCAAAATCAGATTCAGGGTTTAATGCGGGATCCAACCCCTGAACATATCCAATTGCGCGCAAAAAATCTTGAAGTGGTCGAAAAATTGATGAGTTCAAATTTAGCCCCAGAAGCTATTGAAGTCGTTAAAGTTCCAGAGCTTCATGCGGCCAACAAAGAAGGTGATTTTTATTTCCATAGTTGGCAAGCGCCAATGCTTAAGCGAGCTGCGCTGATTGTCGCTGATCCGCTGAAAGATCCCTACGCGGTTCTTGCCAATGGACGAGGCGATGCTGTTTCCAGAAAAGAAGGTGGGATTAGCACCTTTGAAAATAGTTACTACAATGGAACGGAAGGAATTCGAATCAGTGATGTCTTGGGTCAGTACGAGCGCAAAGATTTAGAATATGCAAAACTTGAAGTCTATGTTTCTGATTCCAAAAATTTAAGCCCCAGTGACAGAAGCGAGATTTTACAATCTATCATGCAATCACGAAGAAAACTTCATTTGGCGGGGCGGACTCTGATGAGACCGTTTTTAGACCAAGTGAAATCCCTAAGTGATTTCGATTATGCCGAGATTAGAAAAAATTCACAATTTTATGGTCTTGAAAAGTTTTTGTTTAAGTACAGCAAATTAAATTATGAAAGTTATGATCAGGCCGTTGCGGCCATGGGTTCGCGTCATGTGTATGTCATGAGGGCCTCGTCTGGAAAGCTTGTCAAATTTTTAGGGTTACGTTCGCAATCAGAAATGCGGTCATTGATCGATGTTCCCATTCTTTCTGATGCAGCAAAGTCCCTTGTCCAAAAGCTGTATAAGGCGCAAAAATCTTCCCAATCTATGGATGTGACTGCTGAAACGAAAAGTGCATCTGCAGGCAATAAAACTTTAGAGTTGATCATTGATTCAGCCGTGAAAAGGGTTTTCATTTCTGAGTTCCAGTTCAAAAGAACCGAAGAAGAATTCCAATCAGAATTTATTACGCAAATTCTGCATGCAGCTAGCAATCGAGGATCAAAAAAAGGCCTGTCCACGACAGTACGAACGGATTTGTTATTTAAACCAAATGCCGTCAAAGAAGCAGATCCCGAGGCCCCAGCGGATACTCCTGCAAGCAATACGAAATTTGCAAAGCAATCCGATGCCGAGGTTTACTTCTTGAAGGTTCCAGTGGGTGATGTTGATGTTGCATATTCATCTTTATGGCGTAATCAATATGAAGTTTATTTAAAGCATGGGTATGGAAATCTTGAAACGCGCTGGAAAGTAATCCAAGAAAAAGTTCCCAATACAAGTCTTGGTGTTAACAATTACGACTCATTAAGTTCAAGTGCCAAGGCTGTGCTTGATATCGTCAATGAGCCGCTGAACAAGAAAACAAAAAAATAATTTTGAATTAAATCTGAAAGGAAACAGAGGAGCATTGCTTTTCTGTTCCAATCACAAGACAGCTACTTTGTTCTTGGCCTCTTAACCCTAATTCGCCAGAAGGCCCGGGATTTCCTTCGGGACCTGGGTTGCCGTCCATTGCAGGCTTACATGGGCTTGGGCGAAGCATTCCGAGATCTCCAACATAGGTATTTTTTCCAGCTTGCCCACCCGGACCTCCTATTCCGCCGCGCCCACCGAGTCCGCCAAGTCCACCATTACCTGCACGAATCAGCACTGAGACATGGCCTTGAAGTGAGTTTGAAATTTCGACTTTGGCTTGTCCACTATTTCCGCCTAACATGCCTGGATACCCTTGTGTTCCTGTCAGTCCCGGATACCCATTGGTGCCATTTGTTGGCTCCCTTAAGCATTGTGCTTCTTTGGATAAACTATAACCGATATACTCTTCTCTTACTGTAAGGCTTTCGATTCCATTTTTCCCGGGTTGTCCATTTCTGTTTGGGTCGATGGGCCCAGGGTGACCTTCGCCACCGTTTTCGCCATGCAAATCAAGCGTAAGTTCGCCCAGCAAAGTTTCAATTTTTAGACTGATATGTCCACCATCTTTTCCATTTTCACCGAGGGTGGCGTTGCGGCCAGTTGGCCAGGTCATAATTGCAGATCCAGCTGAAGCAAATATTTGTGGGTTTGTAATTTCGGCATCTTTTCCATAGGTGATTAACTTTGAATTTTCTTTAAAATAAATGCGAAAATAGTTTGGTAAATCGTTTTTAACTTTTTCATATTCGATTTCGCCATCGATGATAAAATCAGCGGGGCGTTCAATATCCAATGTTTCACAATTTTGCCACTGTCCATCTTTAAGCTGGCCAAATTCGAATTTGATAGTTTCT
This sequence comes from Bdellovibrionaceae bacterium UBA5009, assembly GCA_002396665.1. Taxonomy (GTDB): domain Bacteria; phylum Bdellovibrionota; class Bdellovibrionia; order Bdellovibrionales; family Bdellovibrionaceae; genus UBA5009. The sequence goes on from DGYJ01000051.1 coordinate 9,269, forward strand.
TTGGGCAAATTTCCGTCTATTGAGTACGGCCATGCATTTCCAACTGGTAATTCATAGATTTGTGTTTGCCTTTGTTCAGTTACTTTGACAAGTTTGATATTGTCATTTGCATTCCAGCTAAATTGAATTTGAAAATCATTGATTTTATTTGAAGAGACAATTTGATGCTTTATTTGTTTTGAATCAATTTGTTGAGATTCTACATTCGCATTTTTTTGTGCGGACTGCTCTTTGTCTTTAATTTTGATACAACCTGTAAGTAACGAAAGGATGAATATTGCGAACATGACTGAAGAATATTTTTTAAACACGAACACCTCCAAAAATTTGTGAAGGTGTAAATTGCAAAAATAGGACTTTGCCTAATTTGAATACAAAGGACTTAAATAAAATAATCCATTAGGCGGATTTATGCTGTCCGGATCCCACAAGTTGGGCAATCACTAGATCGCCACTCACGTTGACTGTGGTTCGACACATATCTAAGAAGCGATCAACGCCTAAGATCAACCCAATGCCCTCGGCAGGTATTCCAACTTGGTTTAATAAAATCATGATCAGTGGCAAAGATCCTCCGGGGACTCCGGCTGTGCCAACCCCTGCAAGAATAGACATCAACACAACTTGCACCTGTTGTGCCATGGTTAAATCAATATTGTAGACCTGGGCTAAAAATAAAACTGTGATCCCTTCAAAAAGAGCGGTCCCATTTTGATTTGCTGTGGACCCCACAGTTAATACAAAACGAGATGATGCAACAGGAAGTTTTAAAACTTTCTCGGCCACTTCGAGGGATTTTGGCAAAGTGGCATTCGAGGAGGCCGTAGCAAAGGCATGGATATAAACATCCTTCGATTTTTTATAAAAATCCCAGGGGGAAACCTTGGCGAAAAATTTTAGCAAAAACGAATAGACCCCGAATTGTTGAAATGCGAGGGCGCCGAGGACCACAGCCACGTAGGCAGCCAAAGAAATAATTAATTCATATCCAAATTTAAAAGTCGAATTAAAGACCAAAGCAAAAACGGCATAGGGTGCAAGGCCCATGACAATAGATACGACTTTAAGACAGGCTTGGTAAATCTCGTCTAAAACTTTCACAAGCATAGATTCATTGCGACTAACGATAAAGCTCAATGCAATTCCAAAAAACAATGCAAAAAACATCAAACTGAGCATGTCCCCATCAAGGGCTTTGACGGCGGATTCCATGGGATTGCGTGGGATAATTTCAACCAAAGATTGCAAAATCGGTTTTGCGGCTTTGGCATTTTGCTGAATACTTTCGACTTTAGCGGCGTTGATAGTTCCGGCCACATTGGACATTTGAAAAGCTTTTCCGGGTTGAAATATTTGAACCAAAGAAATTCCAATAATGACCGAGGCCGTACTTGAAAGGACTGTGTAGAATAAAGTTTTACGCACGACCGGACCCAGGTCTTTTTCTTGACCCAGTTCAAAAACCCCAAGGACCAAGCCGCAGAACACCATGGGGACGACAATCATAAAAATAAGTCGAAGAAAAATTTGCCCCAAGGGATCGAAAACATTTTGACTGATCTGAGTCAAAATTTCTTGATCTTGATAAGAGTGAAGAAAAGTTCCAAGAAGGGCTCCGAGGACCAGGGCAAATATAAGTTTATGATGCAATTTCAAATGGATTCTCCTCTGAAGTTATTCCAATACTAATTTGGAACTGATATTCTATTTAAAAAATCAGTTTTTGGCGTGGCTATGGTTTTTTTGTCTTTCAGTTTTGCGACCAGCCAGCTCTAAAGATAGGGTCTTCGATATTTTTTTCGAATTCAATGAATTTTCAACCTGGGTTGAATGATTTCTAAAAAAGGGTAACGGATTTCTTCCATTTTTACGTGAATAGTCCGATTGCAAAAGCTCAATCACTTCATCTTCTGACCAGCCGGGCTGATTTTTAAGATGCTCGTAAACACCTTCAAATAAGTGGGCCAAAGAAATCCCATAGGAGTTCGGAAACTTTTGATTCAAGCTAAAACTCAGACTAAAAAAACTTTTAAAAAAGGACTCTTCGGTGTCTTTGCATTTCTTTTTCCATACCGACAATGTGTTGGCAAAGTGTCCACTGTTTCCGATCAGATCCCAATGCTTGGCGAAGCGAGACAATTTTTGAATTTGATCAAAGGAGATATTTTTATTTTGAATAATTTGAAAGGGTGGTGATAGCTCATAGATCATTTCAAATGCTTGATCATGCCTTGCCAAGGGAAATCCTTTTAATCGCTTCAGCACGCCCACCTGAATTTCGTCGGGCTGTAAGTTGATCAAAGTATTAAATCCCTGCTCAAAACTTTCCAGGGTTTCGCCTGGTAATCCAACAATCAGATCGGCATGGGTGTGCACATGGGTTGAAGATTTCAAATAGAGCAAATTTTCATCAATCTTTTGATAATTTTGCCGACGACTGACATTGGCTGCCACCGTTGGACTAAATGTTTGGATTCCGATTTCAAATTGCAAACTGCCTTCGGGGAATTGTTCGATCAAAATTTTAAGTTCGTCAGGCAATCGGTCAGGAACCATTTCAAAATGCAAAAAAAGTCCAAGTTGAATTCGATCTAAAAAAAATTTTAAAATTTCAGTTGATATGCTGGGGCTTAAATTGAAAGTGCGATCAACAAATTTAAACTGACGAACTCCGCGGTCCAGCAGTTTTTGTATATCACCCAGAAATAAATCCAATTCGAAGTTGCGCACCGATTTATCTAAAGAAGAAAGGCAGTATTCACATTTGTAGGGACAACCGCGCGAGGCCTCGACATAAATAATACGATTCTTAATATCTTCGTCTGAGTACTCAGAATAAGGCGATGCAAGTTTTAAAAGATCAGGAAGTGGGCCATGAATAATTTTTGGCGGCATTTCGCCGGCATAGATTTTTTGGCAAAATTCATAAAATAAAATATCGGCTTCGCCCTGGATCACATGGTCACACCATTTTGTGATTTCCTGTTCATTTGTTTCGTGGGTCACTTCGGGTCCACCTAGCACAATCACAAGATCAGGTTTAATTCTTTTCAAAGTTTGTAAAACCAATAAAGTTTCGTCGGTATTCCAAACGTAAACCCCAAAGCCCACAATTTTGGGGTTCATTGACAAAATTTGGGCGGCAATATCACGGGGGTTTTGGTTGATCGTGAACTCAAGAATCTGAGCTTTGTCTTTGTATTCGTTTAGGTTCGAATACAAGTAGCGAAGTCCAAAGGCGCAGTGCTGGTAAGTGGCGTTTAATGTGCAAAGCAGGATTTCACTCATAGGCAGGGTATATAATGCTTAGCGTTTAGAATGCAATAGTGTTTTATTTTTGAGTGGGTCTTGATGCTAAAATAAGGAGCAACAAAAAATCCTACGGAGGGGTTCAATATGTTTAAGTCGGTTTTATTGTCACTGATGACAATGTCTGCGGTTTTCGTCGCTACTTCACAGGCCCATGGCCATATTCCAACAGGCTCGACGGAAACAATTCCCGTTTTAGCTGACCTGAATCTTTTGCAAAAAGTAGGTGCGCCTATTCTTTTTAAAGATCAGCAAATAAATTTGGCTTACTCGTATTTGACTCCGCAAGCTCAAGCTCAGTTCAGTCAGTTGGCCCATCAGGCGGGTAAATGTGGTGGCTTCGAGATGGTTCCAGATGTGGGTTCTAATATGAAGAACGTGCAATTTGTTATGCAAAATTTAAAGCAAAGATTGGCCCGTGATTACAATTACGCAAAAATGCCTTTTCGCGCTCTTGCATTGCCACAACGGCCTGAAATTGTCGAAGCCCTTAAGATGCCAAAAGAAGAAAATCTTCAGCAATGGGTGGGATGGTTGTCGTCATTTCCAAGTCGTTACAACAAAGCAACAGATCCCAATGTCCATGTTTTGCAGTTGAAACAAAAACTTGAGCAAGTTTTAGCAAGCTCTGGTCGTGCAGGTTCTGTTGACTTGGTTGATCATCAATCGACTCGTCAAAAATCCATTCGCCTAAGACTGGTTGGTGCAACTCACCCTGAAGAAATCATTGTTATGGGTGGCCATTTGGATTCGATCAATATGTCCGGTGGAAATGCTCCGGGTGCTGATGATAATGCATCCGGGTCAGCCAATTTGCTTGAGGCTTTGCGTGTAATTTTAACTTTGCCAAAAACAGCCAGAACTTTAGAGTTTATGTGGTATGCGGGTGAAGAGTCTGGTTTGCTGGGTTCTGCAGAAATTGCTAAAGCCTACAAAGCGCAAAAAGCCAATGTTATTGGTGTTCTTCAGTTGGATATGACTTTGTTCCCCGGCGCTGGCGAAATGGTTTTGGGAAGCATGACAGATTTCACAAGTGCTTGGATGCGGGATCTTTTAGTGCAAATCAATCAAAACTATCTTGGAGTGAAAATTGCTGAAGATCGTTGCGGCTATGGCTGTTCAGATCATGCTTCTTGGTATCGACAAGGTTATCCAACATTGATGCCTTTTGAAGCCACAATGAGAACGATGAATCCAAATATTCATAGCACACGGGATACTGTGACTCCTAAAATGAGCTGGTCCCATTCAATTGTGTATACAAAAATTGCGATTGCGTTGGCGATGGAGCTTGGAAATAATACGACTTTACAGCAGCCCTACTAAAACTGCCCCCCTTTAATGTGCACGGTTTTGAACACTCTGGAGCAGTTCCTGCATTGCTCCGGAGTATATGCTTCGCCCCTGCCCAGGATGCACTCCTCACTC
>DGYJ01000067.1:0-10543 GCA_002396665.1 Bdellovibrionaceae bacterium UBA5009
CCGGAGTAGTCAACACGCTTACCTAATAAGTTTTGACGGAAACGACCTTGTTTACCTTTCAACATATCACTCAATGAACGAAGTGGACGCTTGTTAGGTCCAGTGAAAGTTTTTCCACGACGACCATTATCCAACAAAGCATCAACTGCTTCTTGCAACATACGCTTTTCATTGCGGATGATGATGTCAGGAGCATTCAACTCTTGAAGACGTTTCAAACGGTTATTACGGTTGATCACGCGGCGATAAAGATCATTCAAATCAGAAGTCGCGAAACGACCACCGTCCAAAGGAACTAGTGGACGTAGATCTGGCGGCAGAACTGGAAGCGCTTCCAACATCATCCACTCTGGTTTGTTCACAGAGCTTTTGAATGCTTCAACAACTTTCAAACGCTTAGATAATTTTTTGATCTGAGCATCAGATTTAGTTTCTTTGATCTCTAAACGCAATTTACGAGATAAGTACTCTGGATCAATCTTACGAAGAAGATCACGAACAGATTCCCCACCCATTCCTGCTTTAAAGTTTGGTCCGAACTCATTTAAAGCAGACTGGTATGCCTCTTCAGACAATACTTGTCCTTCTTCTAGAGTTGTTTCCAATGGGTCGATGACCACATAGGCTTCACAGTACAAAACTTTCTCAACATCTTTCAAAGAAAGATTAAGAAGATTACCAATACGTGAAGGCAATGAACGTAAAAACCAAATATGCGCAACTGGAGTTGCCAATTCAATATGCCCCAAACGCTCACGACGAACTTTTGTCTGAGTCACTTCAACGCCGCATTTTTCACAGACGACGCCTCGGTACTTCATTCGCTTGTACTTACCGCAAAGACATTCGTAGTCTTTGATCGGACCGAAAATTTTCGCACAGAACAAGCCATCTCGTTCTGGTTTAAAAGTTCGGTAATTGATTGTTTCTGGTTTCTTAACTTCACCGAAAGACCAATCGCGAATCATTTCTGGAGAGGCCAAAGACACTCTCACAGCGTCGAACGACAATGGATCTTTTGGTTTATCGAAAAAATTTAATAAATCTCTCAAGCGTCACCTCTTGCTTGTTTAATTTTTTATAAAAAAACTAATGTTGTTGTGGGTTAGAGTTTGCAAGATCCGCAGTTCCCGCATCCCCAGCTTCGTCACTTTCACCTTCGTCGTCTCGTAGATTTGCAGCCTCTACAAGTTCAACATTCAAGGCCAAAGATTGTAGCTCTTTGACAAGAACGTTGAAAGACTCTGGCAATCCTGGCTCAAGAATATTCTCGCCTTTGACAATGCTTTCATACATACGAGTTCTTCCTGCAACGTCATCGGACTTCACAGTTAAGAATTCTTGTAATGAATAAGCAGCGCCGTAAGCTTCAATAGCCCAAACCTCCATCTCTCCAAGTCTTTGACCACCGAACTGAGCTTTACCACCCAGAGGCTGTTGAGAAACAAGAGAGTAAGGTCCAATGGAACGAGCATGAATCTTCTCTTCAACCAGATGGTGAAGTTTCAGCATGTACATGATTCCCACTGTTACAGGATTAGTGAATGGCTCACCCGTACGACCGTCAAAAAGGATCGATTGACCTCTTTCTGGCAAGCCAGCTTTAGTGAACAAGTTTTTAACATCACTCTCGCGAGCTCCGTCGAAAACAGGAGTCCCAACGTGAACACCGTTTTTCATCGAAACAAGCATTCGTTTCAATGAGTCCTCGTCCGCTTTTTCAAGCTTTTGAGAAATTTCAGTGTCAGCAAATACATCTTTCATGTCTTTACGAACAGATTCTGTATTCCAGTTTTCAAGATGTGCAGACAATTGTTTACCCAAATTGTGCGCAGCCCAACCCAAATGAACTTCAAGAACTTGCCCGATGTTCATACGAGAAGGAACGCCCAATGGATTCAATACCATGTCGACAGGAGTTCCATCGGCTAGGTAAGGCATGTCTTCAGCAGGTAATACTTTGGAAACAACACCTTTATTTCCGTGACGACCCGCAAACTTATCACCAACTTGCATTTTACGTTTAATAGCAACGTAAACTTTAACCATTTTGATAACACCAGGAGGCAATTCATCACCTTTTTTCAAGCGATCAATTTTCTCATTGAATACCATTTTCACAGCATCCAATTGGTTACGAGCTCCATCGACAATTTTATTCACTTGGAACTCTAGGTCTTGCTCTAGAGGGATATAACTTAAAAGCTCAAAAGGAATTGTTTCAAGATCCGCAACAGTAATGTCTTGGCCCTTGTTCAATAATTTTTGGCTTCCATCTTCATTCAACAACACTCCAGTTGTTTTTTTACCAACTAGGATGTCGCGAAGCTTGCTAATAGCATTATTTTTAATAACATTTTGTTCAACGGAAAGATCTTTTTCAAGTTTACGTTTTTTGTCTTCGATGATTGAAGCCAAACGCTCGTCACGATCTGAACCTTCACGACTATAAACTTGAGCATCAATCACAGTTCCGTAAACACCTGATGGAACACGAAGAGAAGTATCACGAACATCCCCAGCTTTTTCACCGAAGATGGCGCGAAGAAGTTTTTCCTCTGGTGACAACTGAGTTTCACCTTTAGGAGTCACTTTACCAACCAAGATGTAACCAGGCTTCACTTCTGCACCGATACGGATAATACCAGAACTATCAAGATCCTTAAGCGCTTCTTCACCAACGTTGGCGATATCACGAGTGATCTCTTCTTTTCCAAGTTTAGTATCACGGGCAACGCATTCGAACTCTTCAATATGAATTGAAGTGTAAACGTCATCTTTCAATAGACGCTCAGAAATCAAAATTGAATCCTCGAAGTTGTAACCCATCCACGGAGTGAACGCGACAACGATATTTTGACCAAGAGCCAACTCACCTAGTTCAGTGGATGGACCATCGGCAATAATATCAGTTTTAGAAACGCGATCGCCAACACGTACAATCGGTTTTTGATTGAAGCATGTGTTCTGATTCGTTCTTTGATATTTTGTTAAGTTGTAGATATCTACGTTTGCTCCAAGCTCACCGCCTTTAGCAAAACGTCGAATAACGATACGTGAAGCATCAACTTCTTCAACAATTCCGTCATTCAATGCAACAACTGAAGTTCCAGAGTCACGTGCAACAAGTCTTTCAACACCAGTTCCAACAAGTGGAGCACGAGATCTCAACAAGGGCACAGCTTGACGTTGCATGTTCGAACCCATCAAGGCGCGATTCGCATCATCATGCTCAAGGAAAGGAATCAATGACGCCGCAATAGAAACTAACTGAGAAGGCGAAACGTCCATCAAAGTTACTTTTTCTTTTTCAACGATTTCATACTCACCATCTCTACGAATAGAAACTGTTGGAGTTTGAATTTCTTTGCTTCCTTTTTCATCACGAGCAGCCTGGGCTTTATAATGACCAGACTCTTCTAAAGCTGACATATAGTTAATTTCAGAAGAAACTTTTCCATTTTCAACTTTACGGTATGGAGTTTCAATAAATCCATACTCATTGATGCGAGCATAAGTTGCCAATGAGGCAATCAAACCGATATTTGGTCCCTCTGGAGTTTCAATCGGGCAAATACGACCGTAATGCGTAGGATGTACGTCACGAACTTCGAAGCCTGCACGGTCACGAGTCAAACCACCGGGCCCAAGAGCAGACAAACGACGTTTGTGAGTGATCTCAGATAAAGGATTTGTTTGATCCATGAACTGTGACAATTGAGAAGATCCGAAGAATTCTTTAACAACAGCGTTCACTGGTTTAGCATTCACTAAATCATGTGGCATCATTGTTTCAACATCTTGCAAGCTCATTCTTTCTCGAATTGCTCTTTCCATACGAACAAGACCAATACGGTATTGGTTCTCTAGAAGCTCACCAACAGAACGAACACGACGGTTTCCTAAGTGATCGATATCATCGACAACACCACGACCATTTTTAAGGTCGATCAAATGTTTAATAGTTGAAAGGATATCTTTGTTCGTCAAAGTTCTGTGTGAAGGAGGGCACTCCTCCATCGAAATTCCGAACTTGTGATTGATTTTAATACGACCAACTTCAGACAAGTCATAGCTTTCTGGATCAAAGAATAATCTTTGGAAGAAAGCAGTTGCTGCTTCAATTGTTGGTGGTTCACCTGGACGAAGTCTTTTGTAGATCTCAATCAAAGACTCTTCTTTGTTGTTTACTTTATCTACAAGCAAAGTATTTCGTAGGTAAGGTCCAACAGTTAAACCGTCAAAAAAGATCATAAAGAAACGATCAATTCCAACATCAACAGCTTTTCTGATCAATGCAGCATTTAATTCTGCATTTGCGTCAGCCAAGATTTCACCAGTTGATTCATCAATCAACGGTTTTGCTAAAACTTTTCCATCCAGGTCTTCTGGTAGAACTTCAATTTCAGTCAAACCAATGTCTTTAATTTTTTTAACGATCGCGCGAGTAATACGACGACCAGCTTTGATGATAGCTTCACCCGATTTAGGATCTACGATGTCAGCAGTTGCTCTTTGACCAGACATTCTTTCGATATCTAATTTTCTGAATAGCTTTCCACCTTTTGCGTAGACTTCATCTAGATCGTAAAAATACTCTAACAATTGTTCATTGTTGTATCCCAATGCTTTCAACAAAATTGTAACTGGGAATTTACGACGACGATCGATACGGACATGAATAATATCTTTTTGATCAAACTCTGCATCCAACCATGAACCACGGTAAGGAATCACTCGAGCTGAATAGATCAATTTTCCAGAAGCGTTATTTTTACCACCATCGTGGTCAAAGAAAACACCCGGTGAACGATGAAGCTGAGAAACAACAACACGCTCGGTTCCGTTGATAATGAACGAACCGTTCGCTGTCATCAATGGAATTTCGCCCAAATAAACTTCTTGCTCTTTCACATCTCGGATGCTGCGAGCTTCAGTTTCTTCATCAACATCGAATACGATCAAGCGAAGAGTCACCTTCACTGGAGCAGCGAAAGTCATACCGCGCTGACGGCACTCTTCCACATCGTATTTTGCTGGCTCAAGAGTATAGCTGACGAACTCTAGGCTAGCAGTATTGTTGAAGTCACTGATTGGGAATACAGATTTGAAAACGCCGTTCAAACCTTCTTCACCACGACGATCTGGATCCATATCTTTTTGCAAGAAAGCTTCATATGAGCTTTTTTGAAGTTCGATAAGATTCGGGATGTCGATGACTTGTTTATTTTTTGCAAAAGATTTACGCACGCGTAAATTGGACGCCGTAACTGGAGTTAGCTCCATGAAATAATCTCCTCTGGAAAAGGGACCTGATTCATTTGTAATCTTAATCAGAGAAATTTCGCTTCGGGGGGAAACTTCAAGACCCACATTAAATTAAACAGAACTTTGAATTAAACAACAAAAACCAGGGCCTGTCATCAACAGGCCCTGGCGATATAACACGGTATATTACTTAACTTGAACTTTTGCGCCGGCAGCTTCAAGTTGTTTTTGGATTTTAGCAGCGTCTTCTTTAGTCGCGCCTTCTTTAACTGGTTTGTTACCAGCTTCAACAAGAGCTTTTGCTTCAGCCAAACCAAGACCAGTGATCGCACGTACTTCTTTGATCACGTTGATTTTGTTAGCGCCGCCATCAACAAGGATAACGTCGAAAGCAGTTTTTTCTTCAGCAGGAGCAGCGGCAGCGCCACCAGCAGCTGCAACAGCTACAGGAGCAGCAGCAGAAACGCCCCATTTTTCTTCTAAAAGTTTAACAAGTTCTGCGATTTCCAAAACTGTTTTGCCAGATAATTCAGTTACTAATTGTTCGTTAGTTAATGCCATTTTAAATTCCTTCCAATAAATTAATTATTATATTCTAAAAACGTTAAATAAGTTTAGTTTGAGCCTTGATCTGCTTTAGCTTGCAATACGCGAGCAAATGCAGTCGGTACTTCGTTCAATGTACGTGCAAGTTTCGTTGCTGGCGCATTGAATACAGCAAGTAATTGAGCACGCAATTGGTCTTTACCAGGTAAAGTTGATAAGAATTTAATTTTATTCTCATCCAATTGTTGCCCATCCATCACCCCAGTTTTCAATTGAAAAACTTCTACGTCTTTCGAAAAGTTAGCTAGAGTTTTGGCTGCCGCACTCACGTCACCGAACGAAAATACGATTGCATTGGTCCCTTTAAGCGATGAAGAAATTGCTTTCTCCATATCTGGGTACTTTTGCAACGCACGTCGAGCGAGAGTATTTCGCACAACCTTCATCTCAGACTCGACAGGGTGAAGTTTTTTTCTCAAGTCAGTGACTTGTTCAACTTTCATCCCTTTGAAATCAACGATGAAGGCCGCTTTTGATTTCTCTAACTTTTCAGTTAGATTTTGAATCTCTTGCTCTTTAATGGCACGAGTAATCATATACAGGCCTCCTTTCTATAGATTCGCGAATCAGACAAGGTACGTTTTAATCGGAAGATCAAAATTTCCATGCTTATCTCGACCGGCCCTTCTTCTCTAAATTAACCACTCTTCTAAAAAGTTGAGTGGCTTTGCAGTTTAAGAAAAAATTAAATCTCTTCGAGACACCGGTTGTCTCTGATCGCATTGTTTAAAAAATAATACTAGTCTTCGCTCTCTTCACCAGTGGCTTCGTTTGTATCGATTTTGATACCTGGGCCCATTGTTGAAGACAAAGTGATTGATCGCAAATAGATACCTTTAGCTGCAGAAGGTTTTGCCTTCATGATAGCGCCCAAAAGGGACATAAAGTTATCGTGCAATTTTGAATCACCCATTGATTTTTTACCAATACCAGCGTGAACGATTCCGGCTTTATCAACGCGGAAATCAAGTTTACCTTTTTTCTCTGCTGATACTGCTTCACCAACATTCATAGTTACAGTTCCAACTTTAGGATTTGGCATAAGACCACGAGGTCCCAAAACCTTAGCCACTTTTGAAACAGTTCCCATCATATCTGGAGTCGCAATTGCTTTGTCGAATTCCAACCAGCCATCTTGAATTTTTTGAACTAGATCGTCAGCGCCAACATAGTCAGCACCAGCCGCCTTAGCTTCATTTTCTTTAGGACCTTTTGCGAAAACAACAACGCGAACAGCTTTACCAAGACCATGGGGCAATGCAATTGCACCACGAACTTGCTGATCGCCCTGCTTAGGATCTACACCCAAGCGAAAAGCGACATCAACAGTCTCGTCAAACTTAGCTGGAGCTGTATCAACAACAAGCTTGAAAGCTTCTTTGATTGAATATTTTTTTTGTCCGTCCACTTTTTTAGAGGCGGCTTTGAATTTTTTTCCTGCCATGTTCTACCTCTACTCTTGAACTTCTAAGCCCATAGATTTAGCTGTTCCGATAACTTGAGACATTGCTGACTCAACTTTCAAACAGTTCAAATCTGGGATTTTTGTTGTAGCAATCGCTTTCACGTCTGCCATTTTTACTTTTCCGACTTTGTCCTTTTGAGGCATTTTAGAGCCCGATTGGATTTTAGTCGCTTTTTTGAGCAGAGACGACACTGGAGGCGTTTTGGTGATGAACGTAAACGATCTATCTTGGTAAACAGTGATGATGATTGGAATAATATCATCGCCTGCTTTTTGAGTTCTAGCATTGAATTGCTTACAGAACTCCATGATGTTTACGCCATGCTGTCCGAGCGCCGGTCCAACGGGAGGAGCTGGATTTGCTTTCCCTGCCGGTATCTGCAACTTGATCATTCCTGTCACTTTTTTTGCCATATGACCCACTCTTGCATAGTTCGAATTGAGGTTCAGGATTGCGCCCTATTTTCATTCGAATTTGTTAAATAATTCCTTCGAAGACCATCCCCGAAGGATTTAAAAATATATTTATAAAACAACCAACACATCAGGCCTCGATGATATCGAGACAAGTACGAATTAGTTCTTCTCAACCTGGATAAAGTCCAACTCAACAGGAGTTGGGCGACCGAAAATACTTACCAGCACTTTCACCTTCGCTTTATCTTCGTTAATCTCTTCTACTGTGCCGTTAAAGTTAGAAAAAGGACCATCAACAACAGTCACATTTTCACCAACACTGAACTTCACTTTTGGTCTTGGTTTTTCAGCCATACCAGCCATTTGCTGGGTCACACGAAAAACTTCAGCCTCAGGAACTTCAGGAGGTCTTACCTTACCACCCACGAAGCCGCTCACTTTAGACGAATTTCTTACCAAATGCCAAGTCTGTTCATTCAAAAACATCTGAACAAAGATGTAACCCGGGAAAAATTTACGCGATCGGGTCTGTTTTTGCCCTTTAACGAGCTCAACGACGTTTTCGGCAGGGATCAGAATCTCGCCAAAAAGGTTCTCCATTTTGTGAGATTTTATTCTTTCTTCAATGGCGGACTTGGCTGTTTGCTCACACCCTGTTTGAGTGTTTACGATATACCACTTTTTATCAGTCACTTGATTTTGATCCATCATTCACCTACTTGATAACTGAATTAATAAAATAACTAGAGAAGAAATCGAAAAATGTAACAATCACACTCGAAATCAAAACGAAAATAATCACAACAAGCGTCATCCCAGTCGTATCTTTTCGTGAAGGAAATACGACCTTGCGAACCTCAGTCACGACTTCATCACCCCAAGTTAAAACCTTTGGGCTAAACTGAAGGTATGCAAAAAGTGCAAGACCAGTCACAACGGGAAGTCCGTGGCGAACTAGATCAGAATCTGCAGCACGGGCTACGATACCAAATGCACCTGCAAATGCCTTGATTAGCAATGACAATGTGAAAGCGATAATCAGAGACAAAGTTGCGAAACTTAAAGTCAAAATCTTTGAATTTGCCTTATCCATTTTTACTCTTCCTTTTCCTCTACGTTCAGAGCTCGGCTCGAATATTTCCATGCAGTATGCGGTATATTTTATGCCGTATATTGCATGCTGTTTTAATTTGGCAGGGCCGGGGGGACTCGAACCCACAACCTAACGATTTGGAGTCGTTCGCTCTACCATTAGAGCTACAGCCCTTCATAAATTTACAAAACAAAGGCCTAACAAAAAAAAAGCTTATTAGCAATCTCTTAAAAAGCCGAAGGGGACCCCTTGTGGAAGTCCCCTTTTTTGAGCATTTTCAACTCAGTTTAGAACCGAATTACTCAACGATATCAACAACGACACCGGCTCCAACTGTACGTCCACCTTCGCGGATCGCAAATCGAAGTTCTTTTTCCATTGCTACTGGAGCAATCAATTCAATTTCAACTTCTACGCGGTCGCCAGGCATAACCATTTCAGTTCCAGCTTTCAAAGTTACAACACCTGTAACATCTGTAGTTCTGAAGTAGAATTGAGGGCGGTAACCGTTGAAGAATGGAGTATGACGTCCACCTTCTTCTTTTGTAAGAATGTAGGCTTCAGCTTTGAATTTTTTGTGAGGTTTAACAGATCCTGGTTTAGCCAAAACTTGTCCACGCTCAACATCTTCTTTTTTAGTACCACGTAGTAAGCAACCAGCGTTGTCACCAGCGCGACCTTCATCCAACAACTTACGGAACATTTCGATTCCAGTAACAGTTGTTTTTTGAGTTGGGCGGATACCGATGATTTCGATCTCTTCATTTACTTTAACGATTCCACGCTCGATACGGCCAGTTACAACTGTTCCACGACCAGAGATTGAGAAAACGTCCTCAACTGGCATCAAGAAAGGTTTGTCAATTGCACGAACTGGTTCAGGAATGTACGCATCGCAAGCTGCCATTAAGCGCTTGATTGCTGGACGACCGATTTCAGAAGTGTCGCCTTCAAGACCCAATTTTGCAGAACCTTGAACTATTGGAATTTTATCACCAGGGAATTCGTATTTAGACAACAACTCACGAACTTCCATTTCAACAAGCTCAAGAAGTTCTTTATCGTCAACCATGTCTACTTTGTTCATGAAAACAACTAGAGCAGGTACACCTACTTGGCGAGCCAAAAGGATATGCTCACGAGTTTGTGGCATAGGACCGTCAGCTGCAGACACAACAAGAATAGCGCCGTCCATTTGTGCAGCACCAGTGATCATGTTTTTAACGTAATCGGCATGGCCTGGGCAATCAACGTGTGCGTAGTGACGATTGTCAGTTTCGTACTCAACGTGAGCAGTAGAAATCGTGATACCACGTTCTCTCTCTTCAGGGGCTTTATCGATTTGATCGTAAGCCATCGCTTGAGCTTTACCTTCAGCAGCTAAAGATGTAGTGATCGCAGCTGTCAAAGTTGTTTTACCGTGATCGACGTGACCGATAGTCCCGATGTTCACATGGGGTTTGCTTCTGTTAAATTTCTCTTTTGACATTGTTCCTCCTGAAGAGACAATTTTTATTTTTTAGTTTCTTAACAAAACTTTTTTACTTCTTTAAAATCAAAACCAAAATCAATTTCCAGTCCTTAGACAACATTCGCAATGCAAATGTCGAGTAAAATCTGGAGCCCGTGATCGGAGCCGAACCGACGACCTCACCCTTACCAAGGGTGTGCTCTACCACTGAGCTACACGGGCC
>DGYJ01000067.1:10741-13614 GCA_002396665.1 Bdellovibrionaceae bacterium UBA5009
TGGAGCGGGAGACGGGTCTCGAACCCGCAACCCTCTGCTTGGAAGGCAGATACTCTAGCCAATTGAGCTACTCCCGCCCGATTTCTTTTGCACACGCCGCCCGATGAATGGTGGACAGGGAAGGATTCGAACCTTCGTAGACGTAAGTCAACGGATTTACAGTCCGTCCCCTTTAGCCACTCGGGCACCTGTCCGAATTTATCCTGACAGCGATGCAAGAGACATTTGGAGCTGGTTATGGGACTCGAACCCGCAACCTGCTGATTACAAATCAGCTGCTCTACCAATTGAGCTAAACCAGCAACGTTATGAGACACAAATACACAATGTGTTTTAATAACCGATTCGTTGTACTGGAAAAAAACCCTTCGAGTCAAAGAGAATGTTAAAATTATTTTTGAAGTCTTGGCGACTTCTTGTGAATCACATCAACGAATGTTGGCGAAAGGTTTCCGACAGAGCCATGCCCGCTGCCACAGAGACATTGTAACTAGCTGATGCGCTGAGTTGAGGTAGGCGAAGCTGATCATCGCAGATTCTTTCAGTCGTTTTGCGAAGCCCTTTGTCCTCGGCCCCAAGGCATAAAACAACTTTTTCTGTCGCCTTCCAATCAAAGATTGTCTTTTCAGTTTCGTGGGAAAATCCAAAAACCCAAAAGCCTTTTTCTTTCAAGATTTCAACCTCTTGGGCAAATTGATTGCCCACGATCAATGGCACATGTTCGACCCCACCACAGGCCACCTTGTGAACAGCCGCTGTCAACCCGACAGCACGATCTGCAGGGATCAGCATGGCCTCAACACCCATCAACCAGGATGTTCGAATTAATGCTCCAAGATTATGGGGATCTTCGACTCCATCGAGTAAAAGCACGATGGATTTTTCGCCTTTTCCAAGATCGTGAACAGAAACCTCGGGAATGGGCTCAGCAAAAACGATGGCACCTTGATGGGTTCGGCAAATTTTTTCTAACTGAAGATCAGGCTTTACGCTGACTTGGGCACGTTTTTTTTGTGCTAAAGCAGAAAGCTCGCGGATAAGAGGATCTGATTGATGACGCTGGGACAACCAAACTTCACGAATCGTGTTTGGACGAGTTTTAATAAATTCTTGAATTGCGTGATTGCCGGCGATGGCCCTGAGTTTTTTATCCATAGACAGGGTTTTGCTTGAGCAGGTCTTGAAAGGCAAAGACTTCTGAAAATATTTTGGACACTGGAATTTTTTTCATGAATGATGGGCACATGAAATCGGGCCTGATTGAAAAACTGAGTCGAAAATATAAAACACCTTTGCAGGTCCAAAGGTTTCTTCGCACTTTTCAGTATAATCGCGAAGAAAAAGGCTCGACTTTACGGTCAGCTGAAGCTGCACTCAAAGTCGGAAAAGCCCATTGCTTCGAGGCTGCTTACATTGCCGCCGCTTTACTTGAAAAAAATGGCTACCCTCCACTTGTGATGAGTTTTGAAAGCCAAGACGGATTGGACCATGTGATTTTTGTTTTTCAATGCAAGTCTGGCAAAAACAAAGGTCGTTGGGGATCTGTGGCCCGATCCCGCGATGAAGGATTGCATGGACGGCCACCCATTTACAAATCACTGCGGCAATTGGCGTGGAGCTACTACGAACCTTATATTGATAAAACAGGAAAGATCACTGCCTTTCAGATTGCCCACTTGGACATTTGTGGCGAAGACTGGCGTCGCAGTCGTGAAAATGTATGGAAATCTGAAAAATATTTGCTGGAACTTCCCCATGTGAAATTAAAATCATCGACAGCAAGATATAAAAAAATCAAAAAAGCCTACTTGAAGCGCGGGCCTATGCCGCGAAAAAAGTTTTGGTGGTGAGTAGGTGAAATTTGAATATCTCTAAAAGCGATTTTGATTTTCAACCTGTGCTAAGGAACTCTTTACTTGAGTTGCGACCGATCGAATCGAATGATTTCAACAATCTTTATGTGGCCGCCAGTGATCCAATGATTTGGGAACAACACCCCTTCCCCCACCGCTATCAAAAAGAGTCATTTCGAGAATATTTTGCCAGCGCCCTAGGTTGCAAAAGCGCATTGGTCGTCTGGAGCGAAGAAGATCGCCAACTGATTGGCTGCAGCCGCTATTACAATTTCGACCAAGCTCAAAGCTATGTGATGATTGGCTATACTTTTTTAAATCGCGACTATTGGGGTGGGAAAATAAACTTCGCAATGAAAAAATTAATGTTGAACCACGCCTTCCAATTTGTGAATGAAGTGCAATTTGAAATTGATTCGAAAAATATTCGCTCGCAAAAAGCCATTGAAAAAATCGGCGCTTCATTTTTACGATCCTATGAAAAAACACAGCCAGGCCAAAACCCCAGGACTGTTTTGATTTATTCAATTTTGAAATCGAAGTGGGGGTAGGTTGCAAATACTCTTGCCTCGGCCTTGGCATGCATTGGTTTAAACTCAATCTTTTACACAGACTCAAAGAATTCCGAAATCGCTTTATTAAATTTGATCTTATCTTTTGATTTAAAAGATTCTTTTGTTAGTTCGCTATTCGAGATTCTATCCACTCTGAAAAAGCGAATATCTTCTCTGAGGTAGTCCCACGCTAAGATGTGCCATACAGGCCAGTTAAAAAGCAAAAAATGGGGTTCAATGGTTCGATTCGTATTGGAGCCTTTCTCGTCAGTGTAAGCAATAGCAAGCTGCTTGCTCTCGAAAAAGCTGATTCTAAGCGGGGCAATAATTTTCTCTTTCGGCATTTTATAGCTTGATAAAACTTTACTTGGAGCTCTATCACCTACCAAAATACGTTTTCTAACATTTTCAATATAGTATCTTTGTGAATCCGGAAAAGACTGACCTATTTTGAAGCGTATACTAG
>DGYJ01000067.1:13774-14233 GCA_002396665.1 Bdellovibrionaceae bacterium UBA5009
ACTCCGAAGATTGCTCATTAGAAATGGCGGCTGCAACCTTTCCATCGTAGCCAATGCAAGCAGCAAATCTAGAATTTCACTGTAATTGAGTTGTAATTTACCCAAACCCCAGCCTCTCTGGAGTCTGATGCCACCACCGCGCCCTCGATCCGATTCAATTGGATAACCGGCTTCTTCTAGGTCGCGCAAGTCGCGCATTAAAGTTCGCAGACTTACATTGAGTAAATGACCGAGCTCGGAGGCATTGTGCATTTCCTGAGATTTTAAAAGGCCAATGAGTTTGTCGAGACGACTCTTACGGCTTAAGTAGCTAGATTTCGGCATAAATCAAATATGCCATAAAACGGCATATTTATACATATATTTAAAAGAAAAGGAGTTAAAATGTTTAGAGTTATAACCGAAATTAGTTGGATTGGTGTATTGCTAGTGACAGTCGCAAATTTTATCTTTGGAGGG
>DGYJ01000067.1:14417-22937 GCA_002396665.1 Bdellovibrionaceae bacterium UBA5009
ATTTCGGCATCACCATCGCGAAAATGTATGCCTATGCGATGGGAAGAGAGAATGAGCCAATACAGAAACCTTCCAGTCTCATGATTGCCGGGCCAGCAGTTTGTAGTTTAGTTATGACACTCACCAACGCATTACTAATTAAAATTCTAAATATTCAGACTCTGTCCGATGCTTTGATTTTCGGAGCGCTAGTTGGAATCGGTTATCTCGTCCCAATGACGATGACAATTTCGATCAATCCGAACTTCCCACGCCCATTTATCTATACTGCGATCAATGCGCCATACTTTCTCTCGACGAGCCTTGTGGGAAGTGCCATTTTGGTCTCAATCGGCTGAAGCGAAGTTGCGCATGCCACTTGATAGCCACAAATCAAAAAACTGGCCCTCTGGCGCGAACACAGACCTTCGCGCGCCCTCTTCTTAGCCAAAAAAATCCTCACTAAGCCAACAGAGCTATAATCGCTTCGATGGCTTTTTGTGGGTGGACCTTGGTGACCTGTTTGGTTTTGCGGTCGACGATTTCGACTTCGTTATTGTCGAAGCCCTTACGGCCGGCGACCAAACGAACAGGCATTCCTAAAAGATCCGCATCCTTAAACTTCACGCCAGGGCGCTCGTCCCTGTCGTCAACAATCACATCGACACATTGGGATTCAAGGGCCTTTTCAATTTGATTCACCCACTCTGTCAATTGGGCATCCTTGGGATCCAAGTGACAGATATGCACATGGAAAGGTGCAATTGCCTTTGGCCATATGATTCCATCTTTGTCATGGCTTTGCTCAATCGCTGCCTGCACCGTGCGCGTGACACCAATTCCATAGCAGCCCATCTCGAAGGGTTGGGCTTTTCCGTTTTGATCTAAAAACGTGGCCTTCATTTTTTCAGAATATTTTTTACCCAAATAAAACACATGTCCCACTTCAATCCCGCGGAAGGCTTGCAATCTACCTTGGGGATCCTCTGGACAACGATCCCCGGCCCTGGCCATGCGCAAATCTGCAACCTGTGTCGCTTTGAAATCGCGGTCGTGATTAACATTTTTTAAATGAAAGCCATCTTCGTTGGCGCCAACAATATAATTTTTTAATCCGGCCACGCCGTTGTCCATGTAAATTGGAATTTTTAATCCCACGGGTCCGCAAGATCCTGGCCATGCCCCCGTCGTTTGATGAACTTCTTCATCGGTCAACATCAGTGGAGGATTTGTCATCTTCAAAAGATTTTTTAATTTCACAGGATTCACTTCATCTGATCCACGCAATAAAACCGCAAAAGCCTTTAAAGATTTATCTTTGGCATCAAAGCCTTCGTTGGCAGAAAAGAATAAAGTTTTCACTAATTCTTTTTCAGGCTGACCAGTGAATTTGGAAAGATCTGCGATGGTTTTTTGCCCTGGAGTCGCAAATTTTTCAAGGGCCACTGGGGCCGCACTGGACATATGCGCTTCGGCATCAATCGCTGGGCAAACTTCGATGTTGGCTGCAAATTCTGTCTTGTCACTGACAAGCAAAGCATCTTCGCCCGCGTCGGCTAACAATTGGAATTCGTGGGTTTGGCTTCCGCCAATATTGCCAGCATCAGCTTTAACAATGCGATACTTCAAACCCAAACGATCAAAAATAGCCCGGTAAGCAGAGTACATCAAATCATAGGCCTTCAATGCCCCCGCCTGATCTAGATCAAAGCTGTAGGCATCTTTCATAATGAATTCACGGCCACGCATTAAACCAAAACGGGGACGAATTTCATCGCGGTACTTGGTTTGAATTTGATAAAGATTTTTTGGAAGATCACGATAGGATTTTAAATCATTGCGAACATAATCCACAACGGCTTCTTCGTGGGTAGCCCCCAAACAAAACCAATGTTGATTGCGATTTTGAAACTTCAACAGGCCTGCGCCCATTTCTGACCAACGATTGGTCTCTTCCCAAAGTTCGCGGGGATGAACCATGGGCATCAAAATTTCTGTGGCGCCACGCTTGTTAAGTTCATCACGAATAATGTTTTCAAATTTACGAATTGCACGAAGCCCCAAGTTTCCGTAGGTGTACATTCCAGGAGCTAATTTTTTGATAAACCCCGAACGAATCATCAATTGATGGCTTGGAATTTCTGCATCGGCAGGGGCTTCTTTAAACGTAAATAAATATGTCTGCGACCATTTCATATAAAATCCTTTTTATTCACAAAAAATCATAAAAAATTAACTGACCTCAATACCGTAGGCTTTGATTTTACGGTGAAGGTAACTGCGCTCAAGACCTATGACCTCTGCTGTTTTGGAAATATTGCCATTGTTTTCTTGAATTTTTTTAACCAAATATTGCTTTTCGAATTCGGCGCGAGCTTCGCGAAAAGTTGTCATCGCCGAAAAGTCCGACGAAGAGCCTTCGCCAAGACCTGCAAAGCGCAAATCGTGGACGTCTATAAACTCGCCCGGAGTTAAAATGTAAACACGTTCAACGAAATTTTTAAGTTCACGAATATTGCCTGGCCAATTGTGCTTCTTCAAAGCTTCAATTGATTTTTCAGAGAAAACTTTTTTGGGCTCGCCACTTTGACGGGAAACTGTGTCGCCAAAATAAGACAACAGTGTCGGGATATCATCAGCACGCTGGCGCAAAGGCTCGATCAAAAATGGATTCACATTCATTCGTTGATACAAATCAAGACTGAAGCGTTTATCTTCGATGGCTTTGACAAAATCCTTCGATGTCGAACCAATCACTCGAACATCCAAATCAATCCACTCGGTGCCACCAACGCGTTGAAATTTTTTCTCTTGAAGTAATTTTAATAGTTTTTGCTGAACCGTTGAATTCGCATCCAGAATTTCTTCAAGATACAAGGTTCCCCCTGCGGCCAATTCAACTTTTCCCTTACGAACTTTATCGACACCAGGAAGTGCGCCCTTTTCAAGACCAAAAATTTCGGCCTCAAGTAATTCTTCAGGCATGGAAGCGCAGTTCAAATCCACAAAGGGACGACCCGCACGGGCACTCATGTAGTGCACATTTTGCGCAGCCAATTCTTTACCTGTCCCATTTTCGCCAGAGATCAAAAGCCATGCATTCATTGGGGCCACGCGGGCGATCATTTGTTTAATGTGGACAGCTCCGGGACTATCCCCGATCAAGGCAATGCTTTTTCGAAGCTTATTCAGCAAAGAAGATTTGTCGTTTTTTTCTTGAAGGTAGTTCACGATATTTGTGATGGCGATATTGATTTTATCCATGGACAAAGGCTTTTCGATAAAATCCCAGGCCCCAAGTTTTGTTGCCTTCACAGCAGTTTCGATGGTCCCGTGACCTGAAATCATCACGAACTCGATATGGGGAAATTCTTTACGCGCTTGATTTAAAACTTCGATACCATCAATTTTACCTGGCATCCAGATATCTAAGAAAGCCATTTGTGGTTGAAATTCGCGCAATTTTTTAAGTCCTGATTCGCCATCAAATGCGATATCGACTTCGTAGCCTTCATCTTTTAAAGATGCGGACATCACATCACGGATTGGAGCCTCATCATCAATAATTAAAATTTTAATCATGACCACTCACTTTCTTGTTGGGAGAAAAGAATTTTATGTGAAAGCCGGCTTCCAATGATCCACATTTTGAACCGGAATTTCTATAATCATCTTAGTCCCTTCGGGTTCGTTGGCTTGGGCCCGAATAAAACCGTTATGATCCTCTATGATTCTTTTCACGATCGCAAGTCCTAATCCAGTTCCAGTTTCTTTGGTACTAAAATAAGGCTCGAAGACTCTTTGACGATCGCCCGAAGGGATTCCTTGTCCATTATCTGCAACAGAAAGACGCAACACCTTAAGTTCCGCGTCAAACTTGGACGAAATGGACACAAGCCCCTGTGGCTTCCCGTCAACAGCCGAAATAGAATTATCAATCAGGTTCATAAAGACACGCTTAAATTGATCTGGATCAAATTTAAAATCTGGAGTCGACGAATCCAAATTCACTTCGATAGACACATCTGGATGCGCCTGCTTAAAGACCGCCACGGAATCTTGTATCACCTGCGAAATGGATCCAATCATGAGCTTGGCCTGTGGTAAGCGCGCGAACTGATTGAACTCGTTCACAAGATTTTTCATATCATCGACCTGCTTAATAATCATTGTTGTGCACTCTTGAAAAGCGGGGTCTTGAATTTGTGCAGAAAATTTTCTTTGAAGTCTTTCGGCTGACAATTTGATTGGTGTTAATGGATTTTTAATTTCATGGGCAATACGACGGGCGACCTCGGTCCAAGCCGCCGCCCGTTGAGCACTTACAATCGGAGTCATATCATCGAAAACTAAAATTTTACCAATCTCTTCCCCTTGGTCGTCCTTCAAAATTGAAAGGTTCATCAGCAAAGGTTTTGTTTCGCCTTTGACAGAAATTTTAAATTCGCGCTGCAAGCTTTCGATTTTATGCTGCTGCATCGTTTTTAATAGTTCGGCAAAGGTTCTAAAATACTCTAAGGTCAAAAGTTCGCGCACAGATCGACCAATGTATTTTTGCGGGTCCAAAGCCAAAAGTTCACCCGCATGTCGGTTCAATGTGGTGATCTTACCCGCCTTATCCACAGAGATAATCCCAGCACTGACGTTTTTCAAAACGACTTCGATATATTTCAAAGTCTCTTGCAGGTGGGAATTGGCTTCGCGAACATCTTTTTCAGATTTCGCTAAATTGCCAGTCATTTGATTGAAGCTATCCACCAGCGATGACATTTCTTCACTTCCAGATTTAACTTCGAGCGGAGTATAGTCCCCCTGGGCAACCCGCTGGGTGGCCCGGCCCAGCAAAAACAATGGAATGGAAAGTTGCTTCGCCAAATGGAATCCGAACCAACTGGCGGCAAGTAAAATCACCAAGGTGATTAAAAATAAAATAATTAAATAAATGGATTTCAATGGGTATTCCAGCGGATTGATATCGCGAAATTCTTCATAGGCCGTCGAGACATCATTCATTCGAGAGATCAACGACAAAGGCACGAAACTAGAAACGACAACGGCCCCACGTTCGGCACCTTCTTGGACAGGGACTATCACGCGCACAAGATTTCCATCTCCGTACTGAAAAATCGTACTGCTTTCGATCTGGGAACGTATCCCCTTTTGAAGAAATTCCAAAGACACTGGCGGTACTTCGCCGATGTTTTCATCTTGTGAAACAACAAGTGTTCTGCGACCAAACATGGACGGATAATGTTCAACAGCATCCAAGGCAAATTCTTTTTGCAAGTTTTTAAGTGTCGACTTGATTTGATCTTTTGAACTTTGGTTTTTAATTTTGTCGGCTATTTCGTGGGCGAAGTGATAGTTCTTCTTTTTCGCATTGAAATAATAAGCATTTTGAACTTCAAGGGAACTTTTTAATACGCCAACCATTTTAACACTAAACCATTTATCAAAACTGGAATTGATATAAAAAACTGAAATAATAAAAAGGAGCAGGGTTGGAATCGCACTGAAAGCCAAGAAGGCAGCAATCAGCTTACCCTTCAAACTACTTCCAAAGACTTTTCCTTTTCGTTCGACAAATACCTTAACAACATTTCTGAAAATTAAAAAAAGCAGCAACAAAAGCAGGATGATATTGAAATTCACCAGTCCAAAAAAGAAAATACTGTGAACAAAGGGAAGCTGCTGACTGATCGAAAATAAACGCACCTCAAACCAAAGCAAAAAAATAAAAATAAAGGAAATCGCAAATATAAAAATAATTTCGCGCTTACGCTTTTTCGCTTCCAGTTTTGGAGGCTGCTCTTGCAGCTCGCCTAGCTTTTGTGACATGGGCCCATCTTAGATCTGGGGCCACTGAAATGTCACTGTCTTTTCAACTCTGTGATCAGGTCTTCAATGGTTCCAATTTTGATATTGAATTTTTCAGAAAATCGAATCAGGTCAGGAAGCTTTGCAACGCTTCCGTCTTGATTAAGGACCTCGCAAATCACAGCGGCAGGCCACAAACCAGCCCGTCGGCACAAATCCACACTGGCTTCGGTGTGACCTTCTCGCCCCATGACTCCTAATTTGTCAGACTTCAGGGGGAAAATATGGCCAGGCTTCTTGATTTGCTCTGGTTTAGCTTCTGGGTGGCTGGCGGTTAAAATTGTATGGGCACGATCCTGGGCCGATATCCCCGTCGTGATGCCCTCGACAGCGTCGATGCTGACGGTGAATGCTGTTTTGTGGGAAGATTCATTTTCTTGGTGGGGAACCATCAGTTGCAAATTTAACTTTTCAATTTGTTCGTGGCTGAGCGAAAGACAAATCAAACCGCAGGCATTTCTAGACATGAAGTTTATTTTTTCAGGCGTGATCATTTCGGCGGCGACGATAAGATCGCCTTCGTTTTCACGATTTTCATCATCAATCAAGATGACCATTTGACCATTTTTTAAATCTTGAACTAATTCAGAAATGGCATTCATAATCATCGCGTCCTTACTCAAAACAAGAGCCCGTTCATCACAGGCTCAGCAATTACCGCGAATGCCCTTGGAAGTCCAGAAAGTTCATTTTGAAGGCGCTGGAATCGGATCATGCAGTTTGTGCAATTGCACAAGGGCACCAGGATAGCGGGGTTCGCCCGTTTCACTGATTGGCTTACCCAACGAGATCTCATCAGCCACCTCTTGGATTTCTAGGATGGCCACTGGCTCGGGCGACAGCCCTCCTTCATAAAGTAATTTTGAAGCACAGGGTTCACCCTCCCAATAATAGATCTTATTGTAAACAGCCACTTGGTCACCAACCTCAAGACCCACATTAATTCCGCCGATGATTGTGACCAAGTTTTCGTGGTCCACCAGCACACGACTTTGCCATGGGTAACTTTGCAATTGATCTTTTAAGCCAGTCACTCCTTTTGTCAGAGCTTTTTCTGTGACCTTGGCCAATGGAGTTTGAAAAAAGAAACTTGGACCAATGCTTAAGTTGCCAAAAATCAAATTAAAATTAACTGAAGTTTGAGTCTGCTTCGAAGTGATATCCACAGCCCCCATCACATTGCTTGTCATTGGCGAAAGGGCACGCATCGACATGGCCAACTGGGAAACTTTCACTTGCAATCCTAAATTCGAAAGGCCTGGGCTTGCCACGGGGCCACTGGAATTAAATCCCAAGGTCAAGCCAGCCCCGCCGACAAGTTCAAATGAATTCACAGCCCCAGCAAGTCTGGCCTGTGGCATATTCATCATGCACTGGGCCTCTTTAGAGTAATGCACTCCGCCCTCACTTGCCAATTCACTGAGCCCTAACTTTGCAAGAACACCTTGGTCATTTTCAGTCAAATTCAGACGGGCTGATTCAACCCCATTGGAAGATGTGCCCAATCCTTGAATTGGGGCCTGGTATCTGAAAGCAAATGCCTTACTGGCGTACAAGACAGAATAAATTTGCTGATTCACAACGAATTGAAAATCAAAGCGATTGCCATCTGGCAGAACAAGGGGCTGCGACTGAATAAGGCCGACATCAATAATTTTTTTAAGCTCTCGATTTTGCTTGGCCTGTTCGCAGGATTGATTTCCTAAACTCAGTGCCGACAAGGCAAGAATCGCGCTGGCTTGAATCAGTTTTTTTGAATTCATAAGTCCCCCAATAAATACGTTGGATGATCTATTGATTCTGCCGCATTTTTAAAATGCCCGAAAGCCGCCATGGAAGCGGCTTTAAAGACTATGGAATATTCAATTATGGATTTTTTTGAGACAAGATAAACGCTTGAAAACAGACAAAAAAAAATTTATTTGAGTTTTAATTTTAATTTTGACTGTCGAGGTGATGCTCAATTTGCAAGACATCACCGACTAGGAAATAAACATTTTTTAAAATTCAATTAAAGATTTCCAGATCCACTTAAGATAATGAAAACTTGATTGTCGTTTTTCGGAAGATCTGCGCCAGAAGAATCCTGACGAGTTTTAAAATAATTCACAGATTTCACGCCTCCGCCCAAGTGCAATCCACCAACTTTAAACATCAAACCCGCTTCGGCAAACGCCGCATTGGCATCTTTAGTTGCAAAGCGAACACCGGGGCCAATAAAACCGCTCATGCCAAACGTACCACTGTCGCTGAGCATACTTCCTTGCAATCGAAGCGAAGAATCCAAACCGCTGATCGAATCTGAGCTTGCGCTAGACAATCGAGTGAAGAGCGCATTTCGCCAATTCAACCAATCGGCCACCATCCAGTTTAATCCAAGATTAAATTCATTATAACTTGAACCATTGTATGTTCCTGCCCCAGCACTTAAATCATAGCTCAAAGTCGATTCACTTTGGCGTGCGGCCGGTGACCGCTGAAAATCCGGTGGCTTTTGAAAGCCCGCCGGAGGATTTTTAACTGGCTTTGTTTGGGCCATGGATTTTTGAAAACTAAAAACAACAAGTAAAATAGCTACTGAAATAAATCGAAACATCCCTGTCTTCATGAAACTTAAACCCTTTCGAAAGCGATTTTTTGATCCTTCAACTTCACTTCAATCTT
>DGYJ01000067.1:23049-23557 GCA_002396665.1 Bdellovibrionaceae bacterium UBA5009
ACTTCACTTCAATCTTATCTCCAGATTTGAAGTGACCTGAAATGATTTCTTTCGAAAGCGGATTTAAAAGATCTGATTGGATGACCCTCTTCAAAGGTCGGGCTCCATACAATGGGTCATAGCCTTTTTGAGCCAAGAAATCCAATGCCGCATCAGAAAATTGAATCGAAATCTTTTTGTTTTTCAATCGCTCAACAACGTCATTGAGTTGCACTTCAACAATTCCACGAATTTGCGTTTCACCGAGTGTATTGAAATGTACAACTTCATCAATACGATTTAAAAACTCGGGCCTAAAGTGTGCTTTGAGAGCCTCTGTGACTGCAGATTTTTTTTGTTCAGCACTTAAGCTTGGATCAATCATAAAGGTCGATCCAATATTTGATGTCATAATCATCACCGTATTTTTAAAATCCACTGTGCGACCCTGGCCATCTGTTAAACGGCCTTCATCAAGAACTTGCAGTAGAATATTAAAAACATCGGGATGGGCTTTTTCAACTTCATC
>DGYJ01000067.1:23721-28887 GCA_002396665.1 Bdellovibrionaceae bacterium UBA5009
TGGGCTTTTTCAACTTCATCCAACAGCACAACTGAATAGGGTTTGCGGCGAACAGCTTCTGTCAACTGACCACCCTCTTCGTAGCCAACGTATCCCGGAGGCGCTCCAACTAAGCGGGACACTGCATGTTTTTCCATGTACTCGCTCATGTCCACACGGACAATGGCTTGCTCGTCATCGAACAAAAATTCTGCAAGGGCTTTGACTGTTTCTGTTTTACCAACACCCGTTGGTCCCAAAAATAGAAAAGTTCCAATGGGTCGGTTGGGATCAGAAATTTCTGCACGGGATCTTCTGATTGCATCAGAGACAATTTCTAAAGCCTGGGCTTGGCCCACCACCCGGGAGGATAAGGACTTTTCCATATTCAACAATTTTTGAGTTTCAGTTTCTAACATTTTTGAAACTGGAATGCCTGTCCACTTAGCCACAATTTCTGCCACATCTTCGGGGCCCACTTCCTCTTTGAGAAGTTTTTTATGACTGCTCTTTGATGTGTTCGCAGCTTGGTCGGCCTCTTTCTTTTCAAAAGTCGACTTTCGTTTTTCAAGCTCTGGCAATTGGCCGTACTTAAGTTGGGCAGCCTTTTCAAGCTGGCCTTCACGCTCGGCACGATCCATGTCCAATTTTACTTTTTCAATCTCTTCTTTAATTTTTTTAATTTGCTCAATGCCACCCTTTTCGAACTGCCACTGTTCGCGCAGCAATTGATTTTTAGATTGCAATTCTTTCAGTTCACCTTCGATCACCAACAGGCGCTCTTTCGATGAATCATCTTTTTCTTTTTTTAGGGCTTCTTTTTCAATCCGTAGCTGCATCAATTTTCTTTCGATCTCGTCGATCTCTTCAGGCACACTGCGGATTTCAATGCTCATGCGACTTGCAGCTTCGTCCATCAAGTCGATGGCTTTATCTGGAAGAAAACGTGAAGTGATATACCGATGCGATAATTTTACTGCTGCGATCAAAGCTGAATCGGTGATACGAACCCCATGGTGAAGTTCGTATTTTTCTTTTAAACCACGCATGATCGTAATTGCATCTTCGACAGAAGGCTCATCCACTAAAACAGTTTGGAAGCGTCTTTCAAGGGCTGCGTCCTTTTCAATATACTGACGGTACTCGTCTAAAGTTGTAGCACCAATACAGCGAAGTTCCCCACGGGCCAAGGCGGGCTTTAACAATTGCCCTGCGTCCATGGCACCTTCACCTTTGCCTGCACCAACAAGAGTATGAATTTCATCAATAAATAAAATAATCTGGCCATCACTGGTTGTGACTTCTTTGATCACGGCTTTTAATCTGTCTTCAAATTCGCCTCGGTACTTAGCTCCGGCGATCAATGAGCCCAAATCCAAGGACATTAATTTTTTACCAACCAAGTTATCAGGAACATCTCGACGAATAATTCTTAAAGCCAATCCTTCAGCAATGGCGGTTTTACCAACGCCGGGTTCGCCAATTAAAACAGGATTATTTTTTGTTCGCCGGGAAAGGACTTGTATCACTCGGCGAATTTCTTCATCACGGCCGACAACGGGGTCCAGCTTTCCTTCGGTGGCCAAGGCCGTTAAGTCCCTGGCGTATTTTTTTAAAACTTCATATTTATTTTCTGGATCATCATCGGTCACTTTTTGCGAGCCGCGGATTTCTTTGACAGCAGTTAGAATATTTTCTGTGGTTAAGTTATGCTTTTTAAAAATAGATTTTAGATCTGAATCTTCAAGCCGAAAAGCCCCCAGCAAAAAATGCTCTGTTGAAATATAGGAATCATCAAATTTTTTGGCCTCTTTTTCGGCCTCTTGAAATAATTTTTGCAAACGAGAACTGGCCATGACTTTTTGCGAACCCTGCACTTTTGGAAAATTTTGAGTCCTTGCGCGAAGGTCCTTAGCCACAGCCTCGGGCTTAGCATTGGCTTTTTCTAATATTCTAGCCACCAAGCCTTCAGATTGCTCGATCAGAGCCAGCAAAAGATGTTCGGGCTCAACCGAGGGCGCGCCTTGGGCCTCGGCTTTTTGGGCAGCGGACTGCATGGCTTCTTGGCTTTTGCGGGTCATTTTATCGATTTCGTTGCTCATGGGGACCTCTTTAGATATAGAATGAGGCCGAATAAGGAATTGTCAAATGACTCCTAAAAGAATCACGCCCTCCATTAAAAAAGACGTGGTGAACCCCACAGATTATAATCGTTATGAGCACCGCTGGTCCTGTGACGAATGCACACATTTTGACCACAAGGGGGCCTGCACCCTGGGCTACCCATCAGCCCCCCACCGCTTAGAGCAACAAACGAAAGATTACCTGATGTCGGGACGAATCGCGTTCTGTCGGTTTCACGAGATTGATTAATATTTAGACAAAATAGATTGCCAGCTCGATGTTGAAATTATGGCTTCAGAATTTTTTGCCTTAAAAGTTCTCTAACTTTTCCAAGCATAATTTCAGATACAATTTCCCTCGATTTGTTTTTCTGATTTTCATCAAGCATCATCTGAAGAGAATAGTTATTACTAACTGCAATGCTTGCTAGTAATTGATTAGGGCCTGGTCTCTTCGCAACCGCAAGAACAAAACACAAACGATGTAAAGATGGGCTCATCAAGAATTCAAAACTCTGCGGCGCCCCAAACGCCCCGTCAACAATCAAGGCTGTGATATACTGAAGATTTGCATCTGTTAAATCATGAAACCCATACTGAAACTGAATCTGTCTTATAGCCTCGTGAATAAATAATCCAGCTTGAGTTTCTGGGTCTAAGTCATCCCATACAGGTGTAGAAATAAATGCGCCAAACTTATCTAGGTACAAAATTGCAGTTCGAATCTGCGCTTTCTTCATTTTTAAATTTTGAGGAATGACAAAACGTTGCTGAGTATTAAACAAAAATGGAACGCGAACATACCGCATGCGGCTTAGTGCTGTTTTGATCAGAATTATTAATTCAATTGACACCTTCTGATTTTCAGAACTCAGCTGCTCGACCCATCTATCCAATTTAGAGTTTGCCAACTGCAATGCACTTTTATCATCATCATTCAAAGGCGCAGCAAATGCCTGATCCCTTTCAATTCTTTTTTTTCTAACTTGAATACTCGCATTTGAATCTATATCTACCAACGAAGGATTCAGCATCAGACGATCCAATAAAAAAAAGTTTCTTTGGCCCGAGAATGAAATCACATTCCCTCCGCCGCCATCTTTTTCGCCAGTGCTTTCCTGTGCGTAAAGATTTTGAACAGAAATTACAATAAAAAGCGCTAAGAAAACTACTCTCAGCAGTCCCAACTCATTAGATATGCCTTTAATACAATTTAGAAATTTCCTAAACACCATTCGAATTCTTCCTTCAAATCTTGTGCCATCTAACGAACCCTAAACCAGTCCATATTTAAACAATACAGCTCCTCCGAGGGGGATGGCTTAAGTATGTCGTCAACATGATTTATAGCTTTAATTAATACCTCTCTGATTTTTTCGGCATCATTGGCCGACAAAGTCATCGGAGAAGTGTAGTGCATTGATTTTGGATCACCATAGGTAATTTCATGAATAGCCTTATGCCTCCAATTAGAATGATGAGCTTTGATCCAAGGCGATTTTCCATCCAAGTGAGTACTACGAATTCCATTAGATAGCTTGCCATTATTTAATATTAATAAATTTGAATTTAGCAAAAACTGTATTACTTCTTTTACTTTCAGAACCGGCAAATTTAAATACTCTGCAATTCGTTCTGGACTGTCTAAAGATGGCAAAAATGCACTTAGACGAATCGCGGAATACACCCAATCGGAATAGTAAACTGATCTCTGCTCCTCTGAAATTTGCGTGTTGTGCTGCACACGATTTACTAATTCATTTGATTGCTCTCGCAGCCGTTGAAGCTGCTTTTCAAGATACTCACGATAATCTTTAGTTCCAGATCGGTCCTTCTGAACAAGGAGAACAAAGTAATTCGTTTCAATCTCATTTAAATTTAGAAATTGGGCTGCAATAATTGCTTGCTCAGAACTTAATGGTTTATCGTGGTTCAGTACTTGACTAATAAAAGTACTATTTACGGACATAAGTTTTGCTAACTTTGCAGCCTGTCCAAATCCATTTTTTGACTTTAGAGAAAATGAATATCGTATAAATTGTCTAAAATTTTTGAAATTAAAAACTGTTTGCATTATTTATAATTAATAAACAATTTCATATAATTACAACAAAAAACAGGTCCAGTTTATAATTTTTAGTAAAAACTAATGTTAACTATTTACTATTAAAATCTTTAATTAAATTATGCGCAGCATTATTGTTTTTGAAACCAGACAATGACGATGAAAGAGAATGCCGATGAGTGCTGCTTTAAAAATACGACAATTACGACTCAAGAAAAAAAAATCATTACGAGAACTGTCTCTTTACTTAGGTGTTGCAGTGACTACATACAGAGCATGGGAAATGGGAAGAAAGATTCCCTCGAATGCCCTCAAGAAAATTGCAGAATATCATCATGTCACTGTTGGATATCTATTAGGTCAAGAGAACAATGATCACGAAGCAATACGTAGGGCTATCTATTATGTAGAAGAAGGTTTAGAGCTTATGAAAAGTACGTTGAATTAAAAAAGGACTATCGTTATCGAAACAAATTTTTTCGAAAACGAAATTTTTAGCCGCAAAGTGGAGAACCGTAAAACTGATTATCATCTCGTTGCCACTTTATGCAGCTTTCCCCTAGATCAAGATTTGCAAAGTAAAAAGTAGAATTAAAATTAACAAAGGAGATAAAAATGAAAAAGATGATGAACACTACTAAAGCAATTGGCCTAGCCACTATAGTTTTAATAAACTCAGAGGCTTTTGCAAAAAAAAGAGAGCCTGTTTCTCAGCAACAACAAGGTGTATGTATTTGCCAAACGAATCAACAACCAGGCAGTTCTGCAAATAGTCCAAACTCGTCAGCTATTTTAAAGCTCGTACTTGTCGGAAATTTTTATAATACTAACCCTTGGTCTGGCTCCACAACTCCGACCCAAATCAGTGCCAGCACCATTGCCTATTTTACTAGTTCATATGACGATAAAGGCCTAGCAGAAGTTAAGAGTCAATGTAATCAGCAAGCTGAACTTTTAAGAGCATCCGGGATGTGTAAATAGAGTTTTAATTTCAAATCA
>DGYJ01000101.1:0-3764 GCA_002396665.1 Bdellovibrionaceae bacterium UBA5009
GCTTGGCGTAAAATAAATTTTGTTGTTAAAAGTGCAGGCATAATGACATCTGCTCGGTCGGGGCGAAGCTCTAATTTTGAAACCCTGTCTTTTAGCGAAATTGCAGATAAAAGTTCGGTGATAACCTGAAGTTCAGACAATGTGACATAATTGGTATTTCGAATTTTCAGCAATTGAGTTTTTAATCTCAGCATGCTTTCCATATTTCCACCAGTACCAACTGCAAAGTGAAACTGAAGGCCCTGGCCCTGGGTCGAAATATAATTGGTAATGGTCGGAACAAAATCGCCGATCAAAATTTTAAGTTGGCGTTCTTGCAGTTTTCTTTTTTTCATTTCCTCAAGCATGCGAACCGTGCCAAGGGGAAAACTTTGACTGCATAGCAATTTGTGATTTGCAACCATCGAGACCTCAACACTTCCGCCACCGATATCAATGAGGAGGGCTTTTTTATTGTCCAGGGGGACTTCGCGGTTGATGGAATCAAAAATGATTTGGGCTTCTTCAATTCCACTGATGAGTTCGATCTTAATGCCAGTTTTTTTATGAACCAAATCGATGAATTCGTTTTTATTTTTAGATTCCCGTAAAGCACTTGTTGCCACGGCACGATATTTTTCTACCTTATATTTTTTATGGAGTACTGCAAACTGTCGAAAGGTTTCAAGGGCTTGATGAATGGTTTCCTTACTGATGGTTCCGTTTTCAAAAACGTCATGTCCTAGTCGGACTGGGGATCGAAACTTTTTGATTTCAAAAAAGTGCCCATCCCGTTTTTCAGAGATCAAAATTCGAAAGGCATTGGATCCAATATCTATGGCTGATAAAATCATTCTCTTTTTTGATGACATAGGACTAGTCTCATTGCAACACTAATTGGGATGTTAGAGTCATTATTAACTTTTAGCTTTCTATTTGGTGTCGGTTCGCAGCCTTCTTCTGAGCGTGGGCAGACCTATTTTGAAGTTCCACGTTTGCAAGCCGCCTTTGCCTACACCAACGAAGAACAAGACAGTGTTCGCATGGCCTTAAGGGGAACGGACAATCGCGACAGTGTGACCAAAAAAAATCAAATTGAGCTCAATTGGGCCTATGCCGACATTCATTCACCTTTTAGTTCCAGTGACGGCAATGTTCATGTTGATATTGGTCTTGTGCCGAACAAGTGGCTTGATGCCCAGGCAAAACTTTGGGGTTTTACGTACTGGGGTAATGACAGCGAAGTTTTGTTGAAAAGATATAAATATCTTTCGTCCACAGATTTGGGAATGAACGCTTACTGGTCCTTTGCCTCTTCAGCACAATTGATTTTAAGTGCGGTGAACGGCGAAGGAAATACCAAAAGTGAATCGGGCCCTCGAAAAGATGTTCAAGCCATTCTTGCCTACGAAGAAGAGTCTTTTCAGTTGGCCGCTGGTTATTTGCGTGGGGCCTACGATGATTATGATGCCAGTGTGAATCTTAAAGAACGCATCATGGCGCGAATTTCCTATTTGTCTCCGGATATGGAGCTTTCCTTGGAAGGTTTTGAAGCTAAGGACCCATCCATCGTGTTGACCCAGTCGGCAATGGCTGACAGCTTGGATTTGCCAATCAGTCCTGTGGAATCCGTTAAGGGCCAGGGGGCCAGCGTCACTTTGGGTTGGAAGTGGTCCAATTATTGGGCCATGAAGACAAGGTATGATCTTTTAAATCCTGCAGTGGGTTATTCTCTAAAAGCTCTGTCCTCTGGCACTGTGGCCTTGGTGAATAAACTGACCAAATCCATGGAGCAGGCCTTTATCTACACCCGAACTGACTACCAAGAAAATCATTCTTTACAGTCTGAGATTCGCGAAAAGTTTTTGTGGGCCCTCTGCTATAAGAACTAGCTTCTTTCCGTCAAAAAATGGATTGTCTTTTTACTTGTCAAGATTGTGTTAAGAGTGAGAGAAAATCATAACTGAATCTGGATTATCTCATTCTGAAAATTTTGGATATGACAAAGGAGATGCAAGTGGAAAGATCGATCGACGCACAACTGGATGAGCTCAAAAAATTGATATTGATCATGGGCGGTCATGTTGAAAAGGCTTTGTTCGAAGTTTCATCGGCCATTATTAGCAAAGATCATTCTCGTTTTAAAAAAGTTTTCGAGCTTGAAGAAAAAATCAACGAAGCCCATGTGCAAGTCGATAATTTTTGTGTGCAACTTTTGGCTAAGCAAAGTCCCGTCGCTAAGGATCTTCGCTTCATTCTGTCAATCATCAAAATCAATACTGATCTTGAGCGCATGGGTGATCAAACAAAAAATATTGCCTACACTGCACAGGAGTACCTTGTGCGACCAGCTTTGCAGCAAATCCAGTGGATTTCAAAGATGTCTGAAAGTGTGAGTAAGATGGTTCATGGTGCTTTGGATGCATTTGTTCGCGGTGATGTTGAATTGGCGCAGAAAATTCTTTTGATGGATGATGAAGTTGATGAATTTAAAAACAAAGTCATATCTGATCTTGCGCAACATATGAAAAAAAATTCTCAAGATGTTGAAGCCGCTTTGGATTTAATTGTGATGGCACGAAATTTTGAAAGATTAGGTGATCATGCAACAAATATTGCAGAAGACGTTATCTTTGCATTCACAGGCAAAGACGTTCGTCACGGGGGAATCTATGGCTGAGACTCTTTCACAGGTACTTCTTGTCGAGGATGAAAAAGAAATTCGTGAGCTGATGGCTCTTCATCTTCTACGCCAAGGGTACAAAGTGAAGGAATGCTCTTCGGCTGAAGATGCTTTAAACGAGCTTAAAAATCAAAATTATGATCTTCTTGTCTTGGATTGGATGCTGCCGGGGACAAGTGGAGTCGAAGTTTTAGATCAAATTAAAATCAGACAATCCACCGCCAGGGTTTTGATGGTGACGGCCAAGGCTGAGCCCCAAGACATTGTCTATGGCTTGGAAAAGGGCGCAGATGATTATTTAACAAAGCCCTTTGATCCCACGGTTTTTTTGGCCCGGGTGAAGGCCTTGCTTCGACGTCCAGGCAATTCCCAAGATATGGATGTTGAGATGATGAATCTTGCAGGCCTTTCGATGAATATGAAGACCTACGAGGTTTTGATGGGGACCGAAAAGCTGCATTTGACCCCATCTGAGTTTAAATTGCTGAAGTTGATGATTCAAAACCAGGGCCGTGTATTGACCCGGGATCAGCTGATTGAAAATATTCAAGGCGAAGGCGTGAATGTTATTGGACGCACCATTGACACCCATGTTTTCGGTCTGCGTAAAAAATTAGGTCATTGGAGCGATCATATTGAAACTATTCGGGGAGTAGGGTATCGAGTCAAATCAGATATCCTATGAATTTTTATAAATTTCCCTGGAAGATTTTCTTCCGCATTTTTTTTATTCAATTTTTATCCCTGTCATTAATGACGGCGGTGGGTTGGTTATTGTTTAAGTGGCAAAGCCAGTCATGGGATCAGACCATGATCTTGATGAGTCTTTCGATTCTAGTGGCCGTGATTTCGTTTTTGATGTCCTACCAATTTGCAAGACCCCTGCATAAACTTTTGATTAAAGCCTTGCATATTTCGAGCAAGAAAAAGCATCCCTTTATCACCATAGATAAAGACGATCTTTTTGTCGAAGAGATCGGTGAATATTCTGATTTTGAGAGGGCGCTTAATCGCATTGATCAAAAATTAATTCAGCGAAAAGAAAAACTTTTACGCGAGCGGGACGAAAATCAGGCTTTCTTTAATTCTGTCGAAGAAGGTC
>DGYJ01000101.1:3872-8099 GCA_002396665.1 Bdellovibrionaceae bacterium UBA5009
CTCGAAGAAGGTCTTGTCAGTTTAACTTTAGAACAAAAAATTCTTTTCTTTAATTTGAAATTTGAAAATTTATTTATTCCTGATGATTTAAAAAAAATCCACACCCTGTCTTTGACAGACATTTTTCGACAACCTGAAATCCACGCGGCCATTGATAGAGTCATTTCTAAAAAAGAAACTGAAAAAATCAGTGTGTCACTGCCGATTTTGAAAGACCCTCGTGAAAGACATTTCTTAATTTCATTAGCTCCCCTTCGTCACAATAAAACACAAGAAGTCTACGGTGTCCTGGGCACTTTTCATGATATCACCGATATTAAAATGACAGAGCAAATTCGTATCGACTTTGTTGGAAATGCTTCCCACGAATTAAGAACTCCGCTGACTT
Source organism: Bdellovibrionaceae bacterium UBA5009 (assembly GCA_002396665.1). Taxonomy (GTDB): domain Bacteria; phylum Bdellovibrionota; class Bdellovibrionia; order Bdellovibrionales; family Bdellovibrionaceae; genus UBA5009. Next base: position 4,261 of record DGYJ01000101.1, read on the forward strand.
CAATTAAAGGATATATCGAAACTTTGAAATCCGATTTGGATCAAGGCCATACTGGTGAGGCCCGGCAATTCGTAGATATTATTTCGAAAAACGTCAACCGATTGATCGAACTCGTGAATGATCTTTTGAGCTTATCTAGTCTAGATGCTTCAGTGCAAATACATCCTGAAAAGTTTTCTCCGCTAGAGTTGACCCATTCCGTGGTTGAAGAGTTTCGTCTGCAGGCCCTTGAAAAAAATATTCGTATTGATTTGCTTGGGACCGTTGATCATTTTTACGCTGATGTTGGAAAAGTTGAACAGGTTCTGCGAAATTTAATTAGCAATTCAATCAAGTATGTCCCGGAAGGAAAAAATGTTAGGGTGATTTGGCAAACAAATTCAATGGGTGAAGTTGTCTTGAAGGTCATTGATAATGGGCCTGGGATTTCGCCCGAGCACCATGTGCGATTGTTTGAGCGATTTTACCGTGTGGACCGTGGCCGTTCTCGGGATCAGGGGGGGACTGGTCTTGGATTGGCCATTGTAAAACATATTATGCAAAATCACGGTGGTCGGGTCGAAGTCCAAAGTCAGTTGGGCCACGGGGCAGAATTTATTTGCACTTTCCCAGCGAATCCGTGACAGTCTTTTTTTATGGCCCGAACTGAAAAACCCAAAGTCGATTTTTTTTCTTACTACGCTGAATTGTATGGCCCCCGTTGGCCAAGCCTGTTGGAATCCTTAAAAAATCCAAAGCCCATGGTGGCCAGATATAATTATTTTGCATCCGTGGCCAAGCCTTCCCATGGCCCAATGGACATAGCGACGATAGAAGCAGCAGCGGGTCACGCTAGGGCCCACCATTTGCAGGAATCAGCTTGGGATGCAAATCTTCGCGGCTACAAGCTTCTGCATGATCAGTCCGTGGTTCTTCAGAAAACAGAGCAAGATGTTTTTGCTTTCTATGTGATGGATGCGGCCAGTATTGTTGCTGCCAGAAATTTAAATCTGTCGCCGGGTCAAAGAGTTCTAGATATGTGCGCAGCTCCGGGCGGTAAATCTTTAATTTTAGCCGAGCAACTTTTTAGGGATCTTGATTCGCAAAGGAATGCTCTTGAATCACAGTCTATGGGCTCCGAGCTTATTCTGAACGAACTTTCTGCGGATCGCCGCGAGAGACTACAAAAAGTTTTAAAAAGTTATATACCCTATGATCAGCGGCAAAATATTTGGACCAAGGGACAAGATGCTTCTTTGTTCGGTGTGAAACAGCCAGAAAGTTTTGACCGTGTGCTTTTAGATGCCCCTTGCTCTAGCGAAGCCCATGTTCTGGAATCCGAAGCGGCTTTAAAAGAATGGTCGCCGAAAAGATCCAAGGGTTTAGCGCAGCGGCAGTTTTCGATGATCAGCAGTGCTTTTTTAGCTTTGAAAAGTGGAGGCGAGGCCCTGTATTCGACCTGTTCAATACATCCCCAAGAGAATGATGAAGTTATCGAAAGACTTCTTGAGCGGCGAAAGGACTCTGTGGAGTTGATTTCTGAAATTGATGGCTTGGGTTTGGAATATCAAAAAACTCAGTTTGGATTTGAGTTTTTTCCGGATCAAAGTTCTTGCGGGCCTTTTTTTCTGGCTCGTTTTCGTAAACGATAGTCTTTTAGGGTCGCATAGCCGTAGGTTTTTTTGCGGTACATTTCAAGGATTTCGTGGTGCAAATCATCGACAACATCTTGGAAGGCGAAGTGGGGAATCCACTTGCTGGCAAGGGCTTTTTCAAGAAAAGACATGGCCGTTTTTTGAATAAGTTCTTTTTCACTTTCATTTTCATTCGAATGATCATTCAAGTGCTGCATAAATATTTGGTAAAGTTGATCCGTCGTTGACATAGTATTTGTTTCGGGATCTTTTAGAATTAATTAAGGTCCAAGATGAAAAATTTAAATCAAATTGAAGTCGAGCTGCTCGCGGACTGGATCCGACAAGAGGCCGTGGGCGCACAATTGCAATCCATACTCCATCACGAAAAAGGTCTGGGGCTTGAGCTTTACAAAAAAGGCACAATTTGGCTTATCATTGATTTGTCTGTCACAGGCCCTTTTTGTTCGGTTTTCCGTGACAAATGTCCATGGGTTAAAAGTCGAAAGACAAAGCCCCTGGGGCTTTTTTTGAATTCCAATGCTAAAAATTTAGACCTTGTTGACGTGAAGTTATCCGAAGGTCTTGGGCGGGTGATAGATTTTCATTTTTCAACTCGCCCCAATTCACCAGATCCCCGTCAGTGTCTTTTGCAGTTTCAAATGATCCCAAAGCGAGTGAATTTGATGGCCTCCAGTGGAAAAAAGTCCATTTACTGGGCGAAGCCAATACCTTTGGCTCCGCAGAATACAGTGCCCCAATCTTTCCATTCTGCCGGCGAACAAAAATCATCGTTCATGGCAGGGGCATTGCCGACATCTTCAGATTCAATGCTGGACACTGCAGAGTCTTTAGCTTTGGAGTGTCGAAGTTTAAAAACGATTCTGGCAGAATGGCAGCAGTCGCAAATTTCTGTCAGCGCTCGCAAGGGCGAGTCATTTCAGGTGCAATCATCGGCCCCTGGGGATGCCCTAAGAAAACAGTGGCAAAAAGATTTGGCCAAAAAACAAAAAGCAGTTGTTCAAATTCAGCAGCAAATTCAAGAGCAGCAGGAACTGAGTTCGCTATTGTATGAAATTGGCCAAGAGTTGAAATTTCTTTCTTTGAATGAGGTTTTAAAAAAGCATCCCTTCGTTAAAGAACTGAATAAAGAAGAAAGTCTTTCTTGGAACATGGAAAATGTTTTTAAAAAAGCCAAGGTTCTTTCACAAAAAAAAGAAGGCGCCGAAAGAAGAATTCAAGATGTTTTGGTTGAAATTCATAAACTCGAAAAGCGTTTGAGCCTTGAAAGTCTGGATCTTGCAGCTTTGGAAAAAGAACAGCGCAGTCAGCGGTTCATGTCCTTGGATGGTCAGTCCCATGGTTCGATCTATGATCAGGGGAATTTGGCAAAATCTGCGCAAGGCAAGGCCTCAAAATCCAAGAATTCCCACGGAGCAAATGCCAACGAGGTCAAGGCCCGTAAGAAAGTTTTAGGTCCTGAGCTTGTTGCTTTCAAAGGCAAATCAGCAAAAGATAATTTGTCTTTGCTGAGATCAGCCAAGGCTTGGGATTATTGGTTTCATTTGAAGGATTACCCAAGTTCCCACGCTATTTTGCGTAGAAATAAAAATCAAAATATAAAACCAGATCAAATTCGTGAAATCGCAGAGTGGATGGCCGAAGATTTTATAACCAAAAAAAATAATTTGTCAGGTTCCGTTGTCGATGTGGTTTATGTCGAATGTCGTTTTGTTCGTCCCATCAAGGGCGATAAAATTGGCAGAGTTCAGTATCATTCTGAACAGTCTGTGCGCGTGAAGTTGGGGGATTGAGGTAGTAAGTTTTAATTGTTGAAAGCGAATTGGAAGTTTGAAGTAGGGAAATTGAAATAGTAATTTAGGAATAGTATAATCGAAATAGTGAGTGAGTTTGCAGTAAGGAAATTGAGATAGCGATTTAATCAAATAATGTAAAACTGACCTGGCCGGGCAAAACTGAATGAGCATTTGATATTGACCCGTCGTCTACTAGATTAATTATCCCTTGTTATTGTCGTTTCAATTGTCAGACCTATCTCTGGAGTCGTATGACTTTCACTGGAGTTGTATGGTGAATCCTGAAATTGCATGACCTGCCCTGCAATTTCAGGATCTATCTTTTGAGTCGTAAGCTTTCTTTGGAGTTGTAGGTCTACGAACCAGCTGCAGCCGATACTTTTGCGGCCCGAATCTGCCGAAGTCTGTA
>DGYJ01000083.1:0-16365 GCA_002396665.1 Bdellovibrionaceae bacterium UBA5009
GCTCAAAGCCCTTATTTTGGTTTTATTTTGTCAAATTTCTATGGCAGCCATACAGGATCAAGCCTCTGACAAGCCACAAGTTCTTGTTCAAAAATCTAAAACTGTTGATGATCTAAAACGAATTTTGATCCCTGCCAAAGTTGATGCCCAAATTCAATCGACTGTTTCATCTGATATCGAAGGCCATGTGACAAAAATTCTTAAGCCGCTTGGGGCCAGTATCAAGGCCGGCGAAATCGTCATGTATCTTGAAAACCGTGACCCAGGATTCACTTTTGCTAAAGTTCCTGTGCGCTCGCCAATCACAGGTATCCTTAGCCAGCTGATGATTTCACAAATGACCAAGGTTCAACGAAATGAAAAACTATTCACTGTCATCAATCCAAAATCGCTCAAACTAAACACAGAAATTTCAAGCATTGATTCTCAAAAAATAAAAGCAGGCATCACAGGACTTTTTCGCTGTGATGGCAACGAGTACAAAATCAAAGTTGCAGGAATCAGTCCATTGATCGATGCGCGTACGGGTACAGCATCGGCTGAACTTGTGTTTTTGCCTGAACAAAAATCCCTTCCCTCAATTGGCTCCGTTGGACAAGTTGTATTTGAACTCAACCAAGGCCAAATTTTACTTTTACCCGAAAATTCAATTTTTTATCAAAATGGAAAACCGCATATCCGAACTCTTTCTGATAAAAACCAGATCTTGAAAAAAGAAGTGACCTTAGGAGATCAAAGAGAAAGTCTTTATATTGTTAAGTCAGGACTTTCCGTTGGCGAAACTGTAGTCCTAAGATCAAGCCGCCCAATTAAAGATGGCGAAACTGTAGAAATTCAAAAAGACGAAAAAAATAATTCCAATAACTAATGCAAGAAATTTATACCAAACCACTCAGAGTCTATATCTTACTAGCAGCCCTAGCTGCTTGGGGTATTTTTAGTGGATTGAATCTGCCAATTTCACTGTTCCCAAAAAGTTCTCAGGTCAATATTTCAGTTCGCGTTCCTTATGGGTCACTATCTTCGCAGCAATTTTTCGAAACCTATGGTCAAGATCTTGAATCCTCTCTCAACTCTGTCAAAGTTTCAGGTGTTGGCGTCTATGAGCTGTCAGCTGAGTATCGATTAAGTTCAGCAAACTATAATCTAAAGTTCAACTGGGGGGCTGAAGGTGAACAAGCACTAAAAGAAGTCGATACACTTGTGAAAAATAGATTCTCAAATGTCGACGACTCAGTCCGCCGTGGAATAAATATTTATCAGTCTCATAATAACCAAGGTTTTTTTGCCGTCAGCTTTTACAGCCCAATGAGATCATTGGATGAAATTTATGATATCTTAAATCCCATTATCACACCGTTTTCTTCTCAGATTCAAGATGCAGAAAATGTGGGACTCTTTAATCCAAATAAAAAAGAAATCACAATCACATTAATTCCAGAAAAATTAGCTCAGTTCGAAGTCACGACCCTTGCAATTCAAAATGCTATTCAATCCTCAACTTTTGGACTCAATGGCGGAACTTTAAAAATCGGAGACAAAGAATATCTCCTCGACATTCCCAAGTCTATTGCAAATTCAAATGCCCTCGGCGAAGTGCGCATCAATCAAGATAAGAAAAAACCTGTTTATTTAAAAGACGTGGCTCGTATTAACGTCGCCCTGTCAGAAGAAAGTCGACAAAAATTTAAAACAAGCGGTGTCGACAGTCTCATTTTATTTTCCTCTCCGAAAGAGGGGGGAAATATTAAAAACATGTCAGATCAATTGATTGAGGCTTTAAAAAAAGCTCAGACACAATGGCCAGAAGATATTAAATATAAAATTTTAGTTAACCCCTCAGAATTTATTAATGAAAGTATACATGGCGTAGTTCGAGAAGTTTTTGTTGCCGCATTACTTGCCGTTATTATTTTGTTTATTTTTATCGGAAACTTTAAAAATGTCATCACAGCAGCAATCGAAATTCCCCTCAGCCTGCTCCTGGCTTTCATTCTTATGCGACTTGTAGGGATGAACTTAAATCTTATCTCATTGGGTGGACTTGCTCTTTCGGCCGGCATGAATGTTGATGCATCAGTTGTCGTCTTAGAGAACATATTCAGACATTTTGAAGGTAAAAATCCGAAGGCAAGTTACACAGAAAAAGTGCAGACATTACTTCAGGCTGTGGCTGAAGTCCGAAATCCTATTATTGCCTCTACAATTGCCTCGTTGGTCGTTTTTGCGCCATTAATATTTACCAACGGACTCACAAACTCGCTGCTTGGTGATTTAGCTAAAGCTGTGATTTTTTCCCACGGCCTATCCGCTGTAGTCGCTTTAATATTGGTTCCAACAATTCGACTTCAATTGATCAGTCAAGGACTGCTTAAGGAGTCACATTCCCCGTTCGAGAAATTTCTTGGCCACATTGAAAGCGCCTACTCTAAATCATTGCTTTGGTTTTTAAAGTCCACCAAATCTCAAATTTTAGTCTATTCATTAGTCATTTTAGCATTGCCACTACTTGTGTACACGGTAATTCCAAAGCTCAATAAAGAAATCATTGGACGTCCCGACACAGATTGGCTCATTGTCGGGGCTTATTCTTCGAGCTTCAACACATCTAAAGAAGTCGAAGCCGAACTTGAAATGATGGAACAAACTTTAATTCAAAAGTTTCCCAATGAATTTTCTTATACTTTTACGCAAATCTATGGCGATCAAAATGGAAACATTATGTTTCGTTTGAAGGACAAAAAGAAAATTGAAAAAATGGCTTCTTTAACAGAAGAAATTTTCAAAAATACACCCACCAAATCCTACTGGGTAGAGCAATGGAATCCCTCTGAACTCGAAATTCCAGATCCACCCGATGTTCGCATTGAGCTCACAGCTGGAACTCCATTGTCGCGGCATCAGGCTGCACAAGATCTTCAAGACATTGTTTATAGCGAGGGTCTTTACGACAAAATGCGAGTCACTCCCTCAACTCAAAAACCTAAATCAATATTTATTAGGGACTCCAATTCTTTTGGAAGCCCGCAAGAAGTTCTTTCAAAATCTGAAATCTCGCATTATCTACGGGTTGCAACAGATGGTGTATACGTTCAAAAACTTGCAGAAAATCAGAAAGACATCCCCATCTATTTGCGTCTAGAAAAAAATTCTGTAAACAGTCTAGAACTTGTGAAATCACTTCCGATTGGTTTTGAAGGACGGCTGATTCCCCTTGGAGCCCTTGCTCAGTTTAACATCGAAGAACGACTCCCAAATATCTATCGAGAGAACCAAAGAAGCCTAGTCGTCATGCAAGGAAGCCTAAATAAAAAGAATAAAGATCAGTCATCTACTAAAAGAATTGAATTTAAAAAAAGACTTATTGAGTTCGAAAACAAACTGAAGGGGCAAGCTTCGAATAAAGAAAATCCAATTCCTCAAATTTCTGATGTTGTTCCCGATAAAGAACTTCAGGAGGCACTAAATCAGCTTAAGCTTGCAATTGGAATTTCGATTTTTTTAATTTTTTTAACAATGGTTTTACAATTAGGAGATCTAGTTCAATCCCTTCTAGTTCTTGTTGCAATTCCATTAGGCTTCATCGGAACACTGGCCTCGCTTTATGTCTTCAAGAGCACACTCTCGCTTAATTCAGGACTAGGAACTATCTTGCTCAACGGCATCGCAGTAGCAAATAGTATTATACTCGTCGATTTTATTCAGAAGCTCTTTAGCTCGGGGCTACCAGCCCTCGAATCTACACTCAAAGCATCGACAGCAAGACTTAGACCCATCCTTATGACGTCATTAACAACTGTGCTTGGAATGTTGCCTATCGCCCTAGGGCTTGGTGAAGGAGGAAAAATCCTTCAGCCTCTTGGAATTGCAGTCTGCGGTGGCCTTTGGGTCTCAATGAGTTTAACTTTATTTGTCGTCCCAGCTCTTCAATTTCAATACTTAAATTACAAATCTGAAAAAGAAAAAAATAAATTCCCAGCTCAATTTGCAAAATCAAACCTTCCAGAGATTTATCCATGAAAATTATTTTTTGCACCTTATTTTTTATTTCACACTCTTTGGCTTTTGCAGCGACTAACGAGTTCTTTGATGATCTCGAGTCATTTCAAAAAAATGGGCTCTCAATTAAAAGTCAACGTGCCACCCTTGAGGCTAGCCAGGATAGTCGTCTTGCTAAATCGCTATTTTGGACACCCAGTCTATCTTTGTCTGCTGCAAAATCTAAAACCACAGTTAATTCTACAAGCACCAGCGACCAAGATTACTGGATGGCAAGTGCATCGGTTAATTTATTTAAAGGTGGGGCTGACCTGGCTGACTTAGATGAAGCAAAAGCCAACGAATCTGCTCAACAAATAAACTTAATCAGCGAAGAACTTTCAGTCGAACTTTCTGCAGCGAATCTTATTTTTAAATCACTCTATTTAAAAAATTCTTTACGAGCACAAAATGATCAACTCAAACTAAAAGAAGATTCACTGAAAATTGTCAAAGAGCGCTACAGTCAGGGAAAAACCCCTTTGCAAGAGGTCAGCAAAGCAGAAATTGAATTGAGTCAGCAAAAAAATAAGGTTCGAAATGCAGAACTGAGCGTTGTTGAAAACGAAAAGGAAATTAAATCATCTTTTGTTGTTCAAATAAAAACAAAGGACTGGCCCATTTCTTTAAAACAAAGTTTTAAATTTTTAAAAGAAGATGATTTGGCAACAGATCATCTTCCAACAGTTGAATCTAAATTTTTTAAAAGTAAGTCCTATGAATTTGAACTCGCAAGTCATAAAAGAACTTATTGGCCTAAATTAGACTTTACAGCTCAATATCAAGAATCACCCCTAAGTTCACGAGATCAAAAACAAATTGGTACAACATTACTTTTAACCATACCCATTTGGTCAAAATACGAAACGGCTTCATCTATTTCTTCTGCGCACGCAAATTTTATTGCTGCAGACGCCGAATATCAAATTGCAAAAAAAAAGGCAGGCTTGAACAGACTTTATTATAGCCAAAAAGTTCAGGTGGCTTCACAAAATCTTCAAGAGGCTCAATCGAATCTTGAAAAATCAAAGCGCCTCTATTTGGACATGATTAAATCCTACAGACTTGGTAGACTTTCAACCAATGATCTTTTCATCGAACAAAATCGATTAATATCTGTCGAGTTAGAAACAGCAAACTCTGAATTCACCTATCATCAAACCATTGCAGAATATTGCACCCTTTTAGGGATGAAAATTTCATCCTGTGTAAACCGACAAAACTAATAAGTCTTATTTTGATATTTGACAGCAAATCGAGCTGCAATTGCATTCAGCAGCTTTTAGACTCCGACTTAAAATCACCACTTTAGAAATAGGCTGTTTTAGTCTATAATAGAGCAATGATGACATCTTCAGAACCCACAAATCCATCCCTCCAAGTCTACTACGATGGCCTCTGTCATTTGTGTTCTCGAGAAATAAACCACTATCGAAAACTACCAGGAAGCGAAAATATTAATTTCATCGATATTACTGATGTTGGATTTGATCCTGCTAAAGAAAACTTAGACCCCTATGCTGTCCACCAAGTCATGCATGCACGGACTCTGGATGGAAAACTTTATACTAAAGTCGATGCCTTCTTACAAATTTGGAAATTGATTCCACAATACCGCTGGGCCATTCCGATTGTACAGAATCCATTCCTTCGACCTATTTTTGATACAGCCTATATGACTTTTGCCAAATGGATTCGCCCGTATTTACCCAAAAAAGATAAATCCTGCGAAGCTAGCCCTTATTGCGAAACCAACCAAACTAAACCGAAATGACTCTAAGGATATTTCAAATCAAATGCTCGAATTTCTAATGCCGCATATTTTCTACGTTCAGTTTTGCTGTTCTTTACTTTTAACTGGATTAATTTGGATTATCCAATTGGTTCACTATCCATCTTTTCATTTTATCGAACATTCAAAATTCATCGAATTTGAAATTTTCCATTCCAAAAAGATCACATGGATAGTGGCCCCGCTGATGCTCATTGAACTGATCACAGCCGTAGATCTCTTCTCAAAAAATTTAAATAATCACTATTTCACAATCAACCTACTTGCCATATTAGGGATATGGATAAGTACATTTACTTTTAGTGTTCCGCTGCACAATAAGTTACAGAATGGCTTTTCAAGCGAAGCAATTGATAAACTCATCATTACAAATTGGCCCAGAACCATTTTGTGGAGCGTGAAATCAATACTTTTAATAGTTGTCTATTTTAAAAATTAAAAATCAGTAATGATTGTCAGATCAGGATGGGACATCAAAGTTGCCGCGGGGATTTGTGAGCCTGGCTGTAAAACTTTTTCCAGAATATTTTTTTTAGCCAGTCCTCGCACGATCAAAAGCAAAGCTTTACATCTATAAAATGCTCCTGCGCCATAGGTTTTTCCCCATGTATTTTCAGCTAAGGCTAAATTTTTTCTAGTTTCATCCTGCAGCAGAACACAACCACTATAAAAATTTGCTGGTAAACCGGGCTCGTGGAAGGCGACATGGCCATTCATACCTAACCCAAGGATTCCAAGATCGGCCTGGGTCTGTCCATTTCCAAAATACTCAATTCGATCAGCATAGGAAGGAAGCTCTTCGTAAAAAAACGTCTTAAACAAATCTTTTTTAGGACCGTCTTGCACATCATCAATCTGAATCATCTTCAGACGACTCAAAACATCTGGTTTACGGGTCTCCCAATCTTTATAAAGTAACTTTGGAGTTTCTCCGGCTGGAATATATATGGATTTGGCCCCATAAGTTTTAACTTTTTCATCAACCCAACTTGACGCATTCAAAGCCCACTCTTTTTGATCTTGTACAATTTTCTTTTTCATCACTACAATTGTATTCATCTAGGTAGGCTATGTCTAAAAAAATGAATAAAAAAACATATCGATTACTAGTCGTGGCCCATCCCGACGATGAAACAATATTTTTTAGCGCAGCGCTGCTTCAGCTTCGAGACCTTCCCTGGACTGTCATCTGTGTCACAAACGGCAATGCTGACGGTGCTGGACAAGCCCGGGCCAAACAATTTCAAGCAGCCTGCAAAAAATTAAAAGTGAAAAATGCCATTCAAATGGAGTTTCCTGATATTTACCAAAATCGTCTGAACACAGACCAACTGATCGCCATGCTATCATCCCTTGATACCCCCAGCGAGGTCTATACCCATAGTGTGGTCGGTGACTATGGCCACCCCCATCATCAAGATGTGAGCTTTGCTGTCCACAGTGCCTTCCATAAGAAAACAAAGGTTTGGTCCCTGGCCTACAACTGCTTTGCAGAAAAGTCCATTGCACTCTCAGCCGCTCAGTACAAATTAAAATCAGAAATATATTCTCAAATTTACGCCGGCGAAACTTTACGGTTTGCAAATTTTTTACCAAATCACTCTAGCGATCATTTTTGCCAAATGGGCTTCGAAGAAGCCAAAGAAATTTATCAGGCCCAAGTTGAAAAAAGAAATCCTCAAGTGTCCAAACTTAAAAAATACAAGTGGTTCAATTCTTTTTTTGTGGCCCATAATCAAAAAGGCCAGCCTCGACCTTTTTGATTCTCAAATCTCTGCATTTATCATTTTTTTTAAATTTTATATTTTTTGTAATAATCTTTTCGTTCAAAGGCCATAAAGGCTGCGCCTAATAAACCATCTTGATTATTTAATTTTGAAATTGAAATTTTAGGTAAAATTTTAACAACCTCATCTCGACGCTTAAAATATTTTTTAAGAATTGATTTTGTTTTATCTAAAAACAATGGATGCGATTGAGCGAATGACCCCGATATGACAATTTCATTCGGGTAATACAAAGTAATTAACCCTGTTAAAAATTGAGCCATCATTTCTGCGTACTCTTCAAAGTATTTTAACATTTCAGGATCTCGTTTGAAGGCCATATCAGTAATTTGCTGGGCCGATAATCCTTGGCGACCAGTTTTTCGCCCCACCCATTTCGCAAAATTCACTCCTGAAAGTACGCCTTCAGCACAACCATCAGCACCACATTCGCAATGAATATCCTTATCCTGGGGCCGTAAAATCAAATGACCACCTTCAGAATTGTAACCATCGCGACCTCTAAAAACTTTTCCGTTCAGCAATATCCCAACCCCAACGCCAGTCCCCAGGGTCACCACCATAGAATTCTTCGATGCTTCCCCCATCCAATGCTCTCCCAACACAGCAACTACTGCATCGTTATCAAATACAACTGGAAGTTTAAGGGCCTTCGATATTGGTTCGCGAAAAGCGATGGGCTTTTTAGATGTCCAGCCAAAATTTGTTGGGTCCAGCAGAACACCTTTTTCAGCGTGCAAAGGTCCCGCAGAACCCACGCCAATGGCTTTAACGCTTGGATGCTCAACAAGCAAAGTCTTACATAGACGTAAAACCTGCTGCTTTAATCCTGGCCAACCATCGGCCAAGTGACTGGGCTCTTTTATCGTTTTCAGTACTTTGCCCTGGTCAGTCACAACGGCTGCAGACAATTTGGTCCCGCCCAAATCTAGCGCGATAACTTTTTTCAAAATATTCCCCTGTTCTCTTTACATCATGACATTGAAGGTTTTATTTTACAAAATAGAATCTGCACTGAAGCGCAATGCTATTATCCTCAGAAACGGGGTTTTTATGAAAATTTCATTTTTCAGCATGAAAAATTATGAAAAAGAGTCCTTTCAGCAATTGATCCAAAGCCAACCCGAACAAACGACCGATGAGTTTGATTTCATTGATCTGCCATTGAACGAAAAAACAGTTCACCTTGCGCAAAATTCGCAAGTCGTTTGCGCCTTTGTCAGCGACTGCCTGAACAAAGCCGTACTTTCTGCACTTAAAAATTTTGGCATCCAGCTCATCTGCCTTCGCTCTGCAGGCTTCAATCATGTCGACTTACAAGCGGCTCAAAATTTAAACCTTCCCGTTGTACGCGTTCCTGAATACTCTCCCCACGCCGTGGCCGAACATGCCCTGGCCTTGATCCTAGGCTTAAATAGAAAAACCCACCGCTCCTATCTTCGAATCAAAGAGCTCAATTTCCAGTTGGACGGCTTGGTGGGCTTTGATCTTTTTGGCAAAACCTTAGGCGTCATTGGGACTGGAAAAATTGGCTCATGCCTTTGCAAAATAGGACTTGGGCTTGGGATGAAAATTATTGCCTTCGATAAATCTCCGTCCGAAGAGCTCAAAAAACTAGGCGTTGAATACTTCCCACTTGATAAAATTTATTCTGATTCTGATATCATCAGTCTGCATGTGCCTCTACAAACAGAAACTTTTCACCTTATCGACAGCTTAGCATTTCAAAAAATGAAAACTGGAGTGATGATTATCAACACAGGTCGCGGGGCCCTCATCAATACAAAGGCACTTATTCAAAATTTAAAAAATAAAAAAATTGGCTCTGCGGGTCTTGATGTGTACGAAGAAGAAGAAGGTATCTTTTTTCAGAATTTAGAAAATCAAGGCCTACAAGATGACATATTGGCTAGGCTGCTGACATTTCCAAATGTACTTATCACTTCACATCAAGCTTTTTTAACGACTGAAGCTCTTCGAAATATCGCGCAAACTACTCTTTCGAATATAGCTTCATTTAAAGCCGGGAAAACGATCAACCAAGTTTCCATAGCAAAATAAAAAAAGGGGCTGTCGCCCCTTTTCATAAGTTTTTTAATTGTTTGATAACCTAATTCAATTTAGCTTTTGTAAAACTACATTTTCGCAGTCAAATCAAAATTCAATTCAAATTGGTCTTTAATAATGCGATCCACTGGAATTTGCACACCCAAAACCTCAGAATTGTACTTGATACCATACTGAGTTCTATCCACCATCACTTTTCCAGTTGCTTTGTAAGCAGATCCAACTTTTGTCACAGTTGCAGGAAATGTAATAGATTTTGTTACACCTTTAATTTGTAAATCTGCAGTGACATCATATTTTCCAGCAGTTACTTCTTTAACAGATTTAATTGTCAATTCAGCCTCTGGATTTTTTTCAACGGCAAAAAAATCATCAGAATTCAAGTGCCCAACTAGTTTTTGATTGTCTTTAGAATCTGCTGGCATGTCTGTGACTTTGATTGTTTTCATATCAATTTTAAAAGATCCACCTGTTAGCTTTTCTTTTTCAATGGTCACTTCACCAGATTTTATTGAAACTGTGCCCGCATGGCCACCAGCCATTTTTTTCTCTGCCTTCCAATCAAGCTTAGAGGCCGCCGCGTCTACTTTCAATGCTGCAGCTTTTCCCTTTACAGCTGCTTCAGCTTTTTTATCTTTTCCTGCCGCCATAGAAGTGGTCGCCACAAACAATGAGGCCAATAGTATAATGTTTTTCATCGATATCTCCTTATTCGATTATTGTTCTTTCGAATTATCCATTCTTCGTAAAAAGTATTTCTAGATCAAGAAGATTTGATTTGTAAAAAAACAAAAGGGCCAGTGAACTGGCCCTTTTACTAGATAAAGTAACTTACTTAAAAGTAACTTTTACCAATTCCCGCTGACTGATGCCGTATGATTTAAATCAACTGTTGGGTTTTCAACAGCAGTGTCTAATTTCAGAGTCGACTGTCCTGCGCCAAAAGCATTCATAAAAAATTGTGGTCTAAAAGCAAAACGTTGACCAACCATACTTGCGGCAACCTTGATTGCTTCCAAAGCATTCAAACGACCAAATCCATAATTTGGATTCCAAGTCTGGGTTGGAATAGAAGCCCCGTTGGCATCTACAAATCGTGAAGTTTTAGTCATGATTTCACGAACCTGTGCCGGAGTTAGTGCAGGATTCGCTTGGAATAACAAAGTGGCAACACCCGCCGCATGCGGAGCAGCCATAGATGTCCCAGACATTGTTTGGAACTTTCCACCAGGGACGCTCGAGTAAACATCAACGCCAGGTGCAGTCACATCTGGCTTTTGAATTTTTTGACCGTGGTAAATACCAGGTCCGCGGGATGAAAATGAGGCAATCAAACCTTTACTGTCTGTTGCACCGATCGCAAAGGCGCTCGGGTGCTCATGGGGCTGAGTTATTGATTGCGGTTTTGGACCGCTATTTCCTGCAGAGAACACTGGCAAAATGCCGGCAGCTTCCCAAGCCTCGATGGCCTTGTAGAACAATTCAACATCCGGAGCCCCACCGCAGTTCCATGAGTTGCTAATCAAACGTGGGCGATCATTTGTATTTGGATTTTTATCTGGATCAAGCATGAACTCCATGGCCCTTAACATTTCGTCATAACCATTCAAAGCGCCAGAAGAAATCAATTTCGCTTGCGGAGCCACGCCAATAATAGTCGATTGACGATCTCCACCTAGAATAGTTCCAGCCGTGTGCGAACCATGCTGTCCGCTATCAGTTGCTGGCTTGATTGAATTTGTTGCCGCATCATAAAATAATGCAATTTTGCTCGCCAAAGCCGGATGTTTTCCATCAACACCAGTATCGATATGACCAACTAAAACTCCCTGACCTTGTATTTCAGGTTTTGTTTTCATCAGTTCTTCGATACCAAGATCTTTAAGACCGTAAGTGTACTCGCCAGCTGCTAAACGAGAAACTAATCCTCGACGAACAGCAGTTGGCTCGCCCAACTGAATTGGTCCATTAAAATAAATTTTTTCGATCGACGGAATTTGCGCTAAACGTTTCAAACCAGCCGCAGTGACATCAGCAACAAGAGAGTTATTAATGTAAAAAACGTTCTGAACTTGAATATCCTGACCAGCAAAATGACTTCGCTCAATCAGCGGTTTAACTTGAGCCCATGAAGCATTGGCTCTGTTCACAAGAAACTGATGAACAGATTTAAAATTATATCGAGTTGGACTAACAAATCCGTGGGAACTTGTCGTCATCAAAGCAATAACACGAACTTTTTGCGTCGAATTTTGGCGAGCAAATGCTGCCAATCGCGGATCAACTTGAGCAACACCATGGGCCCAATTTCCAACGGCCAATAACACTGCAAAAGACAAAGCTGATAATTTTAATTTCATTGGACCCCTCCATTGATAACATTCACATTCATTTGGCTGATAACAACTTGAGCTGATACCGAACCATTAATTCTTAAATTGATCTTCGCTTGATTGCGTAATTGTATTGGTAAACGCCAGTGCACTTGGGCTACCCTTGCTCCGACAACATCAAGGGGACAAAATTGCGACGACGCAATTCGAATATCCAACATTTGTAAATCTTGAAAATACTCTTGTTTTTCGACGACCAGATCACAGGCCTGTTGGTTTCCACCTTTTTCAACCAAAGTTAAAATCAAATTCGAATCTTGCTGACTTGCTTTGATTTCGTAACCGCTCAGCTCTTGCTTTTCAGCCCCCACAAAAGACATTGCATTCAATGCAAATAGTGACGCGAAAATTTGCAGACAAATAAAATTTTTCAAAAATCCCCCTCTTCATTAATCTAAAACGTGGTGATTAAATGGGATAGTAATTATCTTATCAAGCAATAAAAAAATAATGTCTGCCGTCACAAAGTTTTACTTATCTAAGACATGCATTATTCTAATGCTTCGAGTTTCTTGAAAAATTAAAACAAGTAAGAACTTCCTATTAACATAGTGAAAATATGCTGATTTTTCGTAACTATGCCGTAATTTTGCTGAATCCTTTGCATCGATCTGCCTCGACCACCCGTGTAATAACCCCCAAATGTAAACTCCATTTTTCCCTTAGAAACCAACACCAGATTGGCGCTGAAACCAAGCATATCGACTTTGTCCTCTTGGTACTCCAATTTGTCAGGATTAGGATCTCTGTGCGAGGAAAAATTTGTATAAAAACCAGTTCTTGTCTTCAGCCAATCATACCATTTCGTCTCACAACCAAGATTTACATTCCAAAGCGCAACATGCTCAGTCGATGAGGCAATCGCAGCATTTTCAATATCATTGTAGCTGATCCCTTCATTCAAAGTGACATCCATTGCCCACATCCATTTTTCATTGGGCTGATACGAGGCCCCCAGACGAATATTGCCAGGAATAATAGCTCTGGCTTTTTCATCAGGATAGTTTTCTGTATTCGACGTCAATGTAGAAGTTGAGGTGTTCACTTGCGTTGTCGATTTGAACAAAACTGCAGAGCCTGCAATTTTAAGCGTTGGCAACCGAGTCGACACCCCGATGGCCCACTTTGGATTGAACTGTTTGTAGTATCCAAGAACTGCAGCCAAGGAGTTTTGTTTTAAGGTCTTCTCTTCAGAGTACAAAGTGGCTTGGGTAGTTCCTGTGTATGTGCGATCACTCAACGATCGATCCAAAGATCTTGCTGTGTAATAAATTGTAATTCCCATGGATTCAGATTCAGAAATTTTTCGGGCAATGGCCCCGCCAACCCATAGGGACTCATCGCGAAATGAAAGCGTTGTCGCATTCTGATCTTGTTTTTTAAGATCACCTTTAAATTCATCGTAATCTGGAACAACAATCGATAAGGCAAATACATAGTCACCCAGACGACGGACTTGTCCAGTCGACGAAGGCACTGATCTAAAAAAGCCCTGATTGACACGCAGGGGTGCTTTTGTAAAATCCTCTTCTTGACCGTAGACTGTATCAAATTTTTTATAAATACCAACCGAAGCAGAGAAGGTATCGCCCTTCACTTCAGATAGAGTTGCAGGATTGTAATAGGCTGATGCTGACGTATCGCCTGGAACAGCCGCCGCAGCGCCGCCCATACCTGCAGCCAAATCACCGATCAAAATAGAGTTGTAATTCGAAAATGCAGCCTGCGATTTCACAGAAAGTGTGAATGATAAAAGCATCGCTGTGACATAAATATAACGTCTGTGTGTGATTTTTCCCATAGTCAATCTTCTCGACTTCCTCAAAAAAAATCAAGAAATGAATCGCTCCCGTTGTCAAACATTTGATTCATGCTATGCTCATGAATATCTTTTTTCCCACGGAGGCATTATGTCTGTTCCATTTATCGATTTAAAAACTCAGTACCAAGCTTTGAAAAGCTCAATTGATGCCCGCATTCAAAAAGTTTTAGAAAGTGGCGCCTATATCAATGGCCCCGAAGTTCAAGAGCTCGAAAAAAAATTAGCTGAACACACAGGTGCAAAATATTGCCTCGCTGTCGGAAGTGGAACGGACTCTCTTGTGATGCCACTCATGGGACTTGGAATTGGAGCTGGTGATGAAGTGATCACAACGGCTTTTTCCTTTATCGCGACTGCAGAAACTATTGTGCTCGCAGGGGCCAAGCCAATCTATGTCGATATCGATCCAAAGACTTTCAATATTGATGTTTCTCAAATCGAAAAATTCATCACTCCAAAAACTAAAGCCATCATGCCTGTTTCATTGTATGGACAAGTTTCTGATATGGACGAAATCAATGCGATCGCAAAAAAGCATAATTTGCACGTCATCGAAGATTCCGCACAAAGTTACGGAGCACTTTATAAAGGCAAACGAAGTGGAAATTTAAGCACTGCCAGCGGAACCAGCTTTTATCCCGCTAAACCTCTGGGCTGCTACGGAGAAGGTGGAGCCATTTTTACAAACGACGATCAGCTCTATAAGGCGATGAAGGAAATTCGTGATCATGGCTCTGAAAGTCGCTACTACCATACTCGCCTAGGCATCAATGGCCGCTTAGATACAATTCAGTGTGCCATTTTACTGTGCAAACTTGAACGTTACGAATGGGAACTAGCACAAAGACAAAAAATCGCCGATCGCTTCAGTCAAGCCTTTGCTACAA
The DNA here is from genome assembly GCA_002396665.1 of Bdellovibrionaceae bacterium UBA5009. Classification (GTDB taxonomy): domain Bacteria; phylum Bdellovibrionota; class Bdellovibrionia; order Bdellovibrionales; family Bdellovibrionaceae; genus UBA5009. Next base: position 14,787 of record DGYJ01000083.1, read on the forward strand.
TTAAAGCAAAAGACTTCTCTGCTCCCCATGTAAAAAACGATCGCAATAGCGTTTGGGCACAATATACTTTAACTGTCCATGACCGCGCCGATTTTCAAAAACGAATGACTGAAATGGGCGTTCCTACAGTTGTCCACTATCCTCGCACCATGCCTGATCAGCCATGGTATAAAGAAAATACTGCACATTCAGGATTAAACATCCCAAATGCACGCTGGGCCGCTGACCATGTTGTTAGCCTTCCCATGTTTCCCGATATGAACACAGCGACACAAGACAAAATCATTGAAAGCGTCTTGAAAGCTGTGCAATAAAAGAGGGATGACAGAATTTACACCACTTAAAAACACAGTTTCCCTGAAGCACAATGGCCAAACGATCACCTGGGGGGACTGCAAATCTTTTGTTCTCTTTGCAGGTCCAGATATTATTGAAGACGAGGGCCTGGTTTTAGAGACCGGTAGCGAAATCAAAAAAATCACCTCAGAACTTGGCATCCCTTGGATTTTAAAATGCTCCTTCGACAAAGCCAATCGTCAAAGCGCAAATAATTTCCGTGGACCTGGCGTTGATAGCGCCCTCAATTCACTAGGCAAAATCAAAAGCAAATTGGACTGTCCACTTCTGACAGATGTTCATGAAACCTATCAAGTGAAACCAACAGCTGAAATCGCTGACGTCTTGCAAATCCCAGCCTTCTTATCGCGACAAACTGATCTTCTTGTCGAAGCAGCAAAAACTGACAAAGTGATTCATATTAAAAAAGGACAGTTTCTTGCTCCGTGGGATATGAAGTCCATTGCGCAGAAAGCAGCTCAAGCTGGAAACTCAAAATTATTACTTTGCGATCGCGGCACAACTTTTGGGTACAATCGACTGATCAATGACATGACAGGCCTTGTAGAAATGCGACGCCTTGGATTCCCCGTCATCATGGATGTGACCCACTCAACACAACTGCCAGGCGCCTCGGGCGACAGCAGTGGCGGACGTCGCGATATGGTTCCAGTTCTTGCACGGGCAGCGATGGCTGTTGGTGTCGATGGGATTTTTCTTGAAACCCATCCTCGTCCGGACGAAGCCCTTTGTGATGGACCAACCTCTTTGCCGCTCAAAGACCTTAAGCCATTTCTACTGCGATTAAAGGCCATCTGGAACACTCACTTTTCTGGAGTCTAAGTGATAAAGCACTCAAAAAATATTCTGAAGTCTTCTCTCAAGCTTATTTTCGCAGGGGCCATTATTTTTTGGCTGGTCAAAGAAGGTAAGCTTAATTTTGCTGCCCTTAAAAGTCTGTGCACGCCAACATACTTACTTATTGCCTTCAGCATCACTCTCACTAGCTTTCTGCTTGTGACAGAACGCTGGAGACTTTTACTAAGAACTCAAAATGTGAATCTTCCCTACTTTGCACTTTTTAAGCTTTCAATGATTGGACTTTTTTTTAACTTTGCCATGCCTGGCGGTGTTGGTGGTGATGTCGTCAAAGGATTCTATTTTTACAAGCAAACTGGGCATCCCAGATCCATCGCAGTCTCTAGTGTCTTTGCAGATCGTATATTTGGACTCTACACAATGG
>DGYJ01000083.1:16454-23348 GCA_002396665.1 Bdellovibrionaceae bacterium UBA5009
GGCCGTATCCGTTATGATTTACGATATTCAGCACGTTCTCAATGTCCCCGTGCTGGAAAAATTGTTTTTCTTGTTTTGTTTTATTTTTGCAGGCTTCACAGTGGCCCTCTATCTTAGCCTGACAACTCAGACTAAAATTCAAAATTTTACGATTCAACTTATTGAAAAGCTTCCGATGAAGGAGAAGTTTCTCAAACTTTATCACTCCATCCAGCTCTACGGAAAATCCCCAAAGTTGATATTTCAAATTTTGGCGATCAGCCTAATCGCACAAACGACTTCCATTTTCTTTTTTGCAATGGCTGGACACGCTTCAGGTCTTGATGCCGGGATACCTCTATCTACATATTTTCTAGTCTCTCCTCTCGGGTTCATGGCCACTGCCATTCCGATCTCACCTGCAGGTGTCGGCGTAGGCCAAGCCGCCTTCGACTATTTATTTAACGTCTATCTTGGACACTCTTCTGAAATTGGCACAACGGTCATTACTGCATTTCAAATGTTTCAATTTCTTTTCGGGCTTATTGGGATTGTCTTCTATCTGCAAATGAAAGAACGCATCAAATTACCCGAAGCTGGCCTCGAGGTTGAATAAGCAAAATATTTCATGAATAATGATCAGAGGGAGAACTCATATGACTCTGATGTTAAAACAAATATTTGCATTCTTAAAACTGCTCAATAGCGATACTTCAACAACACCACTAGCCCTTGGACTCTCTCTTGGACTTTTTCTGGGATTCGCCCCCTTCTTGTCCATTCAAACACTCTTCGTTTTACTGATCGTATTTTTACTTCGAGTCCAACTTGGTGCTGCTTTTCTATCCGCATTCTTTTTTAAATTCATCGCCTATCTCTTTGACCCGGCTGCTGATCTTTTAGGCCAAAAGATCCTCGAACTTGAATCCCTTCGCCCGCTTTTTGTGACCATGTACAATATGCCAATTGTTCCCATGACTCGTTTTAATAACTCTATTGTCATGGGCTCTTTCGCAGTTTCTATTTTAATAGCGCCAATTTCTTATTTTATTTTCAAATCTTTAATTACTCAATACCGCGAACTTGTTGTCGCAAGATTCAAGCAAACAAAACTATGGAAGGCTTTTGCGGCGACAACATTTTACAACTGGTACTGCAAGTACGATCAATTCTACGGATAGAGGTCACATCATGAGCGAGCAAAAAGAAAAAAAGAAAACCAAGGGAATCATTCGCTGGGAAGCAATCATTCCAACACTGATAATCTCAGTTTTGGTAGGCGCTTACTTCCATCTTTTCTTTGACCATCACTTAAAATCTGGACTCGAGTGGGCAGGCTATCAAGCCGTCGGAGCAGAAGTAGACATTGCTTCTGTCAAAACAAGCTTTTTCGATGCTTCATTATCCATTCAAGGAATTGACATTACGGATAGCGAAAACCCTTCTCAAAATTCGATCAGCATTGGTGAAATCCGTTACGCCATGCTTTGGGATGCCCTATTGAGAGTAAAATTTGTCATCAATGAGGCTGTTGTTGAAAAAATTGAATTCAACAAACCAAGATCCAAACCCGGGAAAGTAAAACCCCCAGAACCCATTGATAACTCTCCTTCATTCATTGAAAAAGAGGGCGAAAAGATTGCCAATAAGGCCCTCGATCAAGTCGAAACTAAATACGATAATAATGTCATGGGCGATGTTGCCGCCCTCCTTGGAGGAGGCTCATCAAATGCACAGCTTGGTAAATTAGATGCCCAGTTGGCATCGAAAAAACTAGCCAAAGATTTGGAGACCAGCCTGAATTCCAAAAAAACAGAATGGGAACAAAAACTAAAATCACTTCCCAAAGCCGATGATTTTCAAAAACTCGGAGCCCAATTAGGCCAAGTCAAAACAAGCGGATTCAACAGTCCAGATGAGTTGCAAAAATCCCTCTCTGAAATCGATCGAATTTTCAAAGATGCAGACTCAAAATACAAAGAACTTCAAGCGGCCAACTCGAGCTTCAATTCCGATCTTAACGGACTACAAACTGGCTTGAAAGATTTGGATCAGCAAATCAAAAGCGATATTAAGGAACTCGAAAAGCATTTCAAAATCCCGCAACTTGATGCCAAATCAATTGCGATGTCCCTGTTCATGCCCTATGTGCAGCCCTACAAAGACAAACTCTTCAAATACCGTGCAATGCTGTACAAATACGCTCCGCCTAATCTTCTGAATAAAGACAAAGAACCCGAAGTTGCAATTCAACCCCGACCACGCTCAAAGGGCTTAACCTACGAGTTCGGTCGTCCGAATTCATACCCTCTCTTTTGGATCAAAAAAACGGCTGTAAGCTCCCAGGCTGGGGCATCACCTTATTCTGGTTTTATCGAAGGACAAATTACTGACATAACCACCAACCAACTCCTTACTGGCAAACCGACTGTGGCCCAAATTAAAGGCGATTTTCCTGCCGCAGGAATTTCTGGCTTTTCAACAGTGCTCTCTGTCGACAACCGAAAAGCACTTAGCCTGATCACTATGGATACGAAGGTTCAAAAATTTCCAGTGAAGCAAAAAAACTTAGTGAATTCGGATGATGTCAGCTTGGGCTTCAACAAGGCCCAAGGGTCTACGACCGCTCAAGCGAAGCTGGTTGGATATAAAGATTTAAATCTCGAAATCAAAAATCAATTTCAAAATATTGATTACGCAGTAACTGCCAAAGAAAAAACTGCCGAAGAAATTTTGAAAAAGATTTTTAATGACATAAAAATGATTGACCTCAATGTTTCTAGCGCCGGAGTCTTGCCACGTGTTGATTTCAATATCTCATCCAACATAGGTAGCGAAGTTCAAAAAGGTCTACAAAAAGAAGTCGAAGCTCAAATCGCTATTGCACGCAAAAAAATCAACGACTATGTCGAAGCTGAAGTCAGTAAAAACAGACAAGCCATCGAGGCTCAGATTCAGCAATTCAAAGGCCAAATTGATAGCGAGATCAAAAAGCTTCAACAGCAGGCAGACAGCGAAAAGAAAAAGGCCGAATCTAAAACTGACCAAGCTAAAAAAGACGCCGAAAACCAAGCCAAAGGAAAAATTGAACAGGAAGGAAAAAAAGCCGTTGATGACTTAAAAAAGAAATTCGGCTTCTAGTTTCCATTTCGCTTGATCAAGCTTTGGATGTATTCGATGGCGTCCTTATTGTACCAAGAAATCGTCCCAATCACTTTTTTTTCTAAAAGGCCATTGGACTTTACAATAAATGATTCTGGCAAACGACCAACCGAAAACTGGTTCTTATATTGTTGATTTTTATCCTGTATAATAAAAATATTCTGGTCATTCATTTCTGGAAATGACTTTAGAAAAATTTGAATATCTTTTTCATCCTCATCGGCAGACAAGGCCACAATGTCTATCTCCTCTTTAAAATGCCTAGCAAGGCTCACAAGGGACGGAATCTCCTCAACGCATGGGGCACACCATGAAGCCCAAAAATTGACTATTGTGAGCTTATTCTTTCTCTCTGCGAAACTGTATTTGCGACCATCAATAGTCATTCCTTCGATGGTGGGCACACCATCTTGCTCCATCCGGTCGACAACACTGATATCGCTTTTTGACTCTTTACTTGCTTTATTTAACAACGAGTAACCAACAGCTATTAATAGGATTGCGCTGATTATAACAGCCACTAAGGCTTTAACATGATTTTTCATAGATCCATTAGAATAAAAAAAAAGACCCATGTCATGGGTCTTTTTTATCTCAAAAGCTAGAAGCGTTATCGAAATTATCGAGAAGCAGATCTAGATTTTTTTTGAATTTTTTTAGATGATTTTTTCTTTGCCGCAACCAACTGCTTAGTTACTTTTGTTTTTTTCGCAGCTTCTTTTTTTACTGCTTTAACATCAGCTTTTGCATCAGTTTCGCCTGCAACAGATTTATAATCGTAATCTACGAACTCCAAGAATGCCATTTCAGCAGTGTCACCTGGGCGACGACCAATCTTGATAATTCTAGTGTAACCACCTGGACGCTCCATAAAGCGTGGGGAAATTTCTTTCATCACTTTCTGAATCGCATCCTTGTTAGGGTAACGAGACAAAAGCAAGCGATGGGAAGACAAATCACCTTTTTTACCAAGAGTAACTACTTTTTCAGCGTGACGACGAACTTCCTTTGCACGATCAACAGTCGTTTTAATACGACCGTGCTCGATCAATGAAATCACCATTCCGCCGATTAAAGCTTTTCTCGGTCCAGAGGCTCTTGCAAAATGTTTAACTCTTCTTCTATGCGAACTCATAATAACCTCAAATTTTTACTGCTGTTCTCTCTTTTGCGGAGGAATACTTGGATCCCAACCAACCGGAGGCCATCCGTCGATCTTCATACCAAGTCCCAACCCCATCTCAGAAAGGATTTCTTTAATTTCATTTAATGATTTACGACCAAAGTTTTTCGTCTTAAGCATTTCAGCCTCAGATCGCACAACCAGCTCGCCAATGTAACGGATGTTAGCATTTTTCAAGCAGTTTGCAGAACGAACTGACAACTCTAGATCATCAACCGATCTGAAAAGATTTTCATTCAATTGAGTCGAATGAGAATCTTTTTTCTCTTCTGAAGGCTCCATAGTTTCATCGAAAGTTAAGAAGATCTGAAGTTGCTCTTTCATGATTTTTGAAGCTAAAGCAACTGCTTCTTCTGGCTTCAAAGAGCCATCAGTCCAAACTTCCAAAGACAAAGCATCGTAGTCAGTTCTTTGACCAACACGTGCATTGGCTACATTGTAGTTCACTTTTCTAATTGGACTGTGAAGAGCATCAACAGAAATATATCCAAGAGGCAATTCCTCTTCGCGATTTTCTGTAGGAACATATCCACGACCATAGCTAACCAATATCTCAACATTAAAATTAGCATTCGCACCCAAAGTTGCAATATGTTGGTCTTTATTCAAAACTTCAACTTTATCACTTGTGATGATATCACCAGCAGTGACTTTGCCAGGGCCCTTTTTGTTAATTCTTAACGTCAATGTTTCAGAAGTGTATTGTTTAAAACGCACTTCTTTAAGATTAAGAATAATGTCTGTCACGTCTTCCAACACATCAGGAATCGTGCTGAACTCATGAAGAACGCCTTCAAATTTAACAGCAGACACTGCTGAACCCATCATTGAGCTCAACAAAATTCTACGCAATGAATTACCTAAAGTAACTCCAAAACCTTTTTCCAAAGGTCTGACGATAAATCGCGCATAATCAGTTTTGAGACTTTCACGATCAACCTCAAATCCTTTAGGCTTGATCATTTCTCTCCAAAATTTATAATAATGTTCTTGCATATTCTTCGTCTCCCGGAAGTTTATCTTGAGTAGTATTCAACAACCATATTTTCTTCAGAAGGAACAGTAATCTCCTCACGTACAGGAAGCTCTTTTACTGTGCCTTTGAACTGAGCATGATCTGCTTCAAGCCAAGCTGGAACAGATCGGCGTGCTACAGATTGAACCGCAGACAAAACTCGTGATTGCTCACGGCTTTTTTCAGCAACTTGTACAACATCACCTTTGCAAACAGAAATGCTAGGGATATTCGCTCTTTTACCATTAAGCAAAATATGATTGTGCTTAACAAGTTGACGAGCTTCACGACGAGAATTTGCATAACCCAAAGAGTATACAACGTTATCCAATCGAGTTTCTAAGTTTTTCAACAATGCTGTTCCTGTAAGTTCTTTAGAGCGGCTAGCTTCTTTGAAGTAACGTCTAAATTGTTTTTCAGAAACTCCATACCAACGTTTTGTTTTTTGTTTTTCACGCAACTGAAGAGCAAATTCAGAAAATTTTAATCGAGATTGCCCATGTTGTCCCGGAGGATAAGGTCTTCTTTCGAAGGCACATTTATCAGTGTAACAACGGTCGCCTTTAAGAAAAAGTTTTAGATTCTCACGACGGCATAATTTACAAACACTATCATTTACACAGCTCACAGCTTACTCCTTAAATTCTTCTTCTTTTAGGTGGACGGCAGCCATTGTGCGGAACAGGCGTAATATCTTTCAAAGAAAGAATACGCATTCCAGTTGCAGCAAGTGCTCTGATAGCAGGCTCACGGCCAGCTCCTGGTCCTTTCAAAAATACTTCCACAGATTTCATTCCAGCATCCATCGCTTTTTTAGCAGCGTCTTCAGCGGCAGATTGAGCTGCAAAGGGAGTCCCCTTACGGCTACCTTTAAATCCTAAATGACCTGCTGAACTCCAAGAAACAGTGTCACCATTCGGATCAGTCATCGTAACGATAACGTTACCGAAACCTGCTTGAATGTAGCATTGTCCCTGAGGAACATTTCTTTTGATTTTCTTTTTCGGCGCTGCTGCCTTTTTTTCTGTATTCATATTTTTGAATCCTTAACTATTAAACGGCTTTTTTCTTGTTAGCTACAGTCTTCTTAGGTCCTTTACGAGTACGAGCATTAGAACGAGTGTTCTGACCACGAACAGGCAAACCTTTACGATGACGTGTTCCACGGTAGCAGTTCAAATCCATCAAACGCTTGATAGAAAGACCTGTTTCACGGCGCAAATCACCTTCTACTTTAAAATTCTGCTCAACATACGAACGGATTTTTGCAATCAATTCATCTGATAAACCTTCTGTACGAAGATCATGTGGAATTTTAGCAAATTCACAAATTTGCTTCGCGCGAGGACGACCAATTCCGAAAATATAAGTTAATGCTACTTCAACTCGCTTATTACGAGGTAAGTCAACACCTAGAATACGTGCCATAACTCTATCCCTGCCTTTGCTTATGCTTAGGGTTTTCGCAAATCACTCGAATAACACCCTTACGCTTAATGATTTTACATTTATTACATATTTTTTTAACTGATGGTCTAACCTTCATAATGCACCC
>DGYJ01000083.1:23528-24326 GCA_002396665.1 Bdellovibrionaceae bacterium UBA5009
GTCTAACCTTCATAATGCACCCTGCTTGCAAACGCGATCTGGCAACCTAGCACTGACATATAGAACTGTCTATAAAAACTCAATCTAAATTAAAGATTCTATGTTCTTATATACAACATCAGCACTTTTGAAGCCATTGACCTCGTAATATTTACCTAGTTCCCTATAATAATCCTTTAACGGACTTGTATAATCCTCATAGGCCTTTAAACGTGTTCCGATAACCTCTTCTTTGTCATCGGGCCTTTGAACCACACTGCCACCACAAACATCGCAAACACCCTCTTGCTTCGAAGGCTTTGATTTGACGTGGTAAACAGCTCCGCAACCTTTGCAAACTCGTCGTCCTGTTAGTCTGCCTTTAAGCTCTTCAAAAGGAACATGTATAAATATCGCCTTTTGAATACTCTTATGTAATTTTTTCAACAATTCTTCCAAGGCCTCAGCTTGCGCAACTGTCCTTGGAAACCCATCAAGTATAAAATCACCACTTACATTTTTAAGCTCTTCTTCAACCATGCCTATAACAACTTGGTCAGGGACAAGCTCGCCCTTATTCATATAATCTTGAGCTTTTAAGCCCAGTGCAGTCTGATTTTTTATCGCTGCACGAAACAAGTCACCTGTACTAATTTGTCTCATTCCACGTTTTTCAATTAAAAGCGCAGATTGAGTCCCTTTGCCAGCACCAGGAGCCCCGAAAAGTATGATGTTCAAAACTGAACCCTCCGACTTTTGATTTTAGTCTTAGTCAAGAAGCCATCATATTTTTGAGTAATAATGTGTGATTGAATTTGT
>DGYJ01000083.1:24481-39672 GCA_002396665.1 Bdellovibrionaceae bacterium UBA5009
TGTGTGATTGAATTTGTTGTGCAGTATCCAATGCAACACCAACTAAAATGAGCAAGCTAGTTCCGCCGAAATAAAACGGAATATTAAATTGATGCGATAAAATTCCGGGCAAAATACATACAACACTCAAGTAGATACATCCTGCTACATTCACGCGATCTAATACACGCTGAATGTAGTCAGCAGTACTCTTACCAGCACGAACGCCAGGAACAAATCCACCATACTTCTTTAAATTTTCAGCGACCTCTGTTGGATTAAAAACAATCTCAGTATAAAAGAAACAGAAAAAGACAATAAGTCCAACAAACAAGATATTAAAAATTGTACCCGACGGATTCAAAGACTCTTGCAGAGCTTTTAACCAAGGCGTTTGGACAAACTGAGCTGCAGTTGCAGGAAACATAAGCAATGAACTTGCAAAAATAGGAGGAATTACACCTGAGAAATTAATTTTAATTGGCAAGTGACTGCTTGGAGTCGTCATTGATTGCATTCCCGCCTGGCCACGTTGCGAGTACTGAATTGTAATTCTACGCTGCGCAACTTCCATATAAATCACTGCGGCGATGATTAGTAGCATGATAACCAATAAGATAAGGGCCACGATAAATTTCATCTCCCCCTGACTAATTAGTTCAATCATTTTTGATGCGCCAGATGGAATTGCTGCGGCTATACCAGTAAAGATAATTAAAGAAGAGCCGTTACCAATTCCACGCTCTGTAATCTGTTCGCCAAGCCACATGATAAAACATGTCCCAGCTGTTAATGTGATTACCGTCATCACTTGAAATGGCAAAAATCCGACAGTGTTTGAAATAACTAATGGCTTCAGGTCAGGACTGCTTTGACTCATCAACCATGTGCTGATTCCAGCCCCTTGTACAACAGCCAATGCAACAGTTGCATATCTTGTGTATTGATTTATTTTTTTACGACCGTACTCGCCCTCTTTTTTCAAAGCTTCTAAGTAGGGTACGGCAGACGTTAATAACTGAAAAATAATTGAAGCTGAAATATAAGGCATAATTCCAAGTGCGAAAACACTAAATTGAGAAAGTGCACCACCAGAAAATGTATTGAAAAGTCCGAAAATTCCACGGCTTTGGGCCTCAAAAAACGACATAACAGCAGCGCCATCAACTCCCGGAGTTGGAACATGAACGCCAATTCTATAAACAGCTAGCATACCTAGAGTAAATAAAATTCTTTTTCGTAAATCAGAGCTTTTAGCAATACTATTGATGGCTGACACTTCAAAATCCTTTTTTAAAGCTTAATAACTTCTACTTTTCCACCGGCCGCTTCAATGGCCTTTTTTGCAGTCTCGCTGAACTTCTGAGCTTTTACAGTAAGAGCTTTTTTCAAAGTTCCATTGCCCAATACTTTCACTGGACCATTTTGAATAAAGCCATCTTTTTTCAAAGTTTCAGGAGTCACAACACCTGACATCTTCTCAAGCTGGCTTAAGTTAATGATTGAGTATTCAGTTGCAAAAGCGGCATTTGTAAATCCAAACTTAGGCAATCGACGATGCAGAGGAGTTTGACCACCCTCAAATCCACGGCGAATTCCTCCACCACTTCTTTGAGTCTGACCTTTACCGCCCTTACCAGAATATCCACCCAAGCCAGAGCCAATTCCACGACCAACACGTTTTCTATAATGTGTTGATCCATCTTTTGGAGAAAGTTGTGACAACAAGCTCATAATTACCTCGCAACAACAACATCAATCAGATGTTGTACTTTTAAAATCTGCCCACGTTGAGCAGGGTTATCTTTAACTTCAACCGTTTGATGTCTTTTTCTAAGACCCAAACAACGAACTGTATCTTTTTGGTCCTGTGTGCAACCAATCAATGATCTCTTTAGTGTCACTTTAAAAACTTTTGCCATTGAAAACCTCTTAAGAGTTTTTAAGCTGTTGCAAACCTTGTAAAGTTGCACGAACAGCATTGTGAGGGTTTCGAGTACCTACACATTTTGTTAAAATATCTTTTACTCCAACAGACTCAAGAACTGCACGAACAGCTCCTCCAGCAATAACACCAGTTCCAGGAGCAGCTGGTCTCATGATCACTTTTGCAGCGCCAAATTTACCAATCACTTCATGAGGGATTGTTCTGTTATCTTTTAGTTGTACAGAGCGAGAAGCTTTGCGAGCAGAACGACTTGCTTTACCGATAGCTTCAGGAACTTCGCCTGCTTTACCAGAGCCATAGCCAATCTCACCAGACTTATTACCAATCACAACTAGAGCAGCGAATGAAAATCTTCGACCACCTTTAACAACTTTGGTAACGCGGTTGATTGCAACAACTCTTTCTTCAAAATCCGTTGATGTTTTTTCCACTTCTCAACTCCTTAAAAATTCAAACCAGCTTCACGAGCACCGTCAGCCAAAGACTGCACACGGCCGTGATAGATATAACCATTACGATCGAAAACTACGTTTTTGATGTTCTTTTGAAGTGCTTTTTTGGCAACTTCCGCACCAATCATTTTTGCCAATTCTTTTCCAGACTTATCTTTTACATCAAGAGAAGAAGCTGACACTAAAGTTTGTCCGCTAACATCATTGATGACCTGAGCGTAAATGTGTTTAGCACTTCTAAAAACACACAAACGAGGTCTTTCATCAGTACCTTTAACAGTCTTACGAATTCTGATTTTTTTTGTAAGTCTGTTAACTTTTCTTTCACTAGTATGTTTTCTAAATTTCAACTTCATCATAGTAACCTCACATTACTTACTTGCAGATTTTCCGGCTTTACGACGGATTTTCTCGCCAACATAACGAACACCTTTACCCAAGTATGGCTCTGGTGGTCTAAAAGAACGAACCTTCGCAGCAACTTGTCCAACAAGCTCTTTGCTAGCGCCATTGATTTGGATAATTGTTTGTTTATCAACTTTGATTTCAATACCTTCTGGAATATCAAAAATAACAGAGTGGCTAAAACCCAAAGATAACTCTAGTTTTTTACCAGACACACTTGCTCTGTATCCAACACCCTGAAGCTCTAATGATTTAGTAAAACCCTTAGACACCCCGTTCACAGCATTTTGTAAAAGCGCTCTGTACAAACCATGGAGTGATTTTGACTCTTTAGTTTCACTTTTTCGAGTCAAAATAACTTGCTTGCCTTCTACTTTTGCAGAAATTTGGGGCTTCATTTTGATATTTAAAACGCTTTTTCCACCTTTGATAACAAGTTCATTTTGAGGTGTTACACTCACTTGAACTTTGTCATCAAACATTACTGGTGCTTTACCGATACGAGACATTTTTCACCTACCAAACTGTGCAGAGAAGTTCTCCGCCCATATTTTTTTCTTTAGCTTTACGACTACTCATAATTCCTTGGCTTGTGCTGATAATTGAAAAGCCCATACCAGAACGCACGCTCGGAACTTTGTCAGATTTTACATAAAGACGACGGCCTGGTCTGCTGATGCGATCAATTGCTGTGATTGCATGCTTACCAGCTTCATCATATTTCAAATAAATACGCATGATTCCTTGTTTAGAGTCTTTAGCAACTTTGAAGCTACGTGCATACCCTTCATCAACAAGGATTTGAGCGATCCCAGCCCTAACTTTAGATGCAGGCATATCAACTTTTTCAAGTCGAGCAGTTCCTGCATTTCTAATAATTGTCAAAAATTGTGCAATTGTATCCATCTTTTTCTCCTACCAACTTGCCTTGGTAACGCCAGGAAGTTTTCCATCCAAAGCCAATGCTCTGAATGCAATTCTTGATAATCCAAATTTTCTGTAGTTTCCACGAGGCCGACCAGAAAGCTCGCAACGAGTGATCACTCGGTTCGCAGCAGTGTCTCTTGGCAGCTTCATAAGCTTCAGTTGTGCAGCAGCTCTTTCTTCATCAGAAAGTTTCATATCTACAGCTTTATTACGCAACTCTTCTCTGTACTTCCAATATTTAGAAGACATTTCTTTGCGCTTATTATTTTTTTTGATCATCGCTAAACGTGCCAAAATTCACCTACCTTATTTTCTAAACGGCATTCCAAGAGCCTCTAAAAGAGCTCTTCCATCATTATCATTACTTGCAGTAGTACAAATTGTAATATTCATACCTCGAACTTTTTCCACGCGATCATAATTGATCTCTGGAAATACGATTTGCTCTTTCAGACCCATGTTGTAATTACCACGTCCATCAAAACCTTTGTTTGGAAGGCCGCGGAAGTCACGCACTCGAGGTAATGCAAGAGTATTTAAACGATCCAAGAAAGACCACATTCTATCTCTTCGCAAAGTCACTCGAACACCAATTGACAAACCTTTACGCAACTTAAAGTTCGAAATCGCTTTTTTAGATTTCGTCATCACAGCTTTTTGGCCAGCAATGGCTGTGATTTCATCAACAACACCATTCAAAATTTTCGGATTTTGAACAGCATCGCTTGTACAAACGCTGATAATAATTTTTTCTAGTCTTGGAACTTGCATAACAGATTTAGCATTCATTTTCTTTTTCAAATCTGGAGCAATTTCTTTATTGTATCTGTCTTGTAAACGATTCATATAAACCTCTATAGAACTTCAGGAGCCAAAGAAACAATCTTAACAAATTGTTTTGCTCTTAGTTCCCTTGCTACTGGACCAAAAATACGTGTTCCGATAGGCTCATTTGATGCGTTAATAAGCACAGCAGAATTATCATCGAAACGGATATATGAACCATCCGGACGACGTAATTTTTGAACTGTTCTAACAACAACAGCTTTAGCCACATCACCTTTTTTAACTTTTGCCTGAGGAAGAGCTTCTTTAATAGAAACGATAATAATATCGCCTATAGATGCACTTCTTCTTTTTGAACCACCAAGCACTTTAATGCACATAACTTCTTTAGCGCCTGAATTATCTGCAACATTGAGACGAGTTTGCATTTGTATCATGACTCTCTCCTTATTTCGCTGCGGTTTCTAGAATTTCAGCTAGAACCCAACGTTTAGATTTACTCAATGGACGAGTCTCGTAAATTCTGACTTTGTCGCCAATTTGAGCTTGGTTTTTCTCATCATGAGCTTTAAAAACTGAAGTTTTTTTAATGTATTTTCCGTACTTTTTGTGACGAACCATTCTGAAAATAAGAACTGAAATCGTTTTATCCATTTTATTGGAAACAACTTCTCCAGTTACTTCAATCCGTCTACCTCTTGTGTTCAGCTTAGCTTCCATCTTCTACCTCTTCTTATCGCGCAACTTTGCGAACAATAGCTGTGTTTAAACGCGCGATATCTTTGCGCAACTTTCTAATTTCAAGAGGATTAGCCAATTGGCCAATTGAATTCTTGATTTTAGCCTGAAAGAGCTCATCAGCTAAGTTAGCTCTTTTCTTTTTTAATTCGACTACTGACAAATCTTTAATTTCTGCAAACTTCATACATGCACCTTTATAATTACAAACGCACAAGAACGCGTGTTTTAAATGGAAGCTTATGAGCAGCTCTTGTAAATGCTTCCTCAGCTTGTTCTTTTGTTACGCCATTCATTTCAAACAAGATACGACCTGGCAAAACACGTGCTACCCAAAATTCCGGATTACCCTTACCGCTACCCATACGAGTTTCAGCAGGTTTTTTTGTTACAGGACGATCTGGATAAACTCTGCACCACAATTTACCACCGCGCTTAATGCTACGGGAAATTGCGATACGACCAGCTTCAAGTTGGCGAGCAGTCAAACGACCCTCTTCTACAGCTTGAAGACCAAAGTCACCGAAATCCAAATTAGATCCACGAACTGCAAAGCCAGTTGCGCGACCAACAAATTGTTTTCTATATTTTACTCTCTTAGGACTTAACACGACCAGCCTCCTCAACTTCTCGAGCACTCATGATGTCGCCTTTGTAGATCCATACTTTCAAACCAATGATACCGTAAGTCGTCAATGCTTCAGCAGTTCCGTAATCGATATCAGCGCGCAATGTATGCAAAGGAACGCTTTTTTCATTGTACCATTCAGAACGCGCAATCTCAGCGCCATCTAAACGACCAGATACGCGAATTTTAATACCGCGAACTCCGCCTTTGATTGCTGCAGCGATAGCTTTTTTCAAAGCTCTTCTCCAAGAGATACGCTTTTCCAATTGAAGAGCAATGCTCTCAGCTACTAGACTTGCATCAATATCAGGCTTACGAACTTCTTGAATGCTCAAAAACACTTCATTCGTTGTTAACTTTTGAACATCTGCTTTTAAAGAATCAATGCCAGTTCCTTTTTTGCCGATAACGACGCCAGGACGAGCAGTTGAAATGATAATTTTAACTTTTTTAGCAGCTCTCTCAACTTCGACTTTTGCCAAACCGGCATGCTTCAACTTTGCCTTCAAATATTTACGAAGCTTAATATCTTCATGAAGATTTTCGAAGTACTGTTGGCCTTTTGCATACCATCTTGAATCCCAAGTTCTAATAACTCCGACTCTTAATCCAATTGGGTTAACCTTTTGTCCCACGCTTATTTCTCCTCAAGTACAACGTTAATATGGCTAGTCTTTTTTTGGATACCGTAGGCACGACCTTGAGCGCGCGGGCGGAATCTTTTCAAAGATGGGCCTTGGTCAACGTAGATTGTTTTTACAAAAAGCTTGTCAACATCCATCGTTTTTTTGTCTTCAGCATTTGCAACTGCAGACTCGATAAGTTTTTTAATCAAAACCGCAGTTTTTTTGTTTAAAAAAGTCAGTGTTTTAACTGCTTCATTAACATCTTTTCCGCGTACTAAATCTGCAACAAGTCTGGCTTTTTGAGCACCAACTCGGGCGAATCTTAAACTAGCCTTCGCTTCCATTCATCACCTCTATTTTTTTGCCGCTGGAGCTGCTGGAGCTGCGGCTTTCTTTTCAGCATGACCAACGAATTTTCGTGTTGGCGAAAACTCACCCAATCTGTGCCCAATCATATTTTCACTAATATAAACAGGAATAAACTGTTTGCCGTTGTGAACTGCGAAAGTTAATCCAACAGTTTCTGGCAAAATTGTCGACCTACGTGACCAAGTTTTAATAACTTTTTTGTCATTTTTTTGAATCGCATTATCGATTTTTTTCATCAAATGATGATCAACAAATGGACCTTTTTTTACCGATCTAGCCACAGTCTACTCCTACTTTCTTCTCTTAATAATTGAAGAATTAGTTCGTTTATTATTTCTAGTTTTATAACCCTTACAAGGTTGTCCCCAAGGAGTTACAGGATGATGGCCTTTACCAACACCCTCACCACCACCCAATGGATGGTCAACTGGATTCATCGCCATACCACGAACGCCTGGTCGGATACCTCTCCAACGAGAGCGCCCAGCTTTTCCTAGAGATATATTTTCGTTATCAGTATTACCAACTTGCCCAATTGAAGCTTTGCAAACAGACAAAATCTGTTTTACTTCGCCCGATGGAAGTCTGATTTGGCAATATTTCTGTTCTTTTGAAACAAGAATTGCAGCCGCACCAGCGCCACGAACCATTTGCGCACCTTTTCCAGGGCGCATTTCGATATTGTGGATTGTTGTACCAACTGGAATTGCACTTAATGGCAATGCATTTCCAGGTTTGATATCTGCTTTTTCGCTTGAAAGAACAGTATCACCAACATTCAAGCCAATTGGAGCCAAGATGTAAGACTTAGCGCCATCTGCATAAGTGATTAAAGCAATACGGCAAGTTCTATTTGGATCATACTCAATTGCAACAACAGTAGCTGGAACATCAATTTTAGTTCTTTTGAAGTCCACCAAACGGTATTTACGTTTGTGACCGCCACCAATATGACGAACTGTAATCATACCCGTATTATTACGAGCAGAATTTTTCTTCAAAGCGCGTGTTAATGATTTTTCTGGAGTTGTTTTTGTGATTTCAGCAAAATCAAAACCAGTCATTGCGCGACGACCGTGTGAGCGAGGACTGAACGTACGAATTCCCATGTTTATGCTCCCTCAAATAGAGCGATTTTTTCGCCCGCTTTAAGTTTTACAAAAGCTTTCTTCCAATGAGGAACTTTTGTAAGACCAAACTTTGTTTGTTTAGAGTGACCACGGCAAACTGCAGTGCGAACTGAATCTACCTTCACGCTAAAATTCTTTTCAACAGCTTGCTTGATTTCTGTTTTTGTAGCTTTTTTATCAACTTCGAAAACATAAACGTTTGCAGCGTTGTGATAAGTATTTTTCTCTGTAATCAGAGGAGATTTAATTAACTGTTTCATTAGTCATTCTCCAAAGTGCAACGGCCAACGATTGATGCTACAGAGTCTTTGCTGATAACAACTTGATCGTACTTAAGAAGATCATAAACATTTAGACCTTCCACGCCGAAGTATTTAAATTTTTCTAAATTTTTAGAAGCGCGACCAAAAAGATCGTTGTACTTAGAGTCAACCAACAATGCTTTTTTAAGCCCTAGACCGTTCAATTTTTTGCTTAAATCTGAAGTCTTACCTTCTGATTTCATTTGATCAACAACCAGCAATTTTCCTTCTTTGTTCAAGTGGGAAAGAGCCATTGCCAAACCAAGACGTCTCATTTTTTTAGGTAAAACATAAGCATAGCTACGTGGTTCTGGACCAAAAATTGTTCCCCCACCTGGCATCAATGGCGAACGAGTAGAACCCTGACGAGCATTACCAGTTCCTTTTTGTTTAAATGGCTTTTTACCGCCACCGCTGACCAAACCTTTAGTTTTAGTCATTGCATTCCCTTGACGACGGCAAGCCAACTGCCAACGAACAACAGAATGAAGAACTTCTTTTTTGACTTCAACATCAAAAACTTCAGGAGACAAATCAACCTGACCAACTTTTTCTTTTTTCCAGTTAATTACATTTGCAACTGACATACTACTCTCTCACTAACTTCACTAAAGTGTTACGAGCGCCTGGCACGGGCCCTTTGACCATCAAAACATTTTCAGCAGGGATAACATCCACAACTTCAACGTTTCTAACTGTGATTGTTTCATCTCCATAGTGACCTGGAAATTTTTTGCCTGGCATAACTCGACCTGGCCAAGTTCTGTTACCACTTGATCCCGGACGACGATGGAATTTAGAACCATGGGAAGCAGGGCCCCCTGCGAAATTCCAACGTTTTACAGAACCAGCAAATCCATGACCTTTTGATTTAGAAGTCATTTTAACGATATCACCTTTTGCAAGGCTTTCGATAGATACCGCTGATCCAACAGAAGCTCCCTCTGGAAGAGACTGTCTCAACTCTTTGACATACTGAGCGCCATTTTCAAAACCTGCGTTTTTCAAATGACCCTTTTCAGCCTGAGTTGTGTTTTTTGATTTTTTTGGACGGCAAGCCAACTGAATTGCCTCGTATCCATCATTTTGTTTTGTTTTAACCTGGGCAACAACCCATGGCTCATAACGAAGTACAGTTACTGGAATAGCTTCGCCTTGTTCATTATAAACTGTGGCCATACCCTCTTTAAAGGCAAAAAGACCGTCTAGTTTCAATGTTTGGTTTGTGTTCGCTTCACTCACGATTTAACTCCTACTAGATTGTCGACAACTTGATTTCAACATCCACGCCTGCAGATAGATCCAATTTCATCAATTGATCTACAGTTTGCTGAGTGGGCTCATGAATATCTAACATTCTTTTGTGTGTGCGGATTTCAAATTGTTCACGAGACTTCTTATCAACGTGTGGAGATCTAAGAACTGTAAAACGATTGATTCGCGTTGGGAAAGGGATTGGTCCAACTACTTTCGCACCTGTGCGACGAGCAGTGTCCACGATTTCTTTTGTCGATTGATCAAGTAATTTATGATCAAAAGCCTTTAAGCGGATTCTGATTTTTTGACTTTGCATAGAACTTTTCTCTCTGCTTTTTTGTTTATGTTTTTACTAATACTTAGCTAGCTTTTTTCGCTTTATTCGTCCCATCGAAAACTGGCCTCCGTGAACACTTTAGAAAGTTCGATTTGGAGAGTTTTTTGTAAACGACTAACTCGAGTTCGCAAATATGCATCAAATGTCCGAATTTTGTCAAAGAAATTCATTGACCATTTATAAATTTTTTTTATGAAAAAATTTTAGGGTGAATTGTCCAGCATTAAAGCCTTCAAATTCAGGCGGAAATGAATCTTTAAAAACGTCCAAGTCTTTGTAATATCTCAGCTTTTACCTTGGGCGGCACGATGGCGTACTCTAGAAACTCCATGCTGAAGCTCGCTCTTCCCTGGCTCAAACTGCGAATATCAGTCGCATAGCCGAAGAGATTGGCCAATGGGGCCTCAGCAGAAATGACCTGACCCATGCCAGGTTTCACGCTCATGGAAAGAATTTTACCGCGACGAGAGTTCAAATCACTCACAATGTTACCAACAAAGTCATCTGGACAAACCACTTCCAGCTTAAACATTGGTTCAGCAAGCTCTGCAGTCGTCTTTTTCAAAGCCTCACGCAGCGCCAGCGAAGTCGCTGCTTTAAATGACATTTCAGATGAAACATCTGGCTTGGCCTGCACACCCAACAATGTCCCTTTTATTCCAATCAATGCGCAGCTCGCAAGCGGACCAACTTCACAGCCCTCACGAAAACCACTTTCAACTGCTTTCAAAAATGCCGCTGTAAATACATTGTTCACAGCAACTTTATTTACAAATTGCACACCTTCGGCTCTAGGAATTGACTCGATCGAAATTTCAACTTGTGCAAATTGTTCTTCACCACCAAGAAGTCTTTCATAGGTATGAACTGCCTTTGCTGGTTGAGTAATAGTTTCTCTGTAAGACACCTGTGGTCGCCCCACATTGGCTTGAATTTTGTGTTCTCGAAGTAATCGATCAACAAGAATATCAAGATGCAGTTCGCCCATACCTGAAAGTAAAATTTGTCCCGTTTCAGGATCCGTACGAAGTCTGCAGGATGGGTCTTCTCTTTCAAGTTTCTGCAAACCCTGAAGCATCTTCTCTTGATCAGCAGACGATTTCGCTTCAACAGCGACAGAAATCACAGGCTCAGGAAATGTTATTGATTCTAAAACCACTGGATGAGAAGTTGTACAAAGCGTATCACCAGTGCCTGTAAACTTTAAGCCTACAACAGCGCCAAGATCACCTGCACGCAATTCATTCACTTCTTCTCTGTGATTGGCATGCATCTTCACTAACTTTTGAATACGTTCTTTTTTATCCAAACGTGGATTGTAAAGTTGGTCACCAACTTTGACAGTTCCAGAGTACACTCGAATGTAAGTTAATGTGCCCGCAAACGGATCATTTGTAATTTTAAATGCAAGGCTGGCAACTGGAGAATCAAAATCCGTTGGACACGGAATTTCTTTATCAATTTTTTCAGGATGATGGCCTACCATCGCAGGGACATCGAGAGGAGATGGCAAATAATCAATCACGCCGTCGAGCAATGATTGTACGCCCTTATTTTTAAATGCAGCCCCACAAAAAACTGGAAAAACTTTCTGAGACAATGTGGCTGTTCGCAAAGCAGATTTCAGCTCTTGTACAGTAACTTCTTTCCCATCCAGATATTTCTCCATGAGTGAATCGTCGAACTCAACAATTCGCTCAACAATTTGAGTACGGTATCTTTGCACATCCGCCAAAATATCTGCTGGAATCTCTTCGATTTCAAATTTTTGACCAAGATCTTGGCCTTTCCAAACATAGGCCTTCATCTCGATCAAATCGACAACACCTTTAAATGAATCTTCAGCACCAATAGGAACTTGCACAGCGATAGGATTTGCTCCCAATCGCTCCTTAATCGATTCAATGCTCATCTCAAAATCAGCACCAACACGATCCATTTTGTTGATAAAACAAATCCTAGGAACTTTGTATTTATCAGCCTGACGCCAGACAGTTTCCGATTGGGGTTCGACTCCATTAACTCCGTCGAAAACGGCAATTGCGCCATCCAACACCCGAAGCGAACGTTCAACTTCAATTGTGAAGTCAACATGGCCCGGAGTATCTATGATATTAATTCTGTAATCTTTCCAAAATGCCATGGTCGCAGCAGACGTGATTGTAATTCCACGCTCTTGCTCTTGCACCATCCAGTCCATTGTGGCTGCGCCATCATGGACTTCTCCGATTTTATGACTTTTACCTGTGTAGAAAAGAATTCGCTCTGTAGTGGTGGTCTTACCGGCATCAATGTGAGCCATGATGCCGATATTTCGGGTGAACTTTAAATCAGCGATAGTTTTAGGCTCTTTCGCCGACATCTGAAATTAAATTACCAATTGTAATGAGAGAAAGCTTTATTTGCTTCAGCCATACGATGAACATCTTCTTTTTTCTTGATCGCGTTTCCACGATTGTTGAAAGCGTCCATAATTTCTGCAGCTAAACGTTTAGAGAAGTCTTTTTCACCACGCTCACGAGAAAATTCAACCAACCATCTCATTGCCAAAGACAAACGACGAGTTGGGCGAACATCCACCGGAACTTGGTAAGTAGCTCCACCTACGCGGCGAGATCTTACTTCGATCGAAGGCTTAGTATTTTCCAAAGCTTTTTTGAAAACAGCTGCAGGCTCTTCACCTGGAACTTTTCCTTTAAGCTCGTCCAATGCACCATAAAAAAGTTTTTGTGCAGTGGCTTTTTGACCGTTTACAGTCATTTTGTTAATGAATTTAGCGAACACCAAATCTTTAAAAACTGGATCTGGAATAATTTCTCTTTTAAATGTTCTTTTACGACGTGACATTACATTACCTCAATTATTTCTTAGGTCTTTTAGTACCGTATTTTGATCGACTGCGAAGACGTCCATTAACGCCTTGAAGATCAAGTACACCGCGAACGATATGATAACGAACACCTGGTAAATCTTTAACCCTGCCCCCACGAATCAAAACAACACTGTGCTCTTGAAGATTGTGGCCGATACCAGGGATGTAAGAAATGACCTCAAAGCCGTTTGATAAACGAACTTTAGCTACTTTTCTAAGAGCCGAATTCGGTTTTTTTGGAGTCGTTGTGTACACACGAGTGCAAACACCACGTCTTTGAGGACAGCTTGCAAGAGCTGGCGATTTAGTTTGATTTTTCTGTACAATACGCTCTTTTTTGATGAGCTGATTGATTGTTGGCACTGAAAACCCCTTATTATTCTTAAGTCGTAGGAAATTAGCGGTCCCTAACGCCTTGGTCAAGAAATATGTTAAAAATCCTTTGGGGGCTCTTAAGAACCCCCAAATACTCTAAAAAAATTATCCTATCCTTGTGTCGTATGGGACTGAGGACCCATGGCCGGAAGAAGACCCATATCCATTGTATCGTCGTCCTCTTTAAGAACAACTTTCCAACGTTTATATGAAGTCAACCCAGTTCCCGCAGGAATCAAACGACCCATAATGATGTTTTCTTTCAAGCCGCGCAAACTATCAGTTCTTGAATTGATAGCTGCTTCAGTAAGAACTTTAGTAGTCTCTTGGAAAGAGGCTGCAGAAATCCAACTGTCTGTGCTCAAAGAAACTTTAGTGATACCCAAAAGAAGAGGCTTACAAGTTGGAGCCTGTCCACCTTCTTTAGTGATTCTGTCGCTTTCAGCATCGAAAGAAACTCTTTCAACTTGCTCACCAGCTAAGAAACGGCTGTCACCAGCATCAACTACTTCTACTTTACGCAACATCTGACGAACGATGACTTCGATATGCTTATCATTGATACCAACACCTTGAAGTCTGTAAACCTCTTGAATTTCATTCACGAGATATGCAGCCAATGCTTTGTCACCAAGTACAGCAAGAATGTCATGCGGATTCGTCGGTCCATCCATTAAGGCCTCTCCGGCTTTAACGTACTCACCTTCACGAACAGCAACGTGTTTACCTTTAGGAATCAAGTATTCTTTTTGCTCTCCAACTTCTGGAGTTACAATGACACGTTGTTTGCCTTTCACGTCTTTACCAAATGTGACGTAGCCATCAATCTCAGAGATAATAGCTGCTTCTTTTGGTTTACGTGCTTCGAACAATTCTGCCACTCGAGGAAGACCCCCTGTGATATCTTTTGTTTTTGAAGCTTCACGAAGCATTTTTGCAATGATGTCACCGGCATGAACCTCTTGACCATCAAGCACAAGCAACTGCGCTCCTACTGGAATCAAATGTCTTGCTGGGATATCACGACCTGGAAGACTTAGTGGTTTGCCATTGTCATCAACTAAGAAAACTGTTGGCTTAACATCAGAAGATTTGCTCTCCATGATCACCTTCGTCGCAAAGCCTGTCACAGCATCGACTTGCTCTTGCATTGTAGAGCCCTCTTCGATGTCTTGGTACTGAACTTTCGCAGAAACTTCGGCGATGATTGGATTTGAGTACGGATCCCACTCAGCAACAGTTCCACCTTTTGGAACTTTGTCGCCTTCTTTGTAATTTAATACCGCACCATAAACTAATTTAAATTTTTCTCTTTCACGGCCAGTTTCATCAATAACCAAAGCCTCACCGTTACGATTCATCACAGTCAATTTACCGTGACGATTTTTAACGAAATGGACGCTTTGTAGTTTCAATGTTCCTTCGTAACGAGAAGTATGAACTGATTGCTCAACTGAACGAGATGCCGCTCCACCTAAGTGGAATGTTCTCATCGTTAACTGAGTTCCTGGTTCACCGATAGACTGAGCAGCAATAATACCAACTGTTTCGCCCAAGTTCACCGTTGCTCCACGAGACAAATCACGTCCGTAGCACTTGATACACACTCCACGCGCAGATTCGCAAACCAGACCTGAGCGAATTTTAACTTTTTCAATTCCAAGTTCGTCAATTTTCTTAACTTGGCCTTCGTTGATTTCAGAGCCCGCTTTGACAAGAATTGTGTTTGTGTATGGATCAACAACATCTTCCAATGCCGTACGACCCAATACGCGGTCACCGATTGGCTGAATAACTTCGCCAGCTTCGTAGATCGGAGTCACTTCAAGACCATTTGTAGTTCCACAATCAGTTTCACTCACAACAACGTCCTGAGCAACGTCAACTAGACGACGAGTCAGATAACCAGAGTTCGCAGTTTTCAAAGCTGTATCCGCAAGACCTTTACGAGCACCATGTGTCGAAATGAAGTACTGTAATACTGTCAAACCTTCACGGAAGTTCGCCGTAATTGGAGTCTCAATGATCTCGCCAGACGGCTTCGCCATCAAACCACGCAT
>DGYJ01000014.1:0-8776 GCA_002396665.1 Bdellovibrionaceae bacterium UBA5009
AATAAATAACAAATCTCAGACCCATTTGAAAATCACTTTCAGTGTCAGGTCTTTTTTGAATTTCATCTTTATTAAAAAAAATTTTAAAAGAAAATACTTCTTCATCAGTCGGCATAACGAGACTCTTATCCACACTGAATTGCTGGCTGATGTTGTAAACATCATTGGACCCTATCTTAAATGTATCAGTTATCATTTGAATAGCTGGATGATTCTTAAATTTTTCTTCAAAATAAAAATCAACTATTTTTTTGGTGCTTTTTTCATTGATATCTATATGGATTAAATATTCACACTTTGACTGATTTTTAATTTCTTTTATGAGGCTATCAATTTTTTTTGGGTCTCCATTCTTTATAGAAATCAGGGAAAGTCCCATATTCTCAAAATCATAAAATAAAACGTCTTTCAAACTATCTAGCGACTTTTCGGAATTAGAAGTGAACAAAAAAGGTAATTTTTCACCACGGGACGATTGTATAATTTTCATTTTGAGCACCTATTTTCCAGCTAAGCATTGAGCTAATTTAACACCGGAATCCGTTAAACACTTGCCGCTTTGGCTAAAGGGAAGCTTTCGACACCCTATTACACGTTCATTATGTTGTTCGTAGCAAGCTCTTTTGCTATCTTCTTTTTGTTTAATCGGACAAACTTTAATGTTTGCAGCTATGCTTGCCCCAATTCCTGCACCAATAGCTGGCGATATCGGCACACCCGACCCTGCCGTTTCAGCTATGCCTTGCATAGGAAACCTTAATCCTTCAGGATCAATTCCATTTACAGGATCCTGCAAAACATACCCATAAAGATTCGTATCACCACCTTCAAACAATATTGGATCTTTAGAAACCCATCGGCCTACTTCAGGATTGTAGTCGCGTTTTCCAAAACGTATAAGCCCAGTATCTCTATCATAAATACCACCGCCAAAACCAAAAGGTTGAAATCCTGGATTCGTATCACTTAACACATTTCCGAATTCATCATAATTCATTTCTTGGACTACTACGCCAGTAGATGAATTGACGACCATTCTTACACTTCCTAGCTGGTCATGTATGAATTTGTACAATACTCCACTCTTAAGCATGAAATCTGGCGAATTTTCCATTGAGCCATACTCGAACCGAGAAATCAATGATCCATCGCCAGCAAGTTCTGCGGCAACTTGAACCTGAGATTGGTAAATAAACCTTTGAACCGCTATGCCATTTATCTTTTTGGCGACTCTTCTATCCCTGGCATCGACTAAATACTGGATAGACTTGCCGTCCACAGTTGCAGATCTTAAGTTGCTAAACAAATCATAGTTGTAAACTTTTACTTTGCCCGTTGAAGAATCCGTTTCAGAAGTTAAATCCCCCGCATCGTTATAAGTGTAGGATTTCGTTCCATAACTCAAAATACGATCTTGGTTATCATAGGTTGCGCTGAAAGATACCCCTCTTACAGTTGCTTGAAGTCGATTTCCATTGTCGTCATATTGGTATTGACCAACCGATGAGCCATTCTTAGAAACTGTGGAAAGTTGACCCTTTAGATCATATCCGTAGTCAAAAACGGTTCCATTATCGATTTTACGAACGATTCGATCTAAATTGTCGAAACTGTAAACTTGGGACATTAGTGGCGCTCCACTAAACGATGTGACCTTGCTAGTTAAATTTCCAAACTGGTCATAGCTATTGGTCTGCAAGACGTTTTGAAGAACAATCGTGCTAATTAGATCGTTTAAATCGTAAGTCAACCCCTCAGATCCGATGAACGTTGGTCTTTCATCTCGGTCATATGTATAATTCGAAGCAATTCCTCCGGCAGTCACTGATGCTACTTTCAACAAGCTATTGAAAGTCCAAGACACAGTTCCGGTCGAAGCGCCTGACATTGCCTCTGAAGAAACTTTTCTAGCAAGATATGAAGTTGCTGTCACAACCCCATCAGGAGATGTCGCTTGAACCAATTGTCCGTTCGAGTTGTACTGAAATCCATAGTTTCCGAAAAATGTTGTGATAGATTGCAATAAATCTTTTCCAGGAACATAAGCAAATACTGCTACTTTTCCGTCGGGTCTTGTCGTTTTCGTTCGGCGATTGTCCACATCATATTCATAAGTCGTTTGCCCTGAAGAAACGCCTGGAACATTTGGGGCGATATAGTTCAAAATTTCGGAAAGAAAACCAATATTAAATAAATGCTGTGGACGCCCAAACGGAGTCACTGAAACGACGTCACCATTTGGATTGTATGAAAAAAGTACGTACTTTCCATCTGGAGAAGTAATCTTTGTTTTATTCAAATTCGCATCGTATTCAAAAGCTGTTACTTGTCCAAGAGGATCCGTAATAGTTTCTAGCATCCCCTGAGTATTGTAGGTAAGCGCTGTTGTTTTAGAACCAGTTGTAGAGCTAATAAAGCGGCCTTTTGAATCGTACTGAAAGGACGTCGGCGCTAAAGTTCCCTTTTGTACAAAAATCGGCTGTAGGAACTGATTCACTTTTATCTTTTCAGCTACGCCTAAGAAAGAAGTATTCACACTTTCAAGGGTTGCTGAATCGAAGCTTGCGGTACTTCGAACTTGGCCATTGACCTGAAGAGTATCGGTGAACTTGTAATCAGTTTTTGAATTTTGCCGGTCGTAGACTCTTCCTGTAAGCTCAGTTCTAGCAAGTCCATTGACAATTTGTCGCCCATTCGTTCTTCGAGTCTGGCCACCAAAGAATGGATCTGCAACTTCATATGAAGCTTCACTGTAACCGGTTGAGTAGGTATCAACCAACAAATTTCCAGTTAAGGAAGAAAACAATTGCTCACCATTTTTAAATTTAATTTCCGAGAAGACTTGCGTCGCACCTTCTGTTTTTGAATGTGACCATGAGGTTCCAGAGGCTGAATTCATTGTAACAATATCCCCGGTTGGCCCAGAAGATCTGACCAATTGTGTGAACCCGCCATTTGCATTCGTATCTTTTACCAATTTGCCGTTTGTATCGTAATTCAAAATAGAGGTCGCGCCATTTGGTTTAGAAAAAGAAGTTAATAAATTTATTGAGTCATAAGACATTTGATACTTATCACCACTCGGAAGCGAAATTGAAGCTAAACGTCCAGAGGCATCGTAAGTCAGATTACTTGTGATTCCATAGTTAGATACTGCACTAGTTACATTTCCAGAAGAATCACGGTTTAGCGTTGTGATGTTTCCGAAGCTATCTTTAATTGCAACAAGCTTGTTAACTGCGTTGTGGACGAATTCATACTTAGTTGCGTTTGTTAGTGCAAATGCAGTCTTAAAGTGAATTCCAAAGCTATCAAAATAGTATATCTCATCTCCATTTTCCGAAACAATTGTGTAAACTCCAGCAGTTTTTGTTGCATTCACGGGATCTGAAATTTTAATAATTCTGTGATTTCCTTGTTCGACTATATATACTTCACCGTCTGCTGAGAAATCGAATTGCCGAATACCATTCAGTAGTGCATCAGCTGCAAAAGTTCCTGGTACAGAAAAACCAGATTGCGCACCACCTATCAAGGTATGAAGTTTTCCATCAGTGCCTGAATAGTGGATTCTATCAGCTCCTTCACGCCAAAAGATTGATCCGTCTGGTCTCACTTTCATATCTGCCGGAAAACCAATATCTGCTTGAAGGATTGCTGTTCCATCAGGACTATTCCCTAGTATTCCAGTTCCAACAATCGTCTCTAAATTTCCAAGTTTGTTGATCTTTCTGATTCGCTTGTTTCCAGTGTCGGAAAAAATCAACTCACCATCTGAATTAAATCCAATTCCTGAAATATCTGAAACTTGTGCGGATAGAGCTGGCGTTCCATCTGCTGAAAAACCATTTACTCCAGTGCCTAACACAGTCCGAATTGTTCCTGCAGCTGTAACCTCACGAACTCTGAACTGAAACGAATCGACAATAAAAATACTTCCCTCATGGTAGAACAGATGAAATATCAAACCGATTTGTGCAGACCTTGCTGGACCACCGTCACCGCTAAAGCCATTTGTACCATTTCCAGCAATCGTTGTAATGATTCCATTTGCATCTATTTTTCTAATACGATAGTTACCAATATCCGCAATGTAAATATCACCCTTTTCGCCTTCAACTATTTTTACCGAGTTTAATCCATTTCCTAATTTCGCATCAATAGCCAGACCGCCATCGCCAGAAAATCCGTACTGTCCATTTCCTGCAACAGTTTCCAGGAAGCCATTTTGATTTATTTTTCTGATCAAAGGATACGCATCAGAAAAGTAAATACTTTTGTCGCTTCCAACGGTAATCGGATGAGGACTAGTAATTTGCCCTTGGGACGCAAGCGTTCCATCAGCACTAAAACCAGGTGTCCCATTTCCAATAACAACTTGTATTGGCCGCCCAGGAGAAAAAATTGGATTAATATCGCCGACTGATGTTCCATCACCCATGTACAAAATTTTAGAATTTGGGTCGTAGCTGTGGTAATCCGTTAAAGTCCACTCACCGATTGAACCTCTTGTCGTAGATCCATTTCCAATGTATGTTTCATAGGTTCTAGCGATTTCACCGTATTCTCTTCCAGGAACTCCAGTGTCGATAAGACCAACGCTGTACATTCCAAACTCCCAAGGATAGTTCAGTGCCGGCGCTAAATAGTTTCCAGGAAATCTGTAGGCTATTGTGACTTTCGCTTTTGTTCTTCCATCCACTTTTCGACCGTAGGCATCGAATCCATCCCATTTATATAAATATTTTAATCCTACAGATGGTGTAAAAGATTGTTCAAAAACTTGGCCTGCCACTTCGACTTTCAAGTCCACTTGTTGAAGCTGAACTGGTATCGAAAGAGGATTGGTTAAATTTATGTTGAGTGTATATACGGAACTGTTCGAACGACCCGAAGAATATAAAAGATTTAATTCAGTTCCTTTGATAGGAATAATCTCTTTTAAATTTTGATTCATAACTTCTATGATTGAACCAGTAGCACATCTTTCGCACGGCTTAGGTGTTGAATCGTTGGAATCCACGCCATTTTCCGGCGGAGCTCCGCCACTTCCTACAATTTGATTCATATCACCAGGACTAAAACGACTGGTTTGCGCTCTCCAAAATGTTTTTCCAACAGTTGGATAGAGTTGAGCAATTTTTTGAAGTTCCGAAGTATCAATATTTAGCACTGCCAATTGACTTGCATTTGCAACATTTCCACTTCCGTCAACATCAAGCTGAGCCACTCCACCTGAAATTGCCAATATTTTAATGACCCTTGCGTTCGGATTCGTTAACCATAAAGCTCGGTCATAGTCGTACGTACCGAATGGAATTACAGTACCAGTTGAGAAACCTAAAAAATTATCCGTATAAACGCTAACAGGTTTAGAAAAATTAATATGTTTTGCACCTAAGGCTAAAGCCTCGTCGGCAGTTACATCAAATGCGTATGTATAATCAGTGGATTTAGGTAAACTTGCTGGCATTCTCTTCGGGCCATTCGGTCCTACAGTGTATTCGGTGACCCTTAAGGATAGACTTGAAAGAGCTAGAGTCCCTCCATCTGGTAATTCCACCAATGCATTTGCTCCAGCGGGAATCATTAATTTTGCAGTTCTGCTTCCGCTGGTATCAGTCACTAAAGAACCACTTGCTACTTGAGGAACAGTTGAACCATTCAAAACTTTTGTAACTGATGGATCTACAGAAACTAAAACCACTTTTTCATTTGTTGCAAATTCGTTGAATCCAAGCTTCATACTTCTTTGAACTGGAAGGTATCCAGTTTTTTCGTAAGTTAAAGTCGTAGTCGAACCACCATTGACAGCAATATCAAAAAAACCGTCATTTCTTGAATAAGAAAAACCGTACTCAGAAGCCCTATTTACAGAAACTCGAACACCTGAAATCGGCTGGTTGTTGTCATCAACAATTTGTCCACGCAAGATCGAAACTCGTGATTTGTCGATGGCGTTAGCCGCCACGCCTTGCTGCAAAGCATTCGGCCCTTCGTAAATAAACGCTGTGGAATCACTAAAACTTACCGGAATATTGTTTTGTACCAGTGGTGTTGCAATTGTTACAGGATCTACTGGCAATGTGAGCGCATTCACCACGACTTGAACCGATTTTTCATCCGTTAATCCACTTTGGTTCGTGATCTTCATTTTAATTGTGTAACTTCCAGCTTGCGTGAAAGTATGCGTCGCAATTTGCGCTACAGCGGAAATCGTGCCATCGCCAAAATCCCATGCGTAGGCCAAAGCCTGTCCTGCTGGGTCTGAACTTTGCGATCCATCCAGCAATACCATAAATGGTGCAACACCTTGGCTTGCAGATTTTAAGGTCAGCTTTGCAAGTGGTGGCAAAGAATTGTCGTAATTGAAACTAACGACTTTGGTTCCCACATTTCCAGCCACATCTTTTCCGGTCACAGTTAGTGTACGATTGCCGTTAATTGTTGTTGCAATGGATCCCGAAAAAGAAAATCCATCCGGCGAAAGATTCAGTGAATACGCCGATTCACCATTAAGCGCCGCAGTGGCCAAGGTTAATTTTTCGTTTGAAGTTCCGACGATTTGAATCGCTTGATTTCTGATCAAAGATCCTTCTGCGGGACTGGATAGGCTTAATACAGGTGCAGTCACATCCGCAGAGATCACAATCGTTAAAGTCTTCGTTCCAACACCACCTTGATTATCGGTGACAGTGAGCTTCGCATTGTAGGTTTTTGCCACCGTATACAAATGCGTGACACTGGCTCCACTACCAAACTTTCCATCGTCAAAATCCCAGGCATAACTTACGATGTTTCCATCGGCATCGCTGCTGCGTAATGCAGAAAAAGAAATCACAGCCGGAGCAACTCCTGCTGGAGGGTTCACATCAATCACTGCAATTGGCAGTTGGTTCACTGCCGAAGATTCTGCCGTGGCAGATATTGTCACTGAACTTGTAGGCAATCCCTTAGCTAACACATTTAACGAATTGCTTTGGTTCACCTTGATTGCTAACTGATAGTTCGGCCTGTACTTGCTCCAACCAACATTTCCAGTGCCATTTGAAGCAAACAGCAACTGATTGTTCAGTTTGACTTCTAAGTGCGCTGGACGATCTATCGCGACAGCCACTTCTTTAAGCACATTGCCCGCCAAGCACAATACTTTTGCCACAATCCCCAGGCCGTTACAATTTTTTAAAGAATAATCCTGGCCATTTCCGTTTGTGATCGTCAAAACACCGTTCAAGTTGTTTCCGCTAGCAGGAAAACTTTTTGAATAATTTTTTCCTGAAACAGATGACGTCATCTTGATTGGCGCTAAGACCTGAACAGGGGCTGCGAAGGTTTCATTAAAAACGCTCAATAAAAATACGGTTAAGAATGAAATTTGAGAAAATGATTTCATCGCATTCGCGGATGATGGTTTCACTAGGACTCCCTTACGTTCAATAGGACAAATTGGCTTGTTAATACTTCGGAATAACTGGGCTGGTCTAAAGTTCGTTAAAATCTCGCATAGCGCTTCAATTTGAGAATTTGAACTTTATTGAGACATGGCATGGACAAGTTTGAAACACTAGAAAGCGTATTTGATTTAAAAATTGATTGAACTCATTTGAACGTTTTGCCTGAATAGAAAAAAGTCTGAAAAATACCAATTAGCAGCCTAAGAAAGTTAAACAAATCAAAATACTTGCTTGTATTTTAAGCATGACCTGAACATAACCAAGTTTGCAAAATGTGCACCGATTAGCAAAATCTAAATCAGTTGCGGTCTAAGCAAGATGCTTTAATGCTTGAAGAGCAATGTTTTTTAAAAAAATAAAAAACATTTAAGGCATATATTGTGAATTAGTTTTACACTGCTTTATTTTGGGATGTCTAAAACAGTGAGGGCTCGTAATTTTTTCTTCCGACCAAAGGCCAATACGCGCCTTTCTCGCCGCCTCTTCAAATTCTTTATACCTTCTTTTAGAATATTTGGGGCTATCAAAAGCCAACCCTTGTTTTACCAACTCTTCGTTAACATTAATCCCATTAGAAAAGACCGTACAGGTAATTCGATCATAGGAACGACCGTCGCAAATTAGATCTACATCTCGATCTAGAACTAAAGAATTAGTAAACTTTAAGGCAATGCTACCATGTTTTTGCTTCAACTCTGGACAATCAATACCCGAAAATCTAACTTTAATTTTTTTGCCGCCTAAATATGTAGAACAAGTGTCACCATCATGACATTTTTTAATTTTAACTGATTGGATTTTTTTTAAACTTTTCGTTAATGCATTATTTGGAAAAATCGCCATGACAAAAAAGCATAAAATGGACAGAATCAAAAAAAAATTTTGATTTTCAATCGACTTTACTAAAGACCTTTTATTTCCAGTATCCATTTACATTCTTTATTTCATAACTATCAAAATATTGGTATCTATCTGTCCAGATCACATTCTGACATGATTTTGAATCTATAATTATGTCGCTTGAAAAACTAGTACTATCTAATCTTCCATATTTCTCCAACGAATATGAACTAGACCTACCTTTATACTTTCCAGAAACAGAAAAAGTATATCTTAATAAAGGAGATTTCTCATTATTACAAATTCTAAATTCGATGCTACTTTCTAAATTTTCTTTATTCATTTTATCACGAAGTTGACTATTTAAATTTTCAAATATCATTTCGACCTCACTAACAGAATTTCGCTCGCTTTCGGAAAGTTTACTCAAAAATTCATCTTCAAGGCCATTCACCTCAAATGATTTCTTTATAAATCGTAAG
>DGYJ01000014.1:8849-12492 GCA_002396665.1 Bdellovibrionaceae bacterium UBA5009
ACAAAAAAGCTTTGGCTTTGCTTAAATTGGCAATTCTTTTGGAAAAAATTAGCTGAAGATTCTCCTGAATTCTAACTTCCCCCAACCGTTTAAGCTCCTCAAGCCTTTTCAATCGAGCAGGAGTATTTTCTTTTTTTTCGTCTAAAAGTTCTTCTATCTGTAATTCTGTTTCCGATTCAGAAGTTTTTGCACTAAACGGAACAAAAGAAGATTTTACCTCTAAATCATCGAATAGGTAAAATTTTATCCAATTTAATTCTTCCGAAGAAAGTTCGTGTAATTGCAAATGAGCTGAATTAGCTTTAAAATCTTGAAAAAGCTCTGATGCCAATTTGGAACGATCATTTTTTTTAGGAAAAGCATGCCATACATATTCTATCTTCAGATCATATTTATCAACAGAGGATAGCACTTTGTTATATCCAAAAATTGAAATAGATCCAACGGCTGCCAAAATAAGTATAAAAAAGCAGATTTTAAACACATGTACCTTATGAGTCTTTTCCACATATTTGTAGAATAAAAAAGTTGCAAGTACTGTCGCTACCCAAATCATATATCCTTTCGGAATTAATTTTTCTCAATTAACAAGGCTATGGTCAAAACAATCTCCAATTTAAGCCTACATTTCTAAGTCGCCGTTGCTCAAGGTCTCTTTCAATATTTAACAACTCACATCAGCGAAACTATGTAAAGCTCTCGTGAACCTGAAAGTAGACTAATCATTTGCAAAATCATCCAGGTTAGCTAAGTATTTTTAATACCACTTAGACCTAAGACCATGACAAGATTACCGTTAATATATTTTACATTTCGTATTAAATTGTAAATCAAAAGTCTAGTAACTTAATTTATTTGCAGTATATGTCTCAATGTCTTGTTAGTCTTTTTATGTAATTTGATTTTTTTCATGGGGCCGTATGCAAGACATCAATTTTCAAGTTTTTCCCGCTCGTTTTATAACTGAGGACAATCGCCAAAATTATTTGGCTTCATATAACACATTCAAATCTACTTGGCTTGACGCCTTTACCGAAATTTTTGGCGAAAACTACTGCTACACTTCCAATGATTTTTCAAGACAGGATCTTATTCAGGGTTTGTTCATAAAAAATCAATGTGTTGCCCTAGATTGTATTCGAGAAATTAATCTTACCAGTCCCGTTGATCTTGATGATTCCTGGCTAAAGCCTTGGAAAAAAGAACATATCGAATCCTTAGTAAAGCAGGGATATGAACGTTGCTTAATTAATTCATACTTCACTGTTCACAAAGATTTTAGAAAAGCTATTTATAATGAAAAATACAGTATTAGCTATATTCTAGGTTGCTTGTCTGTTCTCTATCAACTTGAACTTGGAAGCCCCCTCATGCTTGGAATGATGAGAAATAACCGTTCAATGAATACCCTCGGCAGATCATGGGGAAGTAGTGTTATAGAAGAAAATGTAATTCACAATACAATCCCCACCGATTTGGTCGTATTTAAATCCAGAGAGGTTTTTCAAGCCTCAAAAAATTTTCCTCCAATTGTTTTCGAGATTTTTAAGAATAAAAACACAATAATTAGAAAAGAGGTACTAAATGAAAAAGTTGCTTAGCTCTCCAGAGTACAGATATGTGGTGGATTACTTTCAAAAAATGGATTTTTCCGACAAAGATGGGTACGCCAATTGGCTAGCGCAAACTTATTATTTCGTCTCGCATTCAGTGAGACTATCAGCTTTGGGGGCTAGCAAGCTGCCAGTCGATTCGCCAATTGGAAAACGCATGGCGGCCCATACAATCGAAGAAACAGGACATCACACTATTGCAATGAAAGACATCGAAGGGCTAGGTAGAAAAATTAGTGACTTCCCAGCCTTTGGAGTTACCAACGCGTTTTATCAAGCCCAATACTATAAAGTTCTATTTGAACATCCCTACCACTTATTAGGTCAAATTTTTATGCTTGAAGCCTTCTCTGTTGAGGTTGGACCTTGGATGTATGACGTAGTTAAAAAAGCTCATGGCGAAAAGGCCACGCGTTTTGTGAAAGTCCATGCTCACGAAGACGTAGACCACGTTGAAAAGGCCTTAAAGGCAATCGAAAGCTTCCCTGTAGAAAATCAGAAGGGAACTGAAGATAACTTTTATCAGGCCTGTGAATTGTATTTTAATATTTTAAAATCTATTCAAGAAAAAAGTTTTTCCAAAGAAATCACAGCCGCTTAATTATTTAAATAATACGACCCGATTTGATTTAGAAATCGGGTCTATCGTCATCGTAGAAACAAATGCCTTGGCCTCTCCAGTAACTTTGTCTACAAGAGGACAAGCATAGCCATGGGTAATTTTAAACTGAGCATTTTCCTCTGAAAGAGATTCTTGAATAATATAAGGCTTTATCATACTTAGACCGATCATACGGTCTGACGTTTTTAAACCCTCAGTTACTTCAATGAGTTTATTTAAAACAGACTGGGGCCTTTGAAACAGCTCCCATGGAGAATAGGTCTCATATTCCTCAATAGAATAATTTCCTAATCTGAAGATAATTTTATTGCGGTAAACCTGCTTTAAATTAAAGTCGATAATTTCCCAAGCTGTATCTTCAGAAAGTTTAGTATAAATATCGGAATCGACAGGGACTAGACCGTGAAAGCGGCAAAGGACATCGAGCTTTTCAAACTCCTGAACTTCTGGTCGCAATAGCTCCATTTGTTCAACCTGAGCAGCAATTCTAGATACAATCTGCCTCTGTAAATCTGGCGGCAAATGTTGGATTCTTCTATTCGCTGAAAATGGTCTTTTGGCGATACCTTGTTTTAATAGGTCATTGGAAAGCCAAATAGCTTTTTGGTCAAAATCAGTAGCTAGGTCACTCATGGGAGCGAATAATAGTTCAGACATGAATAATTGTAAAGTTTTAGAGTGGTCCTCTGGGCCAGATGAAACTAATTCCCTCTGGTTAGACAGTTAATCCGATTTTTTTGGTGATTTTCTTAAAAACGGGAAAATTTTACCTTTCTCACCTTTCTCGTATTTTCCCTTATCGGCGAATACTATTCCAAGGGATTTGAGCTCTTCGGCTTGCGTTTTACGAGCCTCACATAAACCAGGAGTAAACGCTTCTTCAATTTTTTCAAGAAACACTGACACCTCGGAGTCGGCCTGAACAAGTTTACAAATTCTAAAAAAAATCGCATCAGGACAAGACACTTTTCCGCTTTCAAAGTTTTTATACTCTTCAAGAGTCCATCCAACAAAATCCGCGATCTGTTCTTCGGACTTACTGTTTTTGATCCTGAATAGCATTACAAATTCACCACGAACCTTTCTAAAAAACATGGCACGCGATTTAATCTCATCTTCAGTTAATTTTCTGTTGAAGGTAGATTCGCTAATTACTTTATATTCGCTTACATTATTATAGAATGTATTTAGAGTGTGCCTAAAGCTTTGACTTCTGAATTTAGAAAGATCTTTAATGTTACTCATGTCACCTCAGGCCATCGGGTGACTATTTATATATTAAATTTTGTAATTAAAATCAAAATTTATTTAATTAAATCTAATTGAATTACTATTTATAATATCGCAAGAAGCCAGTGATAAGATTTTACTTTTGCGCCAAGTCAATATTCAATTATTTATTGCAAGG
>DGYJ01000014.1:12716-20679 GCA_002396665.1 Bdellovibrionaceae bacterium UBA5009
ACGCAAGATTTAAAAATTCTCTACGAAAAACATCACTTTGAAAAGTAAAATTTGAAAAATTTAAGAAGTAAAATATCCCTTTGCGAGCTCAAAGGTATTTAATGCCAAACCCTTACGTCCACGCTTAATACTCTATTTTTATGCAGCTCGCTCGTACGAGATCCTTTGCTAAAACTGTCTTTGTTGCTTTTGTGTTAAAATTAGTTCTTCAATTTCCTTTAACTGCAACTTCTCAACGATAGGAATTTTTAACTTATTCACGGCAGAGGAAATAGAGCTATCCGTAGTATGAAGAATAAAAAAGGGAGCGTTAATCGTCATGCTCTTAACAAAATCATATACTTCGAATCCAGATCCCAGTGGCAAATTGAAGTCACTAATCACGAAATCAAAATATTTAAATTTAAGAACTTCAATGGCATCTTTACCTGTTGTAGCCACTTCGATCTCAGAGGTGAATGCCATCTTTAAATAATCCACTAGCACCTCTGTAATGAGAGGATCATCTTCGACTACAAGAATTCTTGTTATTTCCATATCCTCACCTAGATCCAGTGTCGAAGCTAGACTTGAATCGTTTAAAATCTTCGATCATTGTTTTTCGAGACTCGGGATGAAGATGGGTTAATAAAAGGAGAATTTGCTTAGTCTGATCTCCACTGATGGCACTATGAAACATCATTAGAAGCTCAGCACGACGCCGTTCCTTCTCTGAGTCTGAGACAGGCTTTGCTACAATGAGAAGCTTCCTACTAAAGACTTCTTTTTCTATAAAAAAGTCGTTAACCCCTTCCCTCCATTCAACATCAAGGCTCTTGGGAATTAACATCCAAAAGCTTGGTAGCTCCCTATTTTTGTCACCATCATAGTGTTCGTTCAAAAAATATAAAAATGCGCTTACGTCTATGACTAGCTCATCAAGAGTAATCTTGGGAGAGTCATCACCATGCTTTAACTTGATACGACTATCATCATCCACAAACACTCCCTTTTGTGTGTATTATGTAATTTTAATGTATATTTATATGTATTATGCAAATTAGATTGAAAATCAAACAGTATTTTGTGTGTATTACACAAAAGTAGTGACCATCATTAGGGACCTGGATAAAATCAAAATGTAGTCTAAACGAGTAAATGGAAATCAATGGCAAAAAAGAAGACTGAAGAAATTAACTATGTTCATCGCATATTCTACGCTGTAGTCCGGAAATACCTGCCGACCTGGGCTGATGTTGATAAGTTTTCCAAAAAAACAGGCATAAGCCTCAACACAATGCGTTCATTTTACTATAACGACGGACAAGCTGGGATAAGCACAATGAATACAGTCCTAAAAGAACTTTTGAAATTAAATCCCGAAAAAGTCGACGCAATAGTTAGTAAAATTGAAAGCATTGAGCCAGTCTCCGAATCCAATCAGATATGGAGTTCCATACAAGCGTCTGAAGATAGAAAGAAATATTATTCTTTAGTCGCTAAAGCCCTTTATGAAATCGACAACTCATTAGAGAAGAAAAAGAATAAGTAGTCATTCAAAATATTCCAAATGACTGTTGATAAAGTTCAGACGTATGCCATTGGCTTACTTGTCTTTCATCTTTTAGTTGTCTACGGAATCTAGTTTATGCGGTTTTCTTATGGCAGACGCTACTTAAAACTTCTCGGAATTTTTCAGGCTGATCCAAATTTGCCAACTTCGTAGGCTTATCATTACCTGTCATTACAGAAACATTACCAGCACCGAACATCCTTTAATGGACATGGACTTGATTTTGAGTCCTACCCTCGAAAAAATTTACAACTGTGCCGCGACATCAATAGCATGAACGTCTTTTACCTTAGAGCATGATTTAAATTCGAAAATTTCCGACAAAATTATGGTTTTCATATTAATGTATCAACTTCCACAAAGAATATTATAATTTTGGAAAGTCGTCTTTGACTCATTAGTATTTTGATTTCTTTCCGAATGGAAAAAAGAAGCAAGGCTGTGGCTGACTTTTGGGCACAATGTGTTTCTTGTAACGCTTCGGTTTTTTTAATTTATACCCATAACGGTCGTCATCCTCAAAATAGATACAATCAACAATCTCAACTGAGCCGACGATAACACCTTTGGCTATGGTTTCTGGGTCAGATTTAATACGTTTCCAGTTGCCATCGTCTCGGGGCTTCTGAGAAGCGTACAAATAAACTCGTCCTCGGATCTTTGTGGGACGACTTCTGTATTCATACTTCTTGTAGCCCTGGAGGATTTCTTCAACAAATGGCTGCTTAATGCTAATTGCGCGACCACTTGGAACATCATTCTTGTTGCTCATTATAATCCCCTTAACCAATTATCCCTTTGGTAATGACTTTAATTCCAATACCAGCCAATGGCTTCGCGATGTTATCAACGATTTCTTTAATAACTTTCTCATCAACAGACTCAGAAACTTGCTCAGACATTACAAACGGTTGCCCAATCGGGATTTCGCCAATCATAATTTGAGCTTTAACCTGAACTTTTTTTTGCTTTTTAATGAAACCGTTTACGTCCGAAATATCTGTAAAATACATCACCTTAATTCCGTGAATAGACTTTCGTACCGTCTCAATTCTCAGTAGAAGAATTGCAGTGATGAAAATATTTAAAACTACTAACCCCAATAATAGTGACTCCATTCAAACTCCTAAGCAGCATTATCTTTATAATCAGTTGTTGCACGTACAATTAGGTCTCGCAAATTTTGGACAAGAAACTCCATGCTACTGCGCAAATCTACAGAAATATCCACCGTCCAGGCCATGAATGTTGTCCCAGATCCATTTACTCTAAACTCCTTTTGCAGATCCTCTCCAGATCGTGGATACAAAAGGGCAACTGAGGGTTCTTGAGTTTCCAACTTATGAATTTGTCGATATGCCAATACTTGGTAGGCATCTTGATTCCCAATTCCATAGTGGCTTTTACGAGAATGAACAATTTTGTATTTAGTATCTATTATGAAGCCCGGTCCGCTTATCGGTTTCACGGATATATCTGTGTATGTATCAAATAGACTTCGATCAACCCATTGGCCAGTGTTTAGAAAGTCTCTCTCTGCACTAACTAGTCGTTTGCGCTTCTGAGCTGCTACCTGAATACCCAAAACAGATTCATGTCTCTTGAGAACCTGATAAATAAACTCTTCAAAGAGCTCATTCATGTCGAACAAAAGCGTAAAAACTCTGTCTTTTTTTTGACCTGCAAACTCGGGTCGCAACTTTTTTAGAAACAATTTCGTCAGATTGACGAGAGCGACAAAGTTTGGATCTCTCTTTCCAATCGAAAGGCGATCAACTTCTTCACTCGAAATGTAACTAGGTTCGACGCTATCGAGTAAGCCGACACATCTACTCAGAGTGGAAACATTCGAGGAGTTTTTCGTTAAACGTAGAAGCGATTGGGCAACAAACTTGAATGCCTTGGAAAGCCCATTGTCTTCGGTAAATTCAGAAAAGTCACAAAATATACGCGACTGATCGAAGTTGTTTTTTAAACTATGTTTTGCGAATGAAATTTTACCCTTAACTGTATGTAGATTTTCGCTTCGCTCCACATAAGCCTTTGGTGATCCATATCTGATTAAGTGTCGAGATAAACGATCTCCAAAGATAGAAACATATGCCTCGATGAAGGAATCACAACTCCTAGCAAGAGAGCCGACGCCAATGTCTGCGACTTCAATGGCATTGGTGTAGGAGAGCATAAACATCAAGTTTTGAAGTATCGAGTTATCTGGCTTGCCTGAAGCAGACTGATTACCTTTCAGTAGCTTCGGCAAGACCTCGATATTAACTCCTCCGAAAGAGATAACTCCAACCATAGAAGTTGCTCTGATTTTGGAGGCCGTGATTTCAAAAACCGATTTTCCCGGAGAAACTGTTTCTGAAATTGATCGAAGATATTGGATTTCTTCTGAACTAAGTGATGTATCCGAAATGGAGTCTGACTCATTACCGAGAGCATCTTGAAATCCTCCGTATTCGTAAAATCTTAACTCCTTCATAATTATTCCAACTTTTTCATCAATTCGGCAAATTTTTCATCACTAAGATTACTCTCAATAAACGAACCGTATGAAAATCGAGGTAGAGATAATTTCTCCAAATCCTTTACCTCTGTTTTCTTAACAAAATCACCAACCAATGCTTCAAGCTTATCCCAGTCATCAAATAGGTATTCTTGAAGCAACGGCAAGATACTGCCAAACCAGACCTTCTTAATTGATGAAAGAGAGCTAACATTCTTTTCCATGAAATAGCTGTGCCCAATTTGGTACTCGGTTCCAAGAATTACAGAGATTTTGTTGTTTATTTTTTCAAACACACGGCGAACATTGAACTCCTTGATGGCTCCCTCGGACACCAATGAACTCTCGGGGCGCATAGATATAAAATCAAACCTCCGCCTCAATGCCATATCCACAAGAGCAATTGAACGATCCACTGAGTTCATGGTTCCAATAACGAAAAGATTTTTAGGAACTCCAAATTTTTTACCAGAATATGGAAGAGTGATCGTCACCTCGTGCAGCGCGCCAAGACGTTTATCTTCCTCAATCAAAGTGATTAGCTCTCCAAAGATTTTAGAAATATTGCCCCTGTTAATTTCATCAATAAAGATTGCGTAGTCTTTGTCTGGATTCTCAGCTGCCCGTTGGCAAAGGAGTTTAAAAATACCATCTTTGACTTGGTAATTCACGCCAGAGCCATCCGGTAGTCTTTCAGGACGAATACCTTCTACAAATTCCTCATAAGAGTAACTCTGGTGAAAGGTTACTACTTTAAATCTCTCGTTCACGGCCCCCGATTTCTGAGAACGAATTTTCTTCACACCTTCAACTAGGTCATCCAACCGATTTTCCCAATCACCAACTAACTGCCATCGCGAATCTTCAAGCTTATCTACAACCAATGGTTCCTGTCGCTTTTCAAAGTTCACGGTCTTAGATGAGGCAATTGTATGGGCTTGTAACATTCCCCAGATTGTATTTTTAGGGGTTTTGTTTGCTTGCTGATTCACCTTTGTCTGAATGAACTCATGCTTGAATAAGTCAGGCACGGAGATCGGTTTTCCAATATCAATCATTGCTGATGCAATAACGTCCCACCAACCCAGCTCTTGAACCCAGGCAATAATCTCATCAGATCCCGAAGCAGAGTCCTTAAAGTGATTTTGAAGTTGCAAAAGCTTATAGGTTTTTCCAGTGCCCGGAGGTCCCCAGAAAATTGTATTTTTATTCAATGGGACTGATTTGGTTTTATTCATATCGCCTCCAGATACTTTGGAGTTACTTAATCCGCTTAGCCTTAGAAGGCTCTCTACAAATGGTTCATGCTCGGTTATGTCCGTTAGCGCCTTGATTGCAAAATTGTCTGCATTTTCTAGATCCCATTCTCCAACGCTGAGCCATTCTACATTTC
The DNA here is from genome assembly GCA_002396665.1 of Bdellovibrionaceae bacterium UBA5009. Lineage (GTDB taxonomy): Bacteria > Bdellovibrionota > Bdellovibrionia > Bdellovibrionales > Bdellovibrionaceae > UBA5009. The sequence goes on from DGYJ01000014.1 coordinate 18,171, forward strand.
TAATATGTGCTTGGGCTTGCGATTCATCAAACGTATAGTCAGACACTATCCGGCCTACACCGAGTAGTTTTGTTCGACCATTTTTTACGAACACGATGTCGTTGGCCTTTAATTTATGCCGGAACTCAAATAAAGCTAACGTGTCATTCTTGGGATCGGCAGTCTTTGGGTTGTAAGTCTCTATGTATCTCTTTTTGACCTTTTCTAAAGACTCATATTTAGTTAGGTCTCCCACTTCATTCCACCCCAAAGAAACGATCCGGTCCTGCTGCCACTCTCTCCAAAACTGAGCTCTTTCGCCAGGAGCAATGGACCAGTACCTTATTCCTCTTTTCAGATTTTCCGATTGATTCTCCACATCTTCTTGAGCGTCATTTTCAAGGTAGGCATTAGCGTCCAGGCAGAGGTGGAGGAGTGCCTGCGCTTTTTCAACGTCACTGAATGACGATGCAATGGAGGGAAGCAGTGTTTTGTACTCTTTCAAAAATGCCGAGTTGACCAGTTGCTTTTCAAAAAGGTCGCGTTGTTTTTGTTTTTGAATTTTCTCTGGCTCAAAATGCAGAGTGAAATTGTCTTTAGCTTGCAAAACAAGTTTATTCCATTGCCCAGCCAGCTTTACCACTACATCCTGATTAGAGCCTAGATATGTGCGGACAACCTCTCCGACTTTTTGCTGAACAAATTTTCCATCGCCATCCCCGAGATCAAATAAGGAACGATAATTCTTCATTACCACTTTGTTAACGTATGGAATTGCATGAAGCCTGCAAAAGCCGTGCACCTCTAAAACAGCAACATATTCTGACTTGTCTTGCGGCTCTTTAAGTTCCGAGTCCAATACGCCAAAGCCTGTTTTTTGAATGGACTCTCCATTCATCCACTTCTCAATGAATCCTAAAAATGCCTTCGTTGAATTATTTCCGAGTATTGGTCCAAAATTTTGCGCAGCTCCAGTCTGGTAGGCATTAGTGGCCGTAAATAGAGTGTAATATGCTCCAAGAAAAAAGGTAGCCGACCTCAAATCTTCAGGCGTTTTCGCCAAATAATATGGGAGAAACTGAAAACGATGGATCAATGTCCCATTCATATCTGATGGGCCGTTGTCTTGATAAAAGGACTCTACGAAGTCTGCAAGATGGGCGGAAACCGATTTAGCATCTTTAAAGGATTTTGAATGAGCGGTTCTTAAACTTTCAGAATCAAACCGCTTTACTCTAATTGCATTCCCTAGCTCTTTCCCAAGCTGCTTAAGGACGTCCTTACTAATATAAGCATCCTCTTTTGGTACAAAGTCAAACTTGCCCTGTGCTCTAAGGGATTTTGCTATTGAAAAAATATCAAATAGAAAATTCCTGAGATCCTCTGGTGGATAGAAGTCGTCCTTAAAGTAGTCGATATAATATTTTCCGAGTAGTCGAAATTCAGGCTTCCACCAATAATCTTTCCTGAAATCAAAATCGTGATAATACTTTTTGCAAATGGAGTAGCTTGAATGGATTTGCAGAAAGTAACCAAGATTATGAACTACCATATCTTGAATTTTCTGACTGTCCTCAAGACTATTCGGCAATTCGCTCAAAAGACTTTCAAGTTGTGGTTTCATAAATACTAGCTCATCCTTCTAAATCGTACATTTCTAGATTTTAAAAGCAGATCAATAAATTTCTGGAAGTTAAGTTTCGATGAAATTGCCAGGTCTAAACATGAATTTTTCATTTACGCTGCCTTTTTCAGGTACTCGTAGACGTACTGTTCTGGATTAAGAGAGCTTTCTTCTTGGCATCGAAACTCGCGAACAATGCGATTTAACGCCTGACGATTGATAAATTCTAAATCGCAAAGCTCTTTAAATTCGTTCTTTGTGATTCCAGTTACAACTCTGAAAAACTCACCATCTTTAGTCTCAATAACGTGATCAATTTTGTGTTCTCTAAATTCAGTCATATACACAAAGTCTGCCATACAAATTGCAAGTCGCTTTACCTGTGTTGAAAACCATCGCTTCCGGGACTTTTTTTCTTTATCCTCTTCTGACTCGACGAAATGTTTGTTTTCTTCTTCAATCTCCGCCTCGTCTTTTTCCTTACGTTTTTTGTCTTTTTTAAGTTTCTCTCTGTCTTTTCCAATTTTTAAAAAGTCCTCTACTGTGCCAACTTCCTGCGTCCTGTATCCCTTTACGCGCTTAAGTGCATCAAGAAGGTGAGGGTAATTTTCTAGGTGCTTTAATGAAATGAAGCTAACTAGGGCATCACTAGTTATTCTCTTAGCAAGTGACTGTCTTGATCCCGAGAAATTGATTGCCGCAAAAATGTCAGCCGAAGATGTTTTGTCGCCAGATAAGCTACCCTCATAAAACCGTTTAATCGAGAGCGTGTCGCATAATCCATCTGTGACTTTTTGAATATTGTCATTTCTGATCTGATCCGTGCTGTCCTGTTGATCTAGTTGATCTGCAAGAGCATCTGCGTAGTGAAATGTTAAACGCAGGCAGCGGGTGATAGCGAAATCT
>DGYJ01000014.1:20827-23627 GCA_002396665.1 Bdellovibrionaceae bacterium UBA5009
AAAAACCCATGCTTTGGGTTTAATAACCTCATTCTTATCCCTGTCGTACCAAGATGATTGAACTCGGAAAATCGCCTGATAGTAACTTTCAGGTGAGCTAACATCATTTAGAACCAAGATTGAGTCCCATTCCTTAATAGTCACTCCTGTTAAAAACCGTCTGACTGTTAACGTTATGGTTCCCATTTTCTTGGGGTTGGCATGAGCGGCTCTGATTTTTCTTTCGATCTCTTGCTTGTCACGTACGATTGCCAAATCGCTATCGACTTCCTCAGATTCATCACATCCGGCAGCATTTATGATTTCAAAACCTGCAAAATAGGGATGTTTTTTTAGTTTGGCAGATAAAGCCTTTACTGCATCTACTCTGTTGAGCCACCAGACGGAATGTCGCTTAGATGGAACTCCAAGCAAATCTCCAAGCTTACCAAAGACCGAAATTGAACGAGCATCATGAGTTCTTTTGGATAAACCATCCAAAAAATGATCTACGGCATCGGAATGTACGAATTTTCCGCCAGATACACGAAACAGCTCGTTAAGAGAAAAATCCAAGTCATCTGTGAAAAACTTTTCTCTTTGATCTTGAATATCTTCGTCTGTAATTTCTATAGTCGATACTTCTAAATCCGGCATTACACGGTAAATGAAGTCTTTCTTATTCTTTGGATCAGAAGATATTTCAGTTTTCTTATTTTCCTGTTCGTCCAAGTAACTGTACGTATAGACCTGTTCCGCACAAAAATCGTCTTCTTGGATCAGGCGAAATGGTGTGCCAGACAAGTCCAGTCTTTTTTTCCAATCAATAGAATCAATGATATATTTTGCGCGCTCTGTCCTGCTCCCGAAATGGACTTCGTCGAAAATAATCAAGTCCCATTTTGTTTTTGAAACTTCTTTAAGTCGCTTCTTTGTGGAACCATCTGCTTCAATTGCAAGGTCCTGTAGCGATACACAGACCACCATAGACCCTTTGGACTTTGGAATAATCCCCGTATCTGGAAGATAGGGGTCGTTAATGTTTCCGTCGTTCTTTTTTGCCCGAAGACCAATCCAGCCTTCAAAGTCTTTATGATTGTTAATTACATTGACCCATTCACTAATTACTTCAGGCTTGTAGGTCACAATTAAAGTTTTTTTTGCATCTAACGCTTTTGCAACGTGTATGCCAGTAAAGCACTTACCAAAACGCATTTTAGCATTTAACAAAAAGCGATCTTTGTACGTTGCTCCATCAATTGATTCCTTGGGATGTTCACCTCGGAACCAGCGAACTGCCTTTTCAACGGCTTCTTTTTGCTCCCTCCTGGGTGAGTAATTTTCTACCCTTGAGGATCCAAAGCATACCTGATTATAGGCCTTCTTAACGTCTTCGAGTGTCGCCTTAAACCACTCTTGCCCAACACTATCCTCCACTTTTTCAACTCCATTTGCGATCAATTGCTGGTGAATGTGGTGGTCTGTTTTACCGTCTGGAAGTGGCTCAACCCAAAGAATTATAGCTTTCTCCGGATTACTGGTTCCAAACTGCTCTTCAATTCTTTGAAGGTGTCGACCACGCTTGCAATGTCCTACTTTAACAAAAGACTTAGGCTGGTAGGTCTTAGTGGTATAGACATAAAGTTCTAATAGACTATTCATCACGACCACTCCTGAACTTTCTTTTTAATATGTTCACGCTCATGCTTGTTGAGTTTGAAGCGGTCAAATAGCTTCTCATCGGTCCAAACAATTTCCAAATTCATATATGGAACCCAACCCCAGCGATCCTTTGGAATATCCTGAGTGAGCTTACGCAATCCGAGAAGGTATCTTGCGAAGTCTGTTTGCAAATATGCAATTAGTCTTTCAGCCTCTGCCCTAGAGGCAAAAGACTGAATGACGTTGTATGTTTCGGTAGCAATCTCCCCTTTTTTCAAAAGAAATATTTGATGTTTTGGCAATGTACAACGCCTTGCTCCAGTCGCGTAAGCCCTTGGGATTGCAACCTTCCATTTATCAATATGTTCTGAATTACTTTTTACATCCTTTCGAGGCATATATTTCGTTTTCTTTCCTTTGACCAAACAAGGTATCGAATCTACTGCTCCCGGCTTTGACTCCCGATTCTTTTCGTTGAAATAGTTTGTAGGAAGACCGAACGGTTTTCTAGACCACGCGTAATCAGAGACAAACTTTTCTACTTTCGCATTCATAATTTTATCAATAATACTTGTAGCCTTAGGATCGTCTGGAATTATGTCAAATTTAGAAAGGTCAATGTCGAATGAAGAATCCTTATAGATAAACTTTGCTTTTCCATTATGGCCTTTACTCCAATTCAAAAAGCAAACGCCGCCCTGCACATGAACAGTAGGGAAAACATCTTCAGCCCGCTCAAAATACTGTAAGGTCTTAATTTGTCCTGATTTCGCAATCTTGTCGCGAAAGTCGTCCAAATTTTTTCCTCCAGAAAACCATCTAGCAGGAATCACTAAAGAGAATTCATCTATCTGTCCACAATCAATTAGCTGCTCGACAAAGAAATTATATACGGGCTTGGCACTCGCCTTAGCGCCGCCATCGGCCTCTTGATACGGAGGATTTCCGATTGCAACAATCTTACTGTTCGGTTTTGTCTTCCTGATGTGGTTAATCATACGTTTAAACTCCTCCTTGAATTTCTTTTCATTCAGTCTTCCGTCGGTCTCTGATACATAGTTTCCGTTAGCGAAATGTTTCGCATAGTCTTTGTCATGCGATTTATAGTTTCCGTAAAATGTTCTTTTGCTTAATAGAAAATGTCGTTCATCTGGGGCCA
>DGYJ01000014.1:23753-27030 GCA_002396665.1 Bdellovibrionaceae bacterium UBA5009
ATATCAAATATGGCCTTTGCAATAGCGTCGGTACTAACTAAGCGCTTTCCGGATTTTGAGCTGTGCCAACAAAATTTCATCGCAGAAGCCAGCATGATTTCTCCGGCCTTGCAAAACGGATCAAAGAAAACGACATCTTTGTCCTTAAAAGCGTCAGCGTTTAGGCAATCAACTAATAAAAGTGCTTTCTCCATCAACATGATTGGCTGGTCACGCCCTCTGGTGCTTCCTAAGATGTCCACAACATGGCTGTCGATTATGTTCAGTTGTTTTGCGGCTGACATCATGCAACTCCGACTTCATTTGTAAGCGGCCTATGTTGGATTGGCTCAGAAGTCATACATTCTCTCGCGAATGCAAACTCCTCAAATCCTCGCACTTTTGTTCCCTGTGAAACGGATTCCACAATTCTAAGCGCTCGTTCAAACTGAATTGGAGTCGCTTTGCGCTTTGTTTGTTGAACGAAGAACTCAGACCAAGTCGATTCAAAATCAATTGGCCGATGGCGGTTTGTTGAAATCCACTCTCTACCGAGTTTAGTGCGACTAGCCTGATGAATAGATTGTGTTTCATCACTTAGGGAAGACAGGGCCTCGTTCACATGAATTTGCCACTGCAAGCAGCAAAGAATATGAGCCATAAAATCTCTGATCTTTGCCTGCTTGAGGGAGTAACCATTTTGAAGAAGCAGATTAAATACAAAATGAGTAACTCGTTTTCGAGTAAGTTCAATATTGCTTGGGCATATATCAATCGCCCACAACGAATTTAGTGCTGTGGCAATCGCACTTAGAACTGGCGAATCAATTTTCGATTTGTCGAACTTTGTTAACAGAGCTGAAATTCGTTTTGCTAAAATTGGCAAAACAAAGTTTCCGTGTCCGCAACTTGGCTCAAAAAATATAGTGTTCTCATCTGACCATACTTTAGTATCAAGAGTTTCCAGCATTTCTTGGACATACTGGTCAGGAGTGAAAACCTCACCCATATCCTTGATGCGATCTCGACTTCTGTGATTTTCAAATTCAATAAAAAAGAGATTCTTATTCATGCGATGCTGCCTTCATGTTGCTAAATTGAAAATTTGATTGGGCTTTGAGCCAGGCATCTACAGTTTCGCGATTAAACCGCCACTGATTACCAAGCTTGCTGGCTGGAATTTGATTTTGCTGAACCATCTTGTAGATGGTTTCCTTTGACACCTTCAGGTAACTTGCAATTTCTTCAATTGTTAACCACATAAAACCCTCTCGTTGTTCACAGGACTGTTCGGGTTAACCCTTGGTTGCCTTTAGGGTTTTCTTAGTATCCTTTGGTAGATGAAACAAAATCTGGACGTAATACGTAGTAGCGGGTAGTAAATCTGCGACAATGCTCGACCATAGACTTATTAGAAAGGAAATTTAGAAGTTAACATTCAGCCCTGCTTCTGGCTTTCTGATTTAACATTCAAATTAAACTTTATGGGTGATAACATTAAACAAAACAATCACATGATTACGAGCAAGAGTTATACCAAAATATTTAGCCCATTACACTTCAATAAAATATAAACTAGCCACGGTTCCGATACCGACCTGAGACTTCAATTTTAAATCGCCGCCCCAAGACCGGAGACAACTTTTAGCGTGGGAAACGCCTAATCCATTTCCATTGGATTTGTTGTAACTAAAACCCTCTTCGCCAATTCTTGAAATTACGCTCGAAGGAATCCCACAACCATTGTCTTCGATTGATAAAGATATCGAATGACTTAGCTTTGTAACACTTGCACGAATGATCGAGTCTTCACGGTCCTCAGTGGCCTCGACGGAATTCTGAAGCAAGTTAGAAACGATTCTTTCAATTTCCTTTTTATCTCCTGCTACGAGCGGTGATAAATTTGAACTAATCTCAAACTTTCTTTTAGAGAAGTTCTTTTCGGCAGCAATATCAGTAATGATATCCATTAATTTAACTTTACCAAAATCTGGCTTTCCGACTCCTGATCGCGACTTTTCCAAAAGATCCAAAGAAATATTTTCTATGCGACTAATGGCCTTCAATCCTAATTCAACGCCACTCTCGCCTGCTTCAAATGCTACCTTTAAAGCTCTCACAGGAGATATAATGTCATGACTAACTTGTTTAGCTATTTGAGAGAATGCGAGCTGTTCCTCGTTCTCCTTGACAGCTCTATACATTTTTTCAATACCAGATATGAAAATTTTAATTTCACCATCACCCCGAATGCCAGTTAAATTAAGTTCTTCTCCCGTCTCTACTCTTTCAAATGCAAGATTCAACAACTCAATTGGTGCATGAATTTTTCGTCGAATATAAAAATGAGAGTAAAAAATTAAAACTAGAAATAGAACTAACGAAAAAACGATTATAAAAATAATTTCTTTTGACTGCCGAAAGACTGGAGTCGAACTAGTAGAAAATTTAGCCACAACAATCGGCGATCCAGGCATATCCTCAGAGGTTGATTTTGGAAAAACTAAAAATGTATTGCCTGAAAACTCTCCGCGCCTTTTTGAATCGACAAGCTCCAGAATTTCAAGACCCATTGAATTTTTAACTTCGGAAAGTTCTCCGCTAAGTGCATCACTTAAACCAGTTAGCGACCAAGCCCTCCACCTTTCCTGAAGAGGTTCGATTTTTGATGAAATACTTACCTTCGCATTTTGCACTTCAGTTCGATCTATTAAAAATGCGGTCACACCAATTGTTAGTGCTATAGTCCCAACTCCAAACAAAAATATCAGCAATTGGGTGAAGAAAAGTCGTCGTAGAATTGGACGATCATGAGAAAAAATTTCTCTTTTCATGGATTTCTCTCCCCCACTTTTTTATATCCATCCTTAGTAAACTTCAAATAAACTATTGGCCTAGAGGCATGGCCACCATTTTTTGGGAAGCACAACTTGCCAATTGAAAGTTGATCAAAGCAGCGATTTGATTCAAAGCTTTCTCTAAACGACTTTTTTGTAATGGGACCATTAATTCGCTTTAATATTTGTGCAGAAATGACTCCTAGATCATAACCATATGCACTTTCACCTGTAGGTTCTTTTGCAAAATGTTTTAAAAATTGTTTTCTAAATTCTTTTCCATACTTTGATTGGGAGTCCCAAGAGGTCATCATGTAAAAGGCCCCTTTTCTTTCAGCTACAAAGCGGCGTGCGATATCTGAGTCCACTGTTCCCCAAGCAGAACCAGCGATTATGGGTAAACTAATTTTAGCAATTGAAAGTTGTTCTGTAAATTTTCTAGATGCCTCAGGATACGGGGT
>DGYJ01000014.1:27201-38902 GCA_002396665.1 Bdellovibrionaceae bacterium UBA5009
ATAGATGCCTCAGGATACGGGGTTAGAAAAAGAAAATCATATCCTCCTGTTTTAAGTTTTTGCAAAGTTGGCTCAGGAATGAGCAAATTAGAGTCTAAGCGAACAATATCATATGACCTTCCCAAAAATCTCTTTTTGGTTTCTTCGGCAAGAAATTCCTTTTCAAGACCCAAAGAGGGAGCTGCCATCGGATTAATTACAACCAATCCCTTTTTTAATTTTAATTCGCTAAAGCCAAAATCAAGGCCAGACACCACTTCAAAATTCCCGCTGTGTCCGGTTGTAAACACTGTTGGTCCAAATGTTGAAAGCCCAGGATGATTGCACCCTGGAAAGATAGCTATCATCTGATTATCTCTAGCAAAGGGAGCCACAAGTAAAGCATCACTACTTCCTGGGAAGCCAACGAAGGCGGCAACTTCTTTAGACAGCAGTTTTTTAACAGAAGTCTGGGCGCCGAGTGCTGATCCGTCGTTTACCTGCTCGAATTTTACTAATTTCGCCTCTTCCGTCTGACTATAGATAGTTTGGAATCCCACCTCAAAACCAGACAAAAATCCCTCCTGAATTTTTTCTGTAATTATTGCCGTAGAAGATCCATAGCCAATAGACCCCTCTTGCCCAATTGCGCTTGAGCTGTAGATGATTGCAACCAACGGAAATATTAATTTTTTCATAAAGCTCTAAACCCATCGACAAGAAGAATTAACGAGAACAATGCAAAAATATATCCAACAATTTTATTAAAAATATGAAACTTGGACTCAAGTAGTAATTTAATTTTTGGATGAGACGAAATTTCGGAAACTCCGAAAAACCAGGCAGAACTAAGAGCTAAAAAACAAAAAAATAAAATGGCATTTTGAAGAAAAGATCGTTGAGGGGTTATAAATTGGGGAACAACACTCAAGAAGTAGGCCGCAGCTTTTCCATTTAATGCGGTTGATGCAAACCCTACTGCAACAGCCTTTGAAGCGCTCCAATTTATTTTTTCAAGATTATTTTCAATGTCTAAAGATACTTTTGTTAAACTATTTGATCTAAGATTTTCACGAATTATTTTATATCCAATATATCCAAGATACCCACCACCAAGAATTTTAATACCAACTAGACCAAGCTCGCCCGTTCCCTTATCCACAAGAAATGACAAACTTGATCCAATTGAAATATAGAATAAATTACCAAGAACTATACCGAAAGCAGTTAACCGCCCCAGTTCTTTTGATCCGCCAATTGAATTGCGCAAAATTAGAAATAGATCTGGCCCAGGCGAAACAAGGGAAACACCATGAACTAACACAAGTGCTGTAATGAGGTTAAAAAGACTCATTAGTATCCTTCACTATCTACGGGCCTTACTGACGTAAGCTCGCTTCTATTCTGCAAAACAATTGACCTACTTTCGTCTGAGCCATTAATTCGGATCTGAATCTCCAGCTGACCGGAGTCAGGACATTCTTTAAAATCAGAAATGATTCCTTTAAATGAGTTGCCATCCTTCGTTAACAGGAGCGCCTGTTGCTCACTGGCCTTCGCGACCTCCAGCCCATGAACACCGCCAACTTTGTAAGCCATTTTTTTTGAAATCGAATTTAACAATTGGGAAAGCTCATCAAAGTTTTCAATGTAATAGTAAGAGGGTTGAATTTTTGTAGGATCAAACGAATTAAAAAGTGCTTTTTCACACAGTCTTATTTTTTGACTATTTGAAAGAACTGCGGAACATTCCTTCAGCGATGAAAGTATGGCCGCACCATAAACCTTGAAACCCTGTTCTGTTTTAAGCAGTCCACATTCAACCGTCCACCAACCAAACCTCGCAATCATTGTTGCCTCGCTCTCAATCAGAGCTACTTGGCTAAACTCATGAATGCCATTAGCTTGTGAAAGGATGGTGGCTCTTTTTCTTATTTCGTTATAATATGATTGCTCACCACTAGATTGAAATGCACACATTGATACTTTTGCCCAATTTTGAAGAAAGTTTCCATATGACTCATTTGTCAACAATGGCAAATGTCCAAAAGCTTCATGGAAAATGTCTGGCTCTGGGTTGAAATCAATCATTTTGAGAGATCGCATATTTATTGCAATAGGCAGTTCTCGTTTAGCGACTGATGAAAGATAATCTCTAGGGGGCAGAAACCCAAACACCGGAACTACTTTCCATCCATATTCTATTAAACGTTCGTTGATAGAAGCTATTGCAGGTATAGTTCGAGTCTTCAAGCCTAGCTTTTCGAAACCAAGTAAACACTCTTTGTAAGCAATTTTTGAAGTTATTTTGAAGGCTTCATCGAGCAAAATTGACCAAGTCTGATGCTCAAGCATAGTATAGCTTTGATCTAAATAGAAATCATCTCGTGAGTTCAAAAACTGTGATTTGTTCATATAGCCTCTGATACTATAATTTTACGTCTTCCATTAGTGTCTATTTCTGCTGTCATTTTCAAGCCAGAGCGTTTAAGAAGATTTTCAAAATCACTGATAGTACGCTCACGTCCACCAGTTTGGACAAGCATTGTTAGGTCAAGCATTGTGACTGAGCCCAGTCTGTCATCAGGAAGAACTGCTTCAAGCAAAATTAACTTTCCACCTTGAGCTAAATGCTGTTTTGATCGAATAAGTATTTTCGTCGCGTCCTCATCATTCCAATCATGGATAATCCATCCCAGAATAACGACATCGAATTTTTCGCTCTCATCCAGGCAAAACAAGCCTAAATGATTTGCTTTTGCAAAAAAATCCCCTTTTCGGAATTTTACTGGAATATTTTTTTGGTCCCTGTATCTCTCAAACATAGCTTCATACAAAGAAACAGCCTCAGCTAAATCATAGATCATATATTGAGTAATCTGAAGATGATGGTGACAAATAGACAATCCCATTGCTCCACTTGCACCACCGACATCTAAAATTGTTTTACAATTTTTTAGAGGCAATAAGGGCGTTACAAAATTCGAATCTGTCACATTCGACTGATGCATACCTTCCATTAGATTTTTAAAAAGTTCCGGATGTGACGACATCAAGTCAAAAGGATTGGTGACTGTGGCTCCAAATGCATTTGCCCATTGAACTTGCCCAGTTTCTATTGCCGAAATCAAACAGGGGACGGAAAAAAGCTTCGAAGAAACTTTTATAAAGTTTTGTATCCATAAATGCATTGAAAGTGATGATGACTCATTAAGAAATGGCTCAACTTCCTTAGATATTTGGATTCGATTAGAACTGAGCGTAAATATGTTGAGTTCTATTCCTAGAAGAACAACCTTCCTCATTTTCTCAGTCATTGTCATATAAAAATCAGAATTTGAATTTACTTGCTGAACAAAATCTGAATCCCCAAGTGTAGTCAGCAATTCCAACGCACCTGTTTTAGAAATCAAAGATAGTTTATAATAGCCGGATTCAAAGATAACCAGCTTATTAGATACGGCATATTGTATTACTCTTCTAACTGAATCGACGTGAAATTTAGAAAAGTCTGACTCTGAGATTATTTTTTTATTATTAAAAACTGTTCGCTCTAAAGCCTCATGAACATTTTGATTCAAAAAATTCTTTGCTAGATTAAGAAGATTTTCGGGTTTTAACATAATCTACCTTCTTAGTTTGAATCACAACTAGCCACAATGGCTTTGATTTTTGGAATTGACTTATCAAGTACATCATTCGCACCATGATGTTTATTCACTAATGAAACTTCGGCAGTATTTATATATATTTGCTTAAAGCCAAGTTCACGAAGCCTAGGGATTTGCAATTCTCCCTTGGTAGCATCTTTACCTAATTGGGAATCAATAAATAGAGGAACAAGTTTATTCAAATTCAGCGCACAATTCTCGAAATGATCAAAACTCGAGAACAGTAATGGTTTAAAATCACTTGATCGAGCGGCGACCCTACACGTCTCTAAATAGAGTTCATCGTCGTCTATGACAATCGAGTTGTATTGATTCAAAAATTTAGGTTCCGCTCGCTCTGATTGCATGAATGAGTCACATAAGTTTGCGAGATTCGAAATCGAATCAATCGAAAGATCTAAAAGTTCAAGACCATCTTGCATTTTGCCTTCAACAATGAGGTGTCTTGACATACGCAAGGGCTCTAGTAGCCCCATTAAATCATGTCTTAGTTTACGATTAGGAGGATTCATAACCTATCCTCTGAGGACTTATATTCTAGCCTTTTCAAATTTGAAAGGGCCGTTGGCTTAGTTACACCAACTTTTCGAGCAGCAGCTGATCCAGACAGGCCTTTTACTTCTTCAAAAACTTTATCTGTCAGCAATTGCATGAGGTCTTTTAAATTCGTATAACCTCCATTATCTAAATCAATTTTCGACTCTTTGATTTTTTGGACAGTTAGTACATTAGAAGCAATTCCTGCGTGTCTACGCTGCTTTAAAATTTTATGCCATTCGCTATAATCTGGTTTCCCATCAAAATCTGTTGGTAAGTGGGCGACTAGTCTTACGACATCATTTTCAATTCCACGAATATTTCCCTGAATTTTCGGATTATTTAAATGGGACTTTAAATCCTGAGGAAAATCTGAATATTTTATTCTCTTTTTAGGATACTCCTTAAGAATCTGAGCCAGTAAACTTTCTACAATTTTAGGCAAGTCTTGTTTGCGCTCTTCCAATGTAGGGATTGTCTCTTCAAACGTAGATATTCTCATGTAGAAGTCTTCTCGAAATTGCTTTTTCAAAATCAATTCTTGCAAATTTTTATTGGTAGCAAAAATCAATCTGGCGTTGGTTTTAATTGGTGATTTGCCACCCACTCTATAAAATTCTCGTTCTTCAACAACTTTTAATAACTTCAATTGAAGATCTAAAGATGCATCACCAATTTCATCAAGGAATAAGTCACCATCCTTGGCTAAGTCAAATAGCCCTGGAGTTGTCTTGCTAGAAGCCCCAGTAAAAGCCCCAGGCTCAGTCCCAAAAAGTCGCGCTTCTGCCAAAGAAGAATCAAGTGCAGCAAAATTAACCTGAACTAGGTCCCGCGAGTTTTGATTAAAATGAATTCGACTCAACTCGCTAACTCTTCTTGCAACTGCTCCCTTACCCAATCCGGTTTCTCCTAAAAAGACAACTGGACGGCTACTTTCTGCAATTGCTTTCAACTTATTATCAAGTCGTTGCATAGCTGGAGATTCGCAAATAAATGTCGAGTAAAGTCTAGAACCATTTTTATGTATTTGTTTCGAAACTTCTAGGCTTTCGAAATATTTTTCAACACAACGTCGAATAATTATAGAACGATAATTAGCATAGGACTGGTCATCACCCTTGATTAAATAGTCCGAAACTCCAGCCTTAAATGCGCGCGCAATTTCATCATATGAGTTATCAGCCGTTAACATAACAAACATGCATAGAGGCTGAACAACTTTAAACTTTGATATAAAATCAATGCCATTCTGATTCTCACCCGCTGCAGATAGGCCTAAATCTTTATCAACAAACATTAAATTAAACCGATGGTTTTCTAATAGATGAATAGCTTCTTGCGGTGTCGAAGCTAAAGTGTATGAGAATGTCACGTTAGCTATGGAAGATTCTGATTCTAATTTCCAACTCTTGAATATGTTTTCACAATATACTTGTACCAACTTTCTCCAAGTTGGCTGATCATCTAAAATAAGAATGTTAAATTGCTCCATACAAGCCCCAATTGATGAGCATATATCTAGCTCATCCCCGTAAAGACAGTAAACCTAATAAGTTAAGTATATAAAAATTACTCGTAAAGCTGATTTATCATAACGGATAATCCATTTTACCGACTTTGGAGATCGCTAGCAGCGTGTAAAAATTATTTTTTTCTAACAAAAACACAGAGTTAATTTGATTTACCTAAAAACTCCAAAGGCGGTCCCAAGCTTGCAATTCGAGAAAGTTGTGATCGAAAACAAAAAAGAAGGGGACCACAATGGAACTGAATAAACACTGGAATCAGAGAAAAGCCATTACTCAAGAAATTGAAAAAACAAAAGACTTAATGGAGGACATTCGCATTGAAGTTCGTGAAAATTCGGGCGGAGTCTTAAGTCTTCAGAACATTTATGACAGTGCTTCAACTGAGCGCGACCTAGGTTCTAAAATTAGTCTTTATCGAATGGCCCTACAAAAAATCCAAATGATGGAGCGTTCGCTCCACGCACTCAATGGAAATAGTTACGGCAATTGCTGCCATTGTGGAGATGCAATTGAGGAAAGGCGCTTGGAAGCCTTACCAAGCGCCACAAGTTGTGTCCCCTGCCAAGAATTACTCGATAAGAAATCCAGAGAGAGAAAGCAGCGATTCGTCTCTATCCCAGGATTGCAGTTTTTCCCACTGAGATCACTGGCAATCTAATACCCCCAAGGGCCATCTTGATTAACCAAGGAGTGTTCATGAAAACTTTCCCCCCAACAAACTTCTTTAAATATCTAATCAAGGTGGCCCGTTTTTTTTCTCAGTTAATCAATCTCATTAAAATGATTGGAAAAGTATTAGTTCAGCAAATTGAACAGCCTATAAACCAAACTAAAAAAGGATGAAAAATGAAAAAAATTCTTAAAACACTAGTTTCAATTTTTAAAATTCGCTTATTCGAAAATCAAGATTCTGAATTGCGACAATGGTACGAACTCGAATATCGAAAAGAACTTGCTGGACGAATCGGTGAACAATACAACCCTTTTTGCATGCGCTAGGAGAATGTATGAAAAAATATTTTTTTGATTTCAATCAAAACCAGCCAGATGAAAGCTCTTCTGAAAGTTCTGGTCCAGTAGAAAAAGCAATTCAACTTATGAGAAATGAGCTGAGGTCCCTATATGGAGCTTTGTCCGTTAAGGAACTCGTTTGCAATAAAATTCTTACTAAAGAAATTGAAGCCCTCGAACGCCTATTATCTCAGGCCGAGGCTCAACACAGCTAATTCACGGAGAGATTATGATTGAATCTATTGAACAGAGTGTAAAAACAATTTTAAGAACTATCTCAGAAGAAGAGAAAAAAAGAAATCATACCCTAGACCTAAAAACTAAACACATTCTTAAGTCTCTCGAGTATGTAAAAGCAATTTTTAAAAATTTAAAACTGTCATAGTTTTTTCATAAAATTATAGATTTGAGAGGGTAAATTGAAAAAAAATGCTGATTTAAACATAGTAGTAGCAATTCTTGTTCTACCTATCGTGTTTGTTTTAATTTGGTTTTTTACTCTTCGAGGTAGCATTGACGAAAACTTTAGATCTCTCGAGTCTTACATCAATAGCAAAGGTCACATTTTTTCATTAGAGGTTGGCGTAAACCTTTTTTTCACATTCCTAGCCATTTGGTCATTGACCACATTTTTGGGATTTGGAAAGTTTGGTCAAAAGATTCAGCAATATCGACAAACACAATCAAAGCTATCTGCTCAATGCTATTTTTTCTATTTACTCCTCGCTTCTATTTTTGGATTTGCTTTTTTGAATTTTTCCGCACATTTGGATTTATACAAAGATCTTAAACCGTTTCCATCAGTAATTCCGTTATTGCAAGCAACATTATTTTCTGAGTATTTACGAATTAATTTGGCCCTATTTGGGGGATCTCTAGGTTTAATATTCTGTTATTTCATTCGAAATCTCCACAATCATTTTAAAGGAGAAATGCCTCCCCTTCCAAAGCAAAAGAATATTCTAGTTCTAGGATCAAAAATGGTTAACGACAAAGAGGAGTGGATTTCACTTGGTAAGCAAGGGCTGGTCACTGGCATTATGCTTGTTGCAAGCACTGGCGGAGGAAAATCTGTTGCCTGCCTTTTGCCTTGGGCAAAACAGTTTATGACTAATTTTGAACCCTTTCCTTCTATAATTATAATTGACCCCAAAGACTCTTTTGCGAAATCAATTTTGAAGATGGCTACAGATCTTGGGCTTACAACTCGAGTAGTGCATTTTACACTGGATGGCTCCTTTCGAACAAATCCAATTTATAGGCCCAATATGCTTAAAGAGAATGGCCTTTCGCATGTCACAAGTCTTATCCGCGCGGCGACTATTAATTTTATGGGAGCAGAAGATGGCGACCAAAAATTTTGGGGATCAAAAGGCTCTGTGCTTATTAAAAATTTGCTGGCCTATTGTACCGCGAAATACGACGGATATTTCACGCTGAAAGAATTTTATCAAGAAATGATCGAAGCGCCAGAGCGTGATTTCGCTACCGAAGTTGAAGTTTATCTTCAAGACGAAAAATTCGACTGGGAGGAAAAAAGAAACTTAGAAATTTCTAGAGATTACTTTGAATATGAGTTCTCGAAGCTAGACACAAAAATTAAAGACAGCATTGCACAAACAGCAACTTCATTTTTAGGACAAATCCGTGACGCCCGAATTGAGCGAGTATTTTGTCCTACCAAAGACGAAATTAATTTTTGGGGATTTGATGAAATAGTAGATGAAGGGAAAATTTTTGTTTTTGGAATTGATGTCCCTGGCCTTTCTGGACCTATTTCAGTTCTTATGAAGCTTATGTATCAGGGCTCAGTCATGGACAGAATTAAAAATAGAAAGCGTTTAGAATCGAACCGCTTATCTGTTGGTATATATGACGAGTATCAAACATTTGTTAGCTTAGGTGGAGGGCAAATCGAAGGCGACGACGACTATGCCGCCAAACGACGAGAAGGCCTCGGTGTCACTATCGTTGCAACTCAAAGCCACAGTTCATTATTACAAGCCACTGGTAATGAAGTCGGAACCGACGTTCTATTAGCAAATTTCAGAACTAGAATCGTTGGAGCTACCTCGGACAGTCGAACTATTTCTCACTATAGGGAAATCGGTGGCGAAATACATGAGGAATTGGAAAGTGAAAGCTATACCGAGTCAGGTCAATTTCCGGTGAAACAAATATTTAGCAA
Organism: Bdellovibrionaceae bacterium UBA5009; assembly: GCA_002396665.1. Taxonomy (GTDB): domain Bacteria; phylum Bdellovibrionota; class Bdellovibrionia; order Bdellovibrionales; family Bdellovibrionaceae; genus UBA5009. The sequence continues at coordinate 36,117 of DGYJ01000014.1, forward strand.
AGGACTCAGGACTTCTCAGCCTACTGTAAGCCAGTCCATTAGCAAGAATAAACAAAAGCGGCCAAGAATCACGGGGGAAACAATGAGTAGACTAAAAACATTCGAAGCCGTTGGTCTCGTTTTTGATGGAGTTGACTCTGAATTTTACGATAAAATCTGCTTAAAGCCTGCATTTTTTCCGAGTATGCGAGTGCCGCATAAAAAAGTTATAGCAGTCGCGCGCGCGGCCGCAACAGCATGCTTAATTCTTTTTATAACTTTCCAATCACAAGCTTTTCCTTCAGTCTGCTCTGCAGTTAAAACACCAGCATTTGATATCTGTATGGAATACACTAAATCCACTTGTTCTTGCGGATGGCCACCGCGCCCTTGCGTTAATCACTCTTTCTACATTCCTACAACTTTTATCGAAGTAACAAGTCGGCCAAAACAATCATTTTTTTCAGACTTGCCTATGGCAAGTACTCAATTGAAGTCGATTAAAGAGCCCTGGTTTTCATCCGGCTCAGTGGAAATGGATAATAGATTCTACCACGCGCGAGTTATAAAAGTACCTCTATCTTCAACTGTATTCTCTGGAATGCCTTGCGGATCAAATGAAACTGAGAATCTCTGCTTTTCTGCAATGAGCGAACATATTAGTAGTCAATGGAAGACAGGTTCCGGCGATATGAATGACCCTCAATATAAGCTCTGGGCATTAAATCCTAAAGCTTGCTTGGTCAAAGGAGCCGTAACGGCTGCAGCGACAGGAAACGTAAATAAAAGCTTCTCAGCAGGAGTCCCATCATGCAGCTTTCCCTGGCCATCACTTTCAGCATTTCCGCCTGTGACAACTGACATATGTGGAGGATGGGGCGTTCTTTTACCACGAACTGGGTTTGCTGAGTCCAATAGTTCAGTCGGCGGCGCGCTGTTAGCTGCAGAACGAATTAGAAGTATCGCTAATGAGGTTTATAAGTCGATTTCTGTTAATCCGGATGAAAAATGGCAAATGATATTTCCAAATAGTTCCAACTGCTTTCGTGAAGGACAATCCGTCGGAAAACTGGAAACTGTGGATGGTGTGAATGAATCGGCAAGATTAACCAAGCTCAATCAGAATTCTTGGCTCTTTACAGTCTGGAAAAAAGTAACTTGTTGCAGAGATGTGACAAGTATTCCCCATGCTGAATTTGCTAAAAATGCCCTCAAAGGCATCTGCCAAGGATTAGAATGATGTTCGGTGAATACTTAGTAAAAGAACAATTAATTAGTCTTGAACAACTCGAAGAGGCTGTCGCCATCCAGAGTATTACTAAAAAGAAACTGGGTAGAATTCTTGTTGAACTTGGATACCTTGCACAAGAAAATTGCGATCTTGCTATCGTAAACTTTAAAAATTTAAAACCTCATTCCGAACCAATTTCAAGTTTATTGGATCAGCACTTTCAGTCAAAAACAAAGACGATCAAGGTAGGATCTGACCAGGCTTTTCTAGTACAAACTTTGCCGAACAAATTAGTAATGAACCGATATTCCGATTTGTTAGTGCAAAAAGCTGAAACTGTGACTTCAGAATTTGAAACTATAATTTTAGGAAATGAACAATGGAAAGTACTTACGTCCATATTGATAGAGAAGCCTAAAGATTTTGTTTCATCCACAGATGAATACGAAAGTAACTTGCCAGTACAAATTGTTGCTACTCCCTATCGGGACCTTCTCTATGATCTACTCGCAAAGGCAAAGACTTGTCATGCTAGTGACGTTCACTTCGATTCAACCTCAGAGGGCGTCACAATTCGATTTCGCGTGAATGGTGATTTGACAACTATAAAGTTAGTAAAACACGAATTAGCTCAATCCTTCTTAACAGAAGTAAAATCAAACACTGGACTTCCTTTAACTGTAATAGGAACTCCTTGCAGTGGCTCTGCGAAATTTCCACACTTAAACCTAAAAGTCAGATCACAATCAAATGGTCAAATTCACGGAGAGACCATTGTTCTGCGTTTAATTGATGAAGAAAAAACTAAAGATGCGTCAATTGATGCCATTGGTGCTGACTATGCTTTCAAGACTGAAGTTAGAAAAGCATTAGGATTCAGCAACGGACTTATTCTAATCTGTGGCCAAACAGGAAGCGGAAAATCATGGACTCTCTACTCGCTCCTCATGGAATTGGATCGCAACTCGTCAAAAGTTATTACAATTGAAGATCCTGTCGAATATGAAGGCCCTGGCTTAATGCAAATTGAAGTCTCTGACGGAAAAATTGATTTCAAAAATGCTCTTCGGTCCAGTTTGCGACTAGATCCAGATGTTTTAATGATTGGAGAAATTAGAGACGAAGAAACCGCAGAACTTGCATTTAAGGCGGCATCAACTGGTCACTTAGTCTTATCTACCCTTCATACAAATGGAGCGTTAGAAGCGCTCACACGATTAAAAGGATTAGGCATTGCTGAGGATGTTATAGACTCTAATGTTCGCCTCATTTCCGCACTCAGTCTAAAGAAAAGTCTGTGCAACTGCTGCAAGCTCAAAGTCGAAATAGATGAGATTCGAAATTTAAATGAAGAACTCGAGGGCATGGCTTTTGATGAAGTTCAATTCTTTAAGCGAAATCCTTTGGGATGTTCAAATTCTGATTGTTATCGAGGGGCCACGGGAAGAGTTCTTGTCTATGAATCCATTACACAGGAACAAATTCGCGAATTTAGAAGAAACAATATTATTCCAGGATTTCGCACCTTAAAGCAATACACCTTAGAAAAATCGGCATCCGGAATTATAGACATAGA
>DGYJ01000014.1:39010-53703 GCA_002396665.1 Bdellovibrionaceae bacterium UBA5009
GGAATTATAGACATAGAGGATACCACTAATGATTAAAATTATATTAATTATTTTAACATTTGGAACACATTCATTCGCAGGAATTTTCTCAGACGGCGTGAAATTCTTTGATGAAGATATCTCAACAAAAATGGAAAAGAAAAGAACTGATATTAAAGACCCCACTAAACAAAAGTTTAGCTGGAATGAACAACTCAATATCGAAAACGATCAATTTTTTAAAGAAGGAGATTATATGCCGCCAGCGCCCTTAGTTGAAGCCCTTCGACGTCCGACAAAGGAAAATATTTTAAATTTTGAAAAATGGCAGGAGATGAGAAATTTGCTTTTGCAAAGATATGAAGTGGCTCGTTCCCAATATGTAGCACAAACCAAAACAAACATTCCAAAGAATGAAATAAATGAAACAACCTCTGAAGAAGTTGAATTGAAAAAATTTCGTTTTATTTTCTACTTCGAATCCACCTGCCCTTCATGCCATAGCATGTTCCAAACAATCAACCAAATGGTACAAAGAGGCATTTATGTGGAAGCAATAAGAGTCGATAAAAGTGAACGTGCAGTTTCTGGTCTGAATTTACCCTGGAATTATGCAAATTCTGAAGAACTTAAAAAGTTAAATTTAAAGGCAGTTCCTGTTCTTGTAGCTATTGAAGAAGAATCAAACAGGGCTTACCAAATGACTGGTCGAAAAAATATAAAAGAAATTCTTCAAACAATTCAACGAGGTTTAAAAAAATCAAATTAGAAGCCCAGATTCAAATAAGTATGTAATTCTCGCACTATTTTGCGAGGGAAAGATATTATATGTTTAAAACAATCATACAGGATTTTAATAGCTTACGCCGAGATGAAAAATTAATGTATCTGATTTTTCTCGTTCTTGGCATCCTTCTTTTTGCAGCAAAATCGCATGCCGTTGACATCCCTGGATCAGACTTTAGCGGCGAACTTGATACATTAGGAAGTATTACAAAGACTACTGATAAAATTACATTCGGATGGATCAGACCTTTTGTTGCTGGAGTTTTTCTAATCATAGGCTGCGTAGGATTAGTTAGAAGCCATTTTTTACTTCTTGCACTTGGATTTGGCGCAGCTCTTATTATTTTGCTTACTCCTAAAATTGTAAAAGAAATTGGAACAAAAGGTGGAGACTCCATACTCTCTAATTTGAACGTGCCATATATGGAAGTATCGAATGTTTGATTACAGAAAAATACGCAGAGAACGTGCCACCTCAATTCAAAAAACTTTACCAGAGCCAGTCATGGTATTTGATTACCTTGAGCTAAACGAGGCTGTACTTGCTGTCACCAGCTTTGCTTATTTTGGAATTATTGATGTTCAACCACTATTGTTGTTGGCAGTGCTATTTTCAATTGTTGTGATTTGGCCGCCATTCCGCGAAAAAGTTCCAAAAGGGTACATAGTTCACAAGATAAACCGACTCACACCAATCAAAATTCCAGGTTTTCTGGGACTGAATAAAAAATCAATGCTCATTGTTTAAAAGGAGGTAATTTGGAAAAATACTTAGATATCTGTGATCGTTGCCACAGTCGCGAACTCGATTTCATTTTGTTCGATTTAAAACATACCAGTCAAGATCTTTGGATCAAAGACATTCCTGGATTTCGCTGTCGTGATTGTAGCGAAATTTTAGTTTCAATGGGCGTCATTGAAACCATTGATGATGTTATTTCAAAAAGCAAATCGTCCACAATGTTTCCGATGCTTGGATATCAACAGAGAGTATTAAGACAAAACAGTTTAGAACGCACGCTGTCCGAGCGCTACATGCATAGTTGGGAAATGATTAAACATGATGGCCGAGATTTTTGGGATGCCATCGGATTTAGACTTTTCGGATCATTTAAGTCACTAGCAGCTATTTAAAAATAACAAAGGAGTAAGCATGAAAAACGAAAAATCAAAAACTATGGAGTCCACACAAAGTTCAGTTCCCTCAGTCGAAAAACCCCAATTTTTAAGCGTTCCAGTAGAGGTCTTGGGACAGATGAAGGGAAAAAATTATGTCAATTTAACAGGACTGTCTTATAATCCACAACTGGGACATCTATCTTTACATCTTAATGAAAATCACACCTTACTTTTAAAAAGCAATTTTCAGCGTGACTATATGAAAGTTGTTTTGAAATCCGCTGAGAAAGTCGAACTTGCAGCCAGAAAAGCTCCAAGTTTTGAAAATACTCAAATGGAAAAGTCCACTGCACGCATGAGAGTTTTGGGCAACGGCGAAGGTCGGACATTTGTCGCACCGACAGGCTCAGTCAAATATGATGGAGGAGTTAGAGGCTTCGTCGTAAATCTCGATGATAAGCATGTCACTATTGTTGATTCAGAAGTACTTTCAAAAAAACTTGGCCTTACAGTAAGTCCAATTGCGATGGAGAAAAGAACCGTAGGTCTTAGTCGCTAAAGGAGACGGCCAATGACAGATTCAGAAAATTTTGGAGATAGGCAAGGAAGCCTACCTCCGATGATAAAAAAATTGAAATCCCACGCAGTCAATACTTTTGATTTCGGAGTAAACTTTTTAAAAAAGGGAGCTAAACGCCGTCAAACATATTTTCGTTTAAAGGAGCTCACCGCCGAAAGACTCAGGAATGTACCTAATTATATAGCACTGGAAGCTGCGAAAAAGCACGTTCGTTTAGGTATTGAGGCTATCTTAGCAATTTCCTTGATTGGGAATTTAATCTTTATTTCTCATCTTATTGATCTCAGCGACAAACTTAGCCAAAAACGAATTGCCCTAGTGCCTTCAAAACTTGACCAAATTACAGAGGTTGATGTGGGTCAAATTAGCGAAAGACAAATGCATGGCACATTGGTTATGTATTTAAATCTACTTGGAACAGTCGATGGCTCTAATATAGAGGAAAATTATCGAATACTTAAAGATTTTATGACTCCTGATCTTAGAATTCAGTTCGAGCGAGAAACAAAAGAGTACCGAAGAATGGTTAAAGACGAAGGGCTTGCAGAACAACTGAAGGTTGTTTCAAAAAAAATTGAGCTTTCAAAGGATGGACATATCCACGCCGAAGCAATTGTCCATATTCAACCTAGTTTTGGCACTACAGTCGGAAAAAACCGAGAAGAGCTTATTACGATGGATATGAAAGTTGTCACAAATTATGAGCGAAATCAGTGGCTACTTCAACTTAACGAGATTACTCGAGGTCCTACAAAAGAGACAGAGTCCCAAAAATAAGGAAGACAAAAATGCTAAAAATACTTTTTCTCATTTCATGGATTTCATTTTCTGCAAGTGCCAAAACAATTACCTTTGGAAGTGATGAAATATCACTTCCAATTCGTTCTACAGCATTAACCGATTCAAAGGAATCGGCTCCGACATACTTCCGCTTTCCGCGTGCTGTTGCAAGAATCGACAATGCAACTATGTTTTCGGTGAAAGCTACAAGCTCAACGGGTGTTCAGCCCGACTATCGGGAACTTGAACTAAAACCTCGTACTAATAATGGTTCACAGCGAATTGAAGTATTACTAAATGACGGAACGATTGTTAAAATTAAACTCACGATCACTGAAAATGCTGAAGCACCAGGGTCTTATGATTTTGAACCTAAAAGAGTCCATGAATCACCTAAACCTTCGCAGCCACAGGCTCAAGGACAAATTGCAGATCTTTCAATTATGCGAAGTGTTCTTGAAGGCGATACTCCAGTGGGATTTTCAAAGAAAAATTATTCGTTAGCAGTCAGTTGTGCTGGCTATGGGCCAAAAGCCAAACTTGTCGCAGTAACAGAGAATTCTGCATTTAAAGTATTTGAAATTGAATTCGTAAACGATTCATTCAAAAAACCTTACTTAATTAGAGAAGAAAACATCTTGATTAAAAATCGTGACCTAAGCCGCTCACCGCTGATTCATGTCAAAAACAATATTTTGAATCCTGTGGGAGCAGGACAAAATAAAACAATTGTAACAATACTTACTGATCCTTCCGTTAATATAAATCGCATGAAGATATGCGACCTTGGTGACCAGGTAGAGATCTACGAAAGCAAAGCAAAATCTCAAAAGTCAAAATAGGAAAACCAATGAAAGAAAAAATTAGAAAATATCTTCAACAATATTATGGATGGTTTGTCGAATGGCTTAAGGCTGACAAAAGACGAATAGCCATAGTAGGCGCTTCAGTCCTTGTTTTCCTCTTGTATGGAATTAACAGCCAAGAGCCAAAAACAAAATACATATATGAAAAAGAAAATGGCGATTTTTCTCAAAAGCATGTCGTCGAAAACCCTTATAAGCATCTTGCAGAAAATAAAATTGAGATTGTTGAGGAAACTCAAGAAAAACTTAGACACGACAATCGTGAACTACAAAAGCAAATGTCGGAAATGAAAAAACTACTAGAGGATGTACACAATGGAATTACATCTCGAGAGCCCCTACAAACAAAGGAAATTCGAAACGAGACCAATACCCCAGATAAAAAAAATAATGAGGATGCGACACTCTCCGAAAATTCGCATGTCCCGAACGGCCCAAAAGAATTTTCTCCAGAAATCTCCCCTAGAGTCGGACGTCAAAAGTTACAAGAAAAAAAATCTGGACCATATTCAATATCCTTTCCTGTGTCAGTGGCTCGCGAAGACAAGCCGACCGGAGTAGTTATTCCAAGCGGCTCTTATGTAAAGACAAAAATTGTTAGTGGCGTTCAAGTTCCGATGGGTGAAACTTATCCCGCACTACTTCAAGTTGATTATGCATTTGTGAAACCGAATAATCGCCGTATTGACCTTTCTGGATGCTTTATTGTGGCTAAGGCTGAAGGGGACATCTCTACCGAGAGACTACAAATGTCACCACATTCTATAAGCTGTTATAACAAATCAGGGATGTACTTTAAGCGAGATAAGTTAGTTGGTTGGGTTGCAGACACAAAAGATAACGATTTTGCATTAAAAGCAGAAGTAAATCTGAATCAAGGAAGAGTGGCGCAATCAGCCTTTGCCAAGGCCTTAGTCGAAGGACTTGGCCAATCACTAGAACGAAATTCTAAATCTATGGGTGGAAAAGGAATTGACGACCAATCTCCTTCTGTCGTTCTAAAAGAAAGTAGTCAACAAGTCGGAACCATGGTCGCTGATTATTATCTCTCATACTTAAAAGGCCTTCGACCCACCATGAAAGTTACTTCAGGGCGCGATGCATGGCTTGTCATTGGAAGTGATATTGAAATTCCACACGATTTTTTTAAAAAGGAGGACTCAAGTGAAAATAACTTCGAGTTTACTACTGATCTTTTTCGCTAATTTAATAGTTGGTTGTAATTCTTTTCCCGAAAGTACTCGAGAAATGGAGCTTCGGTCTGAATATGGAAAACTCTCGCTTCCTGAAACGCGAACCGAATTACCTAAACGAAAAAAGCAACGAGTCGAAAAATTATATATGGGAGGAAGACTTTTGCCCTCCGGAGATTGGTTTGTTGGTGGACGCCTCCTTCTTGTTATCAATGAGTCGGAATGGATCTTTGATGACGCTGCTCTCAAAAAAAATGCTATTCAATGAGGTAAAGTATGAACAAAACGAACGAACTGAATTCACTGCTAACAAAGGAGACCAAAATAAATATTCTTGAGACTCTTCCTTATAACGAATTTAGGCCTGAAAATCGTCTTTTCATTCTCAAAGATAATTCCTTAGGAGTGGTCTATCAACTCGCCTTGAAAGAGCATGAGCCAATGAAGGTCGATGACTTTATTGATCTTCGCAGCCAACTTGAACAATGGCTTAATCTGCCATCCAACTGCTTTGCTCAATTCTATTTTTTACAAACGCCACTAGCATCTGAAAAATTAACTGAAAAAATGAACCTCGGTTTTACTTCGGAAAACAAAGTTGCAAAATTCTTGCGAGATCAAAGAATTGAAGGATTTATCTCTCAAGAACTATTTGATCGCTCTTGCTACTTTTCTATTCGCTTCGTTCCTGAAACAAGCCTCTTTAATATGTCAGATTTCCTCCCGGAAAGTATGGCTGAGACAGTGCTTAATAGCTTAGGTCAATTTGAAAAGCGAGTTGAAGAGTTTGAAAAAATTCTTTCGCGACTCGAAAGTATCGGAAAACTAAAACTTAATCGAATTGATGCCTCACATCTTAGAGGTTTGGTTCGAAACGGATTTGGTCTTTCATGGGGTGATAAGCTTGCTTCCATAAACAAAAACGTACCACTGAACGAGCAATTCATTTTTGAACCGATTCAAGCAAATTCACAAGGTCTAATGGGAAAAATGAAGTCTCGGACCGTGAGCCTTTTAGTCCCTTCGGATCACTACGAAGGAGTTGCTAGCCTTTTTCTTAAATTAGGTTTCCCTTTTACCTTATCTCTTAGAATGAGTTTTCCTTCGAAAGCTAAAATATCCCGTTTCTTAGGTGTTAAAGAATGGTGTACAAAAAATAGCTTTTCAGAAAAGTCCAAGCGTCAATTTGAAGAAATTCAGTTAACCAAGAGAAGACTATCCGAAGGTGATCCTTGCATTCATTTGACTTGGAGTATTACTGTTTACGGAGAGTCTGAGCAGGATGTTAGCGACAGAGCAAATAAAGTAGCAGCGTTTGCAGTTGAAGCATTTGATGGCAACTCAATCATCGAAACTGATATCGGATTTGATTTGCTTCGGTCAAGCCTCCCACTCCATTACGACCCGAAAAGCGAATGGGGAAGCCAAAGACATATTCCACTTCATAGAAGCGAAATAGTAAACTTTTTGCCTATATTTGATTCTTTTCAGGGAACAAAAAAACCTTACCAAGTTTTCAGATCTAGAGATCGAAGCCTTGTCCCCTTTTCAACTCTTGAAGGGGAAACAAGTCAGCATGGAGTTTTCCTAGGTGACTCAGGGTCTGGAAAATCCGCATTTCTCAATTCCACTCTGAATGGGATCAAAGCTCTTGAGATTGAGCCAATAGTTATCGTAATTGATTTTAATACTAGCCAAACTATGAACGTAAAATTCTATGACGGCGAAATTAATCTTTTCAATCATAACAAACCATGCCCTGCAAGCGTATTTCGAGGCTTGTATGATCAGAAAAAAATTTCTGTGATTACAAACTGGATTTGCGAGGCTATCCGAATGACTTCGCCAAGCTTTGTAATTGAAAGTGAACATAAGGAAGTTCTTTCTCAAGCAATAAAGCTAGCATATAAGAAAAAACGTCTTGCTGCTGGTTTAAAATTTGTTGACGGAGACCTCTTTGAATTTGAGGCACATGACGCCGTATGTGTAGATATGGATTCGTTGGCAGCCGAGTTAGCCTATCTGCCAGGAAACGAAAATTTTAAAAACTTTAAACAGCCCATTGAAGAGTTGCTAGTTAAACTTAGAAACTTTTACGGCGACGGTCTCTACGCAAACTATTTTCGTCCAACTCAAGAGCGCCTGGCTTTTGATAAACGCTTTTATGTTTACGATCTCGTTCAAATACATGGAGATCCTGTCTTGCTGAATCTAACAGTTGGAAGCATCTTTGAGGAAATTCGTCAGCTTAAACTTCAACCTGAAAATCAAGAAAGAGAAATTTGGGTGATTCTAGATGAAATTGCGGCTCTTGGTAGAGAAAGCCAAATACTAACTCAATATTTTATCAACAAGGCTGAAACTGGCAGAAAAGATGCTTTTTGGATATATGGAGCCACAAATAGACCTCAAAATTTTTTCGAGATTCCCGTCTGTGTAGCTCTTTTTCAGGTTGCTGAACATTTTTGCTTCTTAGCAATGGATAAAGATAATGTTCAAACGCTTTCTAAATACTCTGAAAAAATAACTGAGGCAGATAAAGAAAATATCGCGTCTCTCAAGACAGAACGAGGAAAATACAGCGAGGTCTATTATCTCGGGAAGTCCACAGGAAAACGTGGTGTTTTAGTTTACGAACAAACACCTCATGAACGTTGGCAATCCCCTACCAATGCTAAGGAAGGACGCGAAGCTTTAAAAAGCTTAAAGAAGTTTAATGACGATGCCGTAAGAGCAATTGATTACCTAGTTTCGAATTTTCCGAACGGAATAGCGTAGAAAGAGAGTAAGATATGAAAGTTGAAGGATTGGGCGACAACCGTCGAGCAGAAATTTTTCAAATTCGTAGTCTAGTGGAAGAACACGATGCTTTTTCAAACGATCAATTCTCAAGAATGACAAACAATTACAAAAAAGAAGACCCCATGATATTTCAAATTCTTGAAGAGTCTCGTCAAATTGCCGAGCAAAATTACACAAGATACCTTAACAAAGTTATTATGAATGGAAAACTTGGCTTTTCTTCATTTGATATTAGCAAAGTTGAAAACGAAAGAACGGTCCTTGGAAAAGTCATGTCAGAGCTTCGAGAAAGAGCTAAGTCTGAAAAAGATTATCGCAAGTTGTTTCTAGGTCCTCAAATTGGAACACAAGCCAGACTTTATGATATCCAACTGCGGAGAACACAAAAAGAAGAAATAAAGATGCAGAGGGATCAATTGCGAGCGTTAGCAAAAGCTCAGCGAAAAGGAATTGGATATTTCAATTTTGGACTTAAGTAAATGAGGTTAAAATGAAATTGTTTGTGATGCTGTTAACAATCTGGACATACTTTTTTACGTCAGATGCATTTGCTGATTTTTCATACAAGAATTCAACTAGGTTTCGTTCGTTAGGCCTTCGAGACCTTTCCGACCAAAGCCCGACATCCTTAGACAAGTATAAAGTTATCGACTTATCGGCTGGCGTTGAGGTTGGATCAAGTTGCGGAGAAATGAATGTAGCAACTAACTTGCAGGGAAATCTTAAAGATCTACTCAGTGATGACTTTTTTAAAGGAGTGGGAAATCAAATTCAAAGCGCCGGAGGAATGCTGGCACTTTGTTACCTGTCTCCATCCTATTGTGCGATTGCCAAACACATGCGAATGTCGGCTCACTTTTTAAGCCAATTGAATCTTGAAAGTTGTTCCCTAATTGATAAATACGTTGATAGTCGTGTAGCAGACTATGATATTTCAAAACAACAGTGTGTACGACGAAAGATGAGCGAAAATGGTCAAGATGTCAAAACAGCATTGGAAGAATGTGGTCATGGCTTAAGCAAGCTTGAGGATTGGGCAGGAGGCAAAAATGGTTCAGTAAAAACGAATGCTCTTATCGAGTCCTCTGCAAGATGGGCTGGGCTTAAGGGTGACGATGCAGATAAAGTCATCCAAATGACCAAGGCCTTTGTAGGAGATACAGTTGTCGCTGACGGTAAAGTTAACGTCGAGTTTGGGCAAAAATCAAAATTGACAACTCCACGCGAATATATTCGTGAGCAATCTGAAAAAGTTACAGAAAAGTTAAATGACTTATTAGACGAAATGCAACGGAATGAAGTCCAAGGCAGCTTCTCTGCTTTAAATCGCAAAAAAATTTCTGAAATTTTCGAAAATGACCTGCCAATTGATGTAGCACAAGACAGTGTCCGAAAACTTTACTATCTACCAAATAGCACACGGCGCGAGGCCATACGCAGACTCGCACAAGTTGTAGCTGCAAACAAAGTCGCCCAGGATGCCGAAAAAAGTCTTGAAGTATTAGCCCTTGCTTCACGAAATCCAAATCTTCCACAACATCGACAACAGGAAGCAATGGAACTTAGATCTCAACTAAAGGACTCACTTGAAATGACTTTGGAAATGAAAAAATCAGGAGGCGATCAACTTCGCTCAGTACTGAATTCCATTCAAGAAGATGGTTCATTTTATGAATCAAGTGTTTCTCGCAGAAATCTAGAAGGCCAAGCCTCAAAAACAAATCAAGGAAGGCTCAAAGAAATGTTTTTTGATTGCTCTGACGCTACTTTCTGCAACACAGGAGGTAATTAATTATGCATGCGCTTACCGCAGTCGAAGCTTACTTTACCTACATGGGTCTTTATTGGTACACAGAGATCGCAAAATTTCTTGTAAGCGATCATTTTGTTCGCGCGCTATGTTTACTGATATTCGGAATTCTGTTCATGACTACTGTAATTCAACTGTTCGCCCGCCAAATGGGAACTACAGTTTTTAGCTCCTCATACGTTTCAGTCGGATCATTGGTAAAAGTTATAGTATGTTATTTATTGGGTATTGCTTGCTTGAAGGTCAGCAGCCCTACCCTAGTTAAAAACTTTTCAAGAGAATCTTGGGACTCAAGTCCTTACATTGTATCTAGGTTAGGCAGTGTCGATAAAGACATACGCCTAAGTCTTCCTGTGGACCTCATGGTTCGTAGCGCGGAAGAAATCGGTTGGCTTATGACAAAAATGACAGACTGGTTAATGAAAGGACCTCATTCGAATTCAGAGTCACCCAATTTATATTATAAAGCACTGTTACTTGCAGGTGCTACGACAATTGATGATCCGAATCTCAGATCTAAACTTGAGTTGTATTCGCAAGACTGTATTGATCGCATACTTCCATCATTTGAAAAGTCGGTAAACGATCAAAAATTGGGATTAGATGGAGTATTAAACTTAGCAGAAAGTAATTCCAATGCTCTTTTAGAGATTCCTTTAGATGGTGGAAATACTTGCTTCGAATTACGTCAAGAAGTTCAGAATGATCTTCATAGAATTGCTATGCCATCAATGTCTTGGGAAGAGAAAGTACTATCAAAACTTCAGGGGCCACACCAAATTTCGACACAACAAATGGAGAACTTTAAAATCTCTTCTGCCCTATTAAATTTTTATGTTGATAAAAGTGAAAAAGGCCTAGGTGTAATGAACGGCGGCGAAACTCAAGGAGTATACGGACGAATACTCCAATACATGGGGCGCTTAATTAGCCACGAAGGCCTCCTTCGAATATTCAATTTCAGAGAATCAGCAGGGGCTGGTCTCGCAGTCGAACGAGCAAAAGAGTTTAATGAACAACTTCGAACAGCACCCATGATCTTAGGACTGACAAAGGCTGCCTTGCTAGTCGTAAGCTGCCTACTGCCATTCTTCATCATTGCCCTTAAGTGGAGGATGGTGGTTTGGTGGTGGATGGTCTACCTATCTGTATGCCTGTGGGTTCCGATTTGGACTGGACTTTATCACCTTCTAACAAACGTTTTTGTAGTTCCTGAAACTATGAAACTATTTGGTCAATTGACAGACTCTTATTCATTGTACTCAGCAATGCTTATAGGCGATCAAGCTTATTATATTTCATCTGTCATTAGTTGGGCGCAAATTGCTATAGGTCCTGGACTTTCTGCGATGGTAGGAATTTTTGCCGGACAATGGCTTTTAAGCAGTCGCGGAGATCATATGCCTGTGGCTATACAGCAATTATCTGAAGCCTCCACATCAGTAACTCGAGTTGCAGGAATGATTTCATAAAAGGTAATTGGAATTTAATACGGGGGCTTGGGGTTCACCCCAACAATTGAGGACTTGGATATCCAAGTCCATGCTTGCCATGAAGAATTTATGCTTTTTTTACAGACACTCATATGGACCGATACTTTTTAAATTGGAGGTCAAAATTGAAATCAGAAGATCAGAAGAAGTCACAACCATCACGTCCTGGTGTGTTTGTTCGGTTGACAGATGATCAGTTAGAAAGATTGCAAAAAGAAAGCTCCCTGCTCGGCTGGAGTGCTCCAAGCATTCTCAGAGAAAATTACTTTAATCGCCTTCCAGTTAAACTAATTTTTGATAAAGAAGGCGAAGCTAAATTTCTTTCCGAGTTCAAGCGAATTGGAAACAATATCAATCAACTTGCGCGCGCCGCAAACTACGGCGAACTGGTGAAACATACCGATTTAAATCCAGTCCGAGAGCAATTGAAAATTCTATTTTTATACATCATGAGGATGGATGGCATACATCAAAATTCTTCGAAATAGAAATGTATTGGCCCTAGAAGAATATCTTTTCAAAGGTCGAGATGCCGACGATCCCATAGAATTAAATGGATGTAGCGAGGGGCTTGTATCTGAACAATTCATAGGAACGCAAATGCATTTTGGAGCAAAGCATTTCTTCGACGCAATTCATGTAATTCAGGGATTTAAGGATTCAGATAGTTCAAAACTTTCTCCTGAGGAATATCCAGTTTTGGCAAAAAAAATGGTCGAAGAGTTGTTTCCGGGTCATGAGTTTTGCGTTGTCACTCATACCGACGAAGACCATATTCATAATCACATCATGATTAATCCTGTAAACGCTGAGACTGGCAAAAGGATACATGACAAAAAACACGTGTTATATGATCTTCGTGCTAAAAGTGACGAACTATGTATCGAAAAAGGTCTTTCTATCATTGAAAATCAGTCCAAAGAGCGATGGAAAAAAACTCCAGAAAAAATCAAAGACCAGCACAAACGAAGCGGATTTTCATGGGTATTAGACTTGAAAGAAAAAGCAGATTTTGCAAGATCCATTGCCACTTCCTTTGATGAATATGCTGGAGTTTTAAATCAGTTTAATATCAAAGTTAGGGTCGAGAATAAAAACATTAGCTATATCTATCCAGATAGAAAGGCAAAACGTGACGATGCCTATGCTCTTGGTAAAAAATACTCAAAATCTGGACTTAAAGAAACTTTTCGAGAAAACTATAAAAACTTTTCGAGCGCTGGTTTGAAAAAGAGACCGATAGAAGAAATCGACTTTTCTGATTATTGGGTTATTCACCGTAACAGCAAAAATTTATTTGTTCCTGAGCATCGCTATAGTGACTTGGTAATTCCAAAAGACTTGATAAAGTTTGTCCAAAGTATTGACATCGAAAAATACGCAACCGAACAGGGAATTCGTTTTTCTTTAGACAAAGATGGATTGAAATGTCTAGAGCATAGAGAACATGTAAAATTAAGAGATAATCGCTGGATTAACGAAAAAACCAAGGCCCGTGGCGGAGCATTCGAATTCATAAATTACTGCCACAAAGAGAGTTGGTTAGAAACATTAAAACGATTCGATTCCACAGACAAAGTAAAGAAAGTGAAAAATATCGTAGAGGAAAAAACACCAAGCTTTAAAGCCTTCTATGCACCAACGCCCTACCGCGAAACTTCGGGAAAAGAAAAAGTCTCATTTTCGAATCACTTCAGCGAATTATCAAACGTTATGTCGTCACTTTCCAAAATCGGAAAAATAAAAATTACGAGGTCTGGCAGATTAAAGTTTGTTCCGCAGGACAATCCAAACTCGAGTATAACATTCTATCGCCAAAAAACTGGTTGGGTCACTCGCAGCTCAAAAGGACTACGGCAACCATTTATATCAATGGTTAAAAGCATGAACAATCCGCTTCTCATTTTCGAAGATCCAATTTCATTTTTATCGACAGGAAAAATTCTAGATCGAATAGTAAAAAAAGGTAGTCGTTTGAATATAATTGTACCGCTTAAGCCTGTGGATGAATTTTTAAAGGAAAATGAAAAGGAATTTAGAAAATATCCAAAAGTTCGTATTGCAAAAACTAGAGAATCTCTATTTTGGGGACCGGAAGGAGAGGAGAAAACAATTGAAAACGCACAAAGAATAATACTGGAAAAAGAATTAGGAATAAAATTTGGTTCGATTGAGGAACTATTAAAAGAACTCATTTTAGGTAGAACACTTTAGGAAGGAAAAATATGGAAAATGCAAAAATTAAACTGGCGACAGAGAAACCCAAATCAAAATCTGAAACTGGAGCTACCATCCGCTTGAGTCAAAAATATTCTGCAATTATTGATGCGGCAAGAGAGCAGATTAATAGAGACAAAACCTATAAGAAAAAAATTAGCATTTGTAGATATGTCGAAAAATTAATTGAAGATCATTGGCAAAAGCCTATTGAAGACCTCAAAAAAGAACGTGAGGGAGCAAAAGACTGGCTTGAAATCGAATATGATAAGGAATCTCCAGGCATTCCGTTCTTTGATTGGGTGAAGCTTCGCATACAGGTCGCTAATAAAAAGAATTTAAAGAAAAATGCTACTGAAGGTGAAAAATGATCCAATTTATTAAATTGTTAATGACAAGCTTGGTTTTCACATTGGGGTTAGTAGCTTGTGCAAATCTAACAGAAAGACAAGACCAAGTTGATTCTGTTATTGCCTCTCAGTTGGCCGTGCTGAAAAAGATGCGTTATTTAAGAGAACAAGAAGATGTTAGGTTCAAAGTATCAACCGACCCATTTTTGCTAGAAAAGGAGCGAATATTAATCGTTGGCCTTAATAGCGTCATTAATTCCCAAGAAGTATATTTAAAAACAAAGAATAAGTTAGAACGAAAATGAGGAGCAAATGAACTCAGAAAACAAAGTTACAGACGACGAAATTTACAAAGCCATTGGACACTTGGAAGAGGCAACAGAGGTTATGCAAATGAATCATGATTCAGTGATTGAAAATGAAAAACAGGCTTTAAACATACTATCCGCGATAGGACGCATTATAGAGTCTCTGATTACCAAATATCATTACAATTGAGGTGGAAATGAAAAGTTATCAAGAAGTTCAATATTTAAAACATCAAAATGCTACATTTTTTGAAAAAAATTTGCGGCATTTTGTAAATTCATTTTGCAGCAAATTTTTCCTACACTCAGTAACATACTCGGCTGGTCATCGCTTCAATTACAAATCAAGAAATGCACAAATTTTGGTAGCGATTTTGGTCTATTTGAGCGCGGTTTCATTGCGTAGTTGC